>DASQUP010000001.1:0-4653 GCA_035641235.1 Actinomycetota bacterium
TTTTCGCGCAGCGCTGCGAGCCCTTCCCGAAGGTCGGCCGACTTGTACGCCTCCCGCACAAGTGCATCGATAGCAGCGACGTCGTCCGGCGCCGTCCGGCGTGCCTCTCCGATGTGATCTGCAAGAACTTCGAGCGAGCGCTTTGCGCCCTGTACCGACAGCGGAGCCAGCGCGACGATGTCTTGCGCCCACCGATCGGCCACCTCGTCGAGATCACCCTCGACGCTCTCGTTGATTAGGCCTACCCGGACGGCTTCAGTTCCCGCGAAGGTCCGCCCCGCCATAAGTATCTCCTTTGCCACCCCGAAGCCCACGAGAAGCGCAAGCCGGCGTACGTTCTCGAAGTTCACGACAACGCCGAGGCGGCTCGACGGGATGCCCAGTGTGGCAACTGCGATCGCTATTCGAAAGTCGCACGCGATAGCAAGCTGAAGCCCGCCGCCGAGAGCCGCACCGTTGATGGCAGCCACCACGGGCACGCGGCAGCGGGCAACACGTTCGAGCATCCGCTCGAACGGGGCGATGAAATCTATGCCGTGGGGTCCCGAAACTGCAGAGAGATCGGCCCCCGCGCAGAACACCGCGCCTGCGCCGGAGATCACGGCCACACGGGTGGCACCATGAGAGTCCACTCGTTCAATGGCATCTGCGATCGCATTGCACATCTCTATCGACAGTGCGTTGCGTTGATCGGGGCGGTTGAGAATCAGTCTTGCGACGTGTTCGTCGTGGACGAGTTCGACGAGATCGGTCACTCGATCACCGCGATCACGTCGCCCTCCTGAACCGTCTCGCCCTCCGCCACGTTGAGCCTCAAAATTACGCCCGCAGAGGTTGCCTCGACGGGAATCTCCATCTTCATGGACTCGAGGATGCAGATCGTGTCCCCCTCTGCAATGTCGTCTCCCTCACCGACGAGAATCCGCCACACGTTTGCGACCATCTCGGCAATGACCTCGCTACTCACCCGCGGCCTCCCGAAAATGACCCGAACGTCGGGGAGGATTCGCCAACGACAGAATCCTTCGAGCCTCCGCCGGTTCGGCCACCGTGCGGCCAGAGAGTTCGACCAGCTGCGCCGCAGCATCAGCGAGGTCGCCGTTGGACGATGCCATCTCCCCCGACGGGAGGTAGAAGTTGTCCTCCAGCCCGACGCGCACGTTTCCACCGAGCGACAAAGCTCCCGCCACCAGCTCCCATTGCCGCCGGCTTATGCCGATGACCTCCCAAGTACTGTCGTTCGGAAGGAGCGCTGACATGTGCGCGAGCGTACGCACGTCCGGCGGCGCGCCGCCCAGCACACCTAGGATCAATGAGAACTGCACCGGCTCTGCAATGAGGCCCATGTCCAGCAGCGGGAATACATTGCCGATGTGTCCGGTGTCGAAACATTCGCACTCCGGCTTGACCTCAACCGAGTTCATCTCGTCGAGCAGATAGGTGATATCGGAGAAGGGGTTGCTGAAAACCGCATCGAACACGAATGCCTTTCGTTTGCTCGAATACTTCGCGTAGTTCATCGATCCCATGTTCAAAGCACCAAGCTCGGGCCGCAACGCCGTGATGTGATGGACACGGTCTTGGATCGGAATCCCAACGGCCCCCGTGGAGAAATTGATGATGATGTCCGGGACTTCGGCAAGAATCGCATCGGTGATTGCGGTGTACTCATCGACGCGGTAGCTGGGATTGCCGTCCGGAAACCGGGCGTGGATGTGGACCACCGATGCTCCCGCATCCCGGGCGCGCCGGGATTCGGCTGCGTATTCCTCAGGCGTGTATGGGATCGCCGGGCACTGAGAGCGGTCGGCGGCAACGCCGCTCAGAGCGCACGTGATCACACAGGCATCCATGCCGGCAAACTGTATCCTGCCCGGTATGACCGTCACAGTCGTGGACCACCCGCTCGCAGGCCATCTTCTTCTTGCTCTTCGTGACGAAAGGACGCCCCCCGATGTCTTCCGGGCGCTAACCAAAAGGCTCACGACAGTCCTCGTGCTCGAAGCAACCAGAACCCTCCCGACCAAACTGAAGACGGTTCGGACGCCGTTGGAGGATGTCGAAGGACGAAGTCTCGAAGGCCCGATCGCGGCAGTGCCCATCCTCAGAGCCGGCCTGGGCATGCTCGATGCCGTCGTCGACCTCTTCCCCGAGGTCCGTGTGGGGTATCTCGGACTGGAGCGCGACGAAGCTACGTTCCAACCCTCGGAGTACTACGCGAAGCTTCCCCGGCTCGACGATGCGTTCACTCTTGTGCTCGACCCCATGCTGGCGACCGGAGGATCGGCACAGGCGGCGCTCAGGTCGGTCAAGGGTGCCGGCGCGACGGCCATCAGAATGGTGTCCGTGGTGTCGGCTCCGGAAGGCATCAAAGCGCTCGAAGAGTCACATCCCGACGTTGACGTCGTTACGACAGCGATCGATCGCGAGCTGAACGAACACGCTTACATCCTTCCTGGGTTGGGTGACATGGGAGACCGACTCTTCGGAACGGTGCCGGAGTAGCTCTCCCCACAGGCCGACCGGCCTGAAATGGCAATCGAGCCCCACCGTCGGCGCTAATTTGACATTTCAGACCGCCGGTCAGAAGGGGATCAACGCGCCCGGCGGCTCGTTTCACCCTCCAGGGGCCGCAGATCTTCGGGCTGCCCCAGTAGGACCAGCATGTCCCCTGCCTGAAGGCGCATCACGGGATCCGGGTTGGGAATGATTTCTCCGTCGGAGCGGCGTAACGCCAGGGGCAGCGTCTTGCCACACGCATCGGTGAGGGCCCGGCCCACGAGATCCGATCCCGCGTCGACCTGGAGCTCCTCGAGCCTCAGGTTCGTTTGCTCCCGCGCACCGACCTCGAGGTAGTCGACGATCTGTGGACGCAGCGAAAGCATCGCCATGTGCCGGCCGCTGCTGACGTAGGGCGATATGACGCGGTTGGCTCCCGCCCTGTACAGACGGTCGGCCGAAATCGCTTCCGATGCGCGCGCCACGATGAACAGGTCCGGCTGCAAGGAGCGGGCTGCAAGAGTTATGTAGACGTTGTCCGCGTCTGAATCGACCGCACAGATGAGTCCCTTCGCACGCCCTATCCCGGCTGCGATCAGAACCCCTTCTGATGCGGGATCTCCGATCACGTACGCGACGCCGTCCCGCAACATTCGTTCCTCGAGCTCCTCGCCCTTGTCGATCGTCACGAACGGGACACCCTCGGCCTCGAACTCTCTAGCCACCGTCCGCCCAACGCGGCCGTAGGCGCAGATGATGTAGTGATCGTCCATCGCATCGATGCGTTTTTGCATCCGTCGCCTCCTCGACCTTTCACCGAAGTCCCCCTCCGCGATCCAGCGCGCCACGAGCGTCAACGTGACCAGCGCGATACCCACGCCGCTCGCAATCAGGGTGATTGTGAAGAACTGTCCGAGATCCGACATCGGGGCTATCTCCTTGTAGCCCACCGTCGACAACGTCATCGCCGTCATGTAGAGCGCGTCGATGAATCGCCATCCCTCGATGATCATGTACCCGGCGGTTCCATAGAACGCCGCGAGAAAGAGCAAGAGGATGGGCCACCTCAGCGTCTTCCATGAATCCGAGTTGTGGTTCATCGCCTACACCGGAAGCACGCCGTGTTTGCGCCATGGGCGTTCGACCTTCTTGCCCTCGGACGTCGCGAGACCTTCGCACACCACCCGGCGCGTATCCGCGGGATCGATCAGGTCGTCGACAAACGACCACCCCGCAGCGATGTATGGAGAGATCTGCTCCCGAATGGTCGCGACCATGTTGTTGCGAGCCTCCGCACGCTGGTCTTCTGGGAGGGCTTCGATCTGCTTTCTGAAGATGATATTCACGGCGCCCTCTGGTCCCATCACCGATATCTCGGCCGTCGGCCATCCGACGATCAGGTCCGGTTCGTATGCACGCCCATTCATGACGTAGTACCCGGCTCCGTAACCCTTTCGCATGACGACCGTGATCTTGGGCACCGTCGCCTCCGACACAGCGAACAGCATCTTGGCACCATGCCGGATAATGCCCTGCTTCTCGACGGCGCTCCCCACCATGAACCCCGGGCAGTCCATGAGAAAGACGAGCGGGACGTTGAACGCGTCGCACAGCCACACGAACCGAGCCGCCTTGTCGGCCGAGTTCACGTCCAAGGCGCCGCCCAGGAACTTCGGTTGATTGGCGACGATACCGGCCGGGCGGCCACCGAACCGCGCGAATCCGGTTACCAGGTTCCGTGCCCAGTCGGGCTTCATGGGGAGGAACTCCTCGTCATCGGCGATCACCGAGATCACCTTGTGGACGTCGTAGGCCGTCCGGGGGTTGGCGGGGACGACGTCGTACAGCTCCTCGGTGCGCCGGTCGATCGGATCGGACGATTCGGCCTTGGGAGGGCCCTCGAGGTTCGACGACGGGAAGTACGAGAGATACCGGCGGATCGCAGAGATACACGCCGGATCGTCGTCCACCTCGAGGTCGGCGACGCCCGACTGTTTGGCGTGCACGGCCGAACCACCCATTTCCTCCGCGGTGGTGTCCTCGCCCACGGCTGCTTTGACCAGATGCGGCCCGGCAAGGGCCATGTTCGACGTTCCCTTGACCATCGGGACGAAGTCGGCGAGGCCCGGGATGTAGGCGGTCCCGGCCGCGCAG
>DASQUP010000002.1:0-7817 GCA_035641235.1 Actinomycetota bacterium
GCAGACAGAAAGAACTTGGGAACCTTTTCGAGGCGTCCGGTGTATTGGGTGCAGGCCTAATTTGGAGAGGAGTCGGGATGGACCGCCGCAGGGTGTCGTTGTTTCTGGTTCTTGCGGTTTGCGGGCTGATGCTGGTTGCTCTGCCGGCGGCGCTGGCGGGAGGCGGAGGTGGCTGTCACAAGAGAGGCGACACACAAGACGACACCACCGTCGTGGATATGAAAGCCAACTGCTTCGGCCCCACCGTCACCAACATCGATGTGGGCGACACCGTCAAGTGGACCAACAGCGATACGGTCACACATGCGATCGCGGGCGCCACCGGTGATTGGGGGACGAAGGACCTGGCCGGGAAGCAGTCGGTGGCGGTCAAGTTCGACAAACCGGGCGTCTACGCGTACTGGTGCCCGTACCACATGGGCATGATCGGAGCGGTGATGGTCGGTGACGGACGTCCCGACTCCAAGGCTGCCGGGAGCGCTCCGGTTGCGGTTGCTGTGGAGGAAGAACCGCCGTCCGGAGGCGCTCCGGCCACGGGCGAGCAGACATCAGCACGAGCCGACGCCGAGGGCATCGCCCCCGTTGCTGCGGTTGCCATCGCTCTTATCGCGGGTGTCGCCGGCTACGGCTTCGCCCTCGTCGTGCGCCGGCGCGACCTGGCCGTACCCGCCAAGCAGGCCAGCTAGAGGGACACAATCCGCCCAAAGAAAACCGAGATGGAGCGAGAGCCCAACATTTCACGCTTTCGCGCCATTTCGGCGTCTGGACGCCCTGCGCCGGGCCGTCGCATCATTTCTCACCAAGATAGAGCCGATTCGATCGAGCGGATGTCGTATTGGGCCCTTTCCCGATCGTCTTTGTAGTAGAGGAACACAGGGAAGGAGGCGCTATGAGCCTGCAGGAGGCCACGAAGCTCGATGAAGCGGGAGGTGTTTCTGTGTCAGTCGTCAAGCCGATCCCCGATACATATCCGCGTATCACCCCGCACCTAACGATCGACGGAGCCGCAAACGCAATCGAGTTCTATCAACACGTTTTTGGCGCTCGCGAGCGCGTGCGCATGGGTACGCCGGACGGTTTGGTGGCCCATGCCGAGATCGAGCTCGGCGGTTCGGTACTCATGATCGGTGAGGCAAATCTGCCAATTGAGACCGATCCCAGTCCAAAGTCACTTGGGGGGTCACCTGTATCTCTCTTCGTGTACGTGGAGGACGTCGACGATGTTTTTCGGCGGGCTGTTGACGGGGGAGCGAAGCCCGTCTCCGAACCCGAAGACCACTTCTACGGCGACCGCGTTGCGACAATCGATGATCCATTTGGCCATCGTTGGAATATCGCGACCCACATCGAAGACGTTCCGCCGGACGAAATGGAGCGGCGCGCCGCTCGGGCGATGGCCGGACCCTAGGAGAGGTAACCCCGGGGGTGCATTTGGGGGAGACGGTGTCGTAGATGCCGTGATAAGGAGAAGGGACCGCCCCCTGCACCCGATGAGCTGTGGACTGCTTCCAGAGAGGTGATTGCGTGAAGTACGTGCTCTTGTTCGTGGATACCGAGCAGTACACGAACGACCTCCAGGCAATGGGTCCGGCCGAGCGCGAACGTGCCTACGAAAGGGTGAGTCAGTGGTGGGCGGAGAACTCGGCCGTGATCCGGGGCGGAAGCAAATTGCATCCACCAGAGACCGCAACCACGGTGAGGATGGAGGGCGGAGATCCTGTCATCACGGACGGCCCATTCGTGGAGGGGAAAGAGGTCGTTAGCGGCTACGTCGAGATCGATGTCGCCAACTTGGATGAAGCCCTAAGACTGGTGAAGACATGGCCGGGGTGTCCGGTCGTCGAGATCCGCCCATTGGAGTCATGAAAGCCTTTGGATGACACATCGCTGCTCGAGTTGTCCCGCATCGTTCGTGAGGAAACGGGACGGTTGGCCGCATCCTTGGTGGGTCTGATAGGGGACTTCTCCACCGCTGAGGACCTTGTGCAGGATGCCGTCGTTGCGGCTCTGCAGCGCTGGCCGGTCGAGGGGGTTCCAGATCGACCCGACGCATGGTTGTTCACCGTTGCCAGGCGACGCGGCCTCGACGTCCTACGCCGTGAAAGCAACTACCGCGCAAAGCTGGCGCAGCTGCAATGGCCGGTTCAGCCGGCCCCGGATGAGCGCCTGCGCCTTATCTTCACGTGTTGTCACCCTGCATTGTCTCGACATGCACAAATCGCGCTCACCCTCCGAGTTGTGTGCGGCTTCACGACCGCCCAGATCGCCCGCGCCTTCGTAACGCCGGAAGCGACGATCGCGCAACGCATCACTCGTGCGAAACGAAAGATCGGCGACGCTGGGATTCCGTACCGGATCCCCGGAGACGAGGAATTGCATTCACGACTGAGCGAGGTTCTGACGGTGGTCTATCTGCTGCTCAACGAGGGCTACCTTTCCACCGCCGATGTGGCGCAGTCGCGCGATCTAGTCGATGACGCCGAATGGCTCGCGAGCCTGCTACACGAGCTCATGCCCACAGAAGCGGAAGCCGCAGGTCTGCTGGCGTTGATCCGCCTCCACCGAGCTCGAGCGGCGGCGCGCTTCGATAGTGAGGGCAGGTTGGTGCTGCTTCGCGACCAGGACAGGGCACTGTGGGATCGGGAAGCCATCACAAACGCAACTCAACTGCTGACCCGAGCCGCCAGACAACGGCGGCCTGGTCCCTACCAACTCCAGGCCGCGATCGTCGCATGCCACGCCGAAGCGGGACGTTGGGAGGACACGGACTGGGAGCAGATCGTGCTGCTCTATGACATGCTGCTTCATCTCGCGCCGTCGCCGGTGACGCGGCTTCACCGGGCCATAGCACTCCGCTACGCCGCCGGGCCGCAAGAAGCGATGTCCGAACTGGACGGCCTCGCCGGATCTTTGGACCGCTACCACCTTTATCACGCGACGCGGGCCGAGCTGTTGCATGAATTGGGTAATGACGATGAGGCCCGTGTTGCCACCGGACGCGCCCTAGAGCTCACCAACAATCCTGCCGAACGAGCCGTGTTGGAGGATCGTTTGGGTGCGAACTGATGTAGCCGTGCCTCGGCCAGTGATGTTTGCGAGGTTCTGCGGCGCGAAAAACAAGGCCGCGGCAGCGCACCGACCTGCACGCCCGTCCGGCAGGAAACGCAACCAGACCGGAGAGGCGGTACCAAGTACTCGGCGGAGCCGTGCCGAGGGAGGGTGCGTACCAGGAGCGTACGTGCCCGACCGAGAACGCAGCCAGGCGCAGCTTTTTCGCCCGCAGAGCCCTACCGACATTGCTGGTCGAGGCACTAGAGGGACACGGCGCGCGCAAGGGACTCGACGCTCGCCAGGTTGTGTCCCGGCATGAAGACGTCGACGTGGGGGAGGGCAGCGGCCATCCCCCGCGCGAGCGGCTGGTAGCGGATGTCACCCGCAAGCGGATTCACCCAGATCACCTTGTGAGCCAAGCGTCCGAGGCGCGCCATCTGGGCGGCCAGCAGTTCCGGATCCCCGCGCTCAAGACCGTCGGAGCACATAACTACGACCGATCCGCGCAGCTGGGCCGTCTGGCCGTAGCGGTCGAGCAATTGCTTCAGCGAGTCGCCGATGCGCGTGCCTCCGTCCCAGTCGACGAGCGTTCCGGTGACCTCAGAGAGCGCAACGTCGGGATCCTTCGTACGCAGCAATCGAGTGATGCGCGTCAACCGGGTGCCGAAGCAGAAGACCTCCACGGCGCGCCCGGCGTTCATCGCGGCATACCCAAACTGAAGGAGCGCGTGTGAGAAGGCGGACATCGACGCGGAGATGTCGAGGATGAGTACGAGCGGACGAATGCGCGTTCTCCGGTCCTTCCACGCGCGCCGGAGCGGCTCGCCTTGCGTTCGCAGCGAGTACCTGAGCGTGCGCCGCATGTCGAGGTTGCCGGGCAGGGGAGCGCGAGCGAGGCGCCGCGCCCTTCTGAGCGGAAGGTCGAGCTGGATGGTCCTTATTGCGCTGGCTACCCGGCGAAGCTCGGCGTCGGTGAGTTTGTCGAATGACTTGTTTCGGAGGACCTCTGCGCTGCTGGCGACCATCGCGACGATCGCATCGCCTTCGGAGGACTCCGCATCCTCGGGGAGTCCCGTCTGCCGTTCAACCTGCGCGCCGTCCTCGGTTTCGTCGGCGGCGTCCATCTGCGGGACCTGCGTCTTGTCGGCGAACTCGAAGAGCTTCTCGAGGACGTCGCTGAGATCGCCGCGGTCGTAGTAGTCGCGAAACGCGCTGTCGTACCGCTCCAGGTCCTCCCGCCGCGCCACGAGCGTCGTTCGGCCCGCCCAGTACAGCCGCTCCCGGTTCAGCGGCGCGAGAACCGCCGCGGCCCGGCAGTAGTTGAGGATGCGGCCGGTGCCGACCGGAAGACCATCTGCGCGCAGCCGCCGCCCAAACCCGACAAGCACGTCCATGTGTCGTTCGCGCATTTACCTACCCTCGCGGCGCGCCGTCAGTCTTCGGCCAGCTCCTCGAGCCGAGCCCGCACGTAGGTCTGGTCTTCGTGGTCCTTGATCACCGCTCCGAGTGTGTCGGACGCCACCTCGCCGTCGACCTTCTCGGCGCCGAGGAAGGCGAGTGCGTTCGCCCAGTCGATCGTCTCGGCCACGCCGGGGCGTTTGGCGAGGTCGAAGCCGCGCATCCGCTCCACCGCGACGGCCACCGATCGGGCCAGCGCCTCCGACACCTCGGGAGCGCGAGCGCGGATGATCTCGATCTCCCGGTCGAGAGACGGATGGTCGATCCAGTGGTACAGGCAGCGCCGTTTCAGCGCGTCGTGTAGCTCGCGCGTCCGGTTGGAGGTGATCACCACTGCGGGAGGCCGCTCCGCGGCGGCGCGCCCGATCTCCGGGATCGTGACCGAGAACTCGGAGAGGATCTCCAACAGAAACGCCTCGAACTCGTCGTCGGCGCGATCGAGTTCGTCGATGAGCAAGACGCACTTGGAGCCGGCCCGGATCGCCGCAAGCAACGGGCGCTCCACAAGAAACTCGAGCCCGAACAGATCAGTCGCAGAGACGGCTTCGGCCTCCGCGGCGCGCACTGCAATGAGCTGGCGCGCGTAGTCCCATTCGTAGAGGGCCTGCGCTGCGTCGATGCCCTCGTAACACTGAAGTCGGATGAGCTCGCGGCCGAGGAGATCGGCCAGCACCTTCGCCACCTCCGTCTTGCCGACACCGGCCTCTCCTTCGAGGAGGAGCGGCTTGTCGAGCGACAGCGCCAGGTAGATCGCGGTGGCCAGCCCGCGATGCGGTAGATAGTTGCGCAGTCGGAGCCCGTCTTCGAGCTCTTCGACCGATGTAAACGGGAGGGTGCTCACATGAGCACCCTCCCACATTTCGTGCGCTGTTCGGTCCTACTGCATCGCACTCCTGCTACCCGGACATCGCCTCCTCGAGGGCGCGCCGAGTAAGTACCTTTGCGAGATCGCGGCGATATTCGGCACTTCCGAACGGGTCGCTCGGAGGTGACGTCCCCTCGTCCGCATGCTGCGCCGCAGTTGCGATGTCCGCACCCGAAGCAAGCGCTTCCTCAACAGCGCGAGCACGCATGGGTGTCTCGCCCATCGTTGTGAGCGCGACGTGTGCACCTCCGTTGGATGCGACGGCAGCGACCCCGACGATGGCCCAGTCCTGTGCGCGGTGGTGGAACTTCTGGTACGACCACCCCGCGCTACCCATCTTCGGGACGCGGATCTCGGTCAACATCTCCTGTGACGAGAGGTCGACCTCGAAGAGCCCCTTGAAGAAGTCGGCGGCAGTGGCCGTGCGCTCGCCGCTCGTTCCCCGAATTGCGAACTCGGCGTCCAGCGCAAGCAACACCGAGGGCAGATCAGAAGCGGGGTCGCCGTGTGCGACCGAGCCGCCGATCGTGCCGAAGTGCCGCACTTGAGGGTCGCCGACCTCCCCGGCGGCGTGCGACACGATGGGGCAATTGCTCTCGAGCACGTCGCTTCGGCTAACGTCCTCGTGACACGTCAGCGCGCCGATAGCAATGCGGTCCCCGTCTTCGCGCACGTACGAGAGATCCGACAGCCGCCCGATGTCGATGAGCATGCTCGGCTGCGCGAGCCGGAGCTTCATCAGTGGCAGCAGCGAGTGACCACCCGCGAGGAGCTTCGAATCGTCACCGTTCTGTCCGAGCAGCTCGAGGGCGTGGTCGACAGATTCCGCACGCTCGTATTCAAACGATGCAGGGATCATCGGTTGCCTCCCTCCGTTCGCTCGGCGGATCCAACGCCGCTGCCCCCTGCCGGAGCCTCCGTCCCCTTGGCGCGCGCATTGTTGATCGCAGCCCATACACGTTCGGGCGTGACCGGCATGCCGATGCTCTCTACGCCCAGAGGACCGAGGGCATCTTCGACCGCGTTCACGACTGCCGGCGGCGCCGCGATCGTTCCGGCCTCCCCGATCCCTTTGACTCCGAGGGGGTTCGTGGAGGACGGAGTGACCGTCCTGTCGGTCGTGAAGTTGGGAAGCTCCGCCGCCGACGGTACGCGGTAGTTGGACATGGACGAGGTGAGCAGGTTCCCGCTCTCGTCGTAGACCGCTTCCTCGTACATCGCCTCAGCGATGCCCTGTGCAACACCTCCGTGCACCTGGCCGTCGATGATCACCGGATTGATCGGATTCCCACAGTCGTCGACCGCAACGTAGTCGAGGATCTTCGTCATTCCGGTCTCGGTATCGACCTCGACCACGCAGACGTGCGCGCCCGACGGGAACGTGAAGTTCGGGGGGTCGTATACGTGCGTCGCTTCGAGACCCGGTTCGGTTCCCTCCGGGAGGTTGTGCGCCGTCCACGCGGAGAAGGCAACCTCGGGGATCGTCTTCACCTTGTCCGGCGCTCCCTTCACTTGGAGCTTTCCGTCGATCCACTCGAGGTCGTCCTCCGACACCTCGAGCTCGTGTGCGGCAATCGTCTTGGCCTTGGCAATTATCTTCCCTGCCGCGTTGTGCAGTGCGACTCCGCCGACGGACACGCTCCGGGACCCGTACGTGTCCATGCCCAGTGGGGACACAGCCGTGTCTCCGTGTAGCACTTCGACGTCTTCAACCGGCACGCCGAGCGCATCCGCAGCGATCTGGGACCACGATGTCACGTGTCCCTGGCCATGGGGCGATGTGCCGGTTGCCACAACGACCTTCCCGGTCGGCAGGCAACGGATGGTTGCGGCGTCCCAGCCGCCGGCACCGTAGCGGAGCGAGGCCAGAACCTGTGACGGCGCGAGTCCACACATCTCGATGTACGTCGACAGCCCGATGCCGATCTGTTTGACGTCGCTGGCATTTCTGCGGTCCTGCTGCTTCTTACGCCAGCCCTCATAGTCGGAGAGCTCGAGCGCCCGGTCCAGCGACGCCTCGTAGTTCCCCGAGTCGAACGAGAGACCAGTGACAACTTCAGTTGCGTCGGTGAAAGCCGGCAGGAAGTTCATCCTGCGGAGTTCGGCGGGGTCCCTTCCGACGCGCCTTGCGAGCGCGTCCATGATCCGCTCGACGGCGTACGTCGCCTCCGGACGGCCCGCACCGCGATAGGCGTCGGTTGGTGTCTTGTTCGTGTAGACGCCGGTGCACTCGAAATGGTACGCGTCGGCGCTGTATACGCCGTGGTACAGGAACGCACCGAGGATCGGGATCCCCGGCGAAACGAGTTGCATGTAGGCGCCCATATTCGCCAGAAGCTTCGCCCTGACTGCGAGGATCTTCCCATCATCGGTCGCGGCGACCTCCATGTCCTGAATTACATCGCGACCGTGGATTGTTCCCAGATATCCCTCCGAGCGCTCC
>DASQUP010000003.1:0-12487 GCA_035641235.1 Actinomycetota bacterium
CCCTCGGCGAGATCCAGGTCATCGAGGTCGAGGTCGACGAGCTCCGAAATCCGCAGACCGGCCCCGTAGAGGGTCTCGAGGATCGCCCGGTCCCGGCGGCCTCGTAGGTCGGCGGACGGTAGCTCGACTAGTTTCTCCACGTCCTCCACGGCGATGGCCTTGGGTATGGACCTCGGCTTCTTCGGAACTCCTACCTTGGCCGTGGGGTCGGAGTTCAGGTGGCCCTCCCGGACGAGGAACCGGTAGAAGGCCCGCACCGCAACCAGCATCCGGGCCACAGACGCGGCGGCGAAGGGAGCCGACGCGGGAGGCGTACCCGATCGAAGCCGGTCGAGGTAGTCGGTAACGTCGTCCGGAGTCGCCTTTGCCCCGTCAATGCGCGCGGTTCTGCAGTAGGCATCCCACATGTTGAGGTCCCGCCGGTATGCATCGACTGTGTTCTTGGACAGTCCGCGTTCGTAGGACGCATGGGCGAGGAATTCGTCGATCCTTTTTTGCTGGCGAAGCGCCGACGTCTGCGTGTTCATTGCCGCGGTCCCACCTCAGGGGGTGTCAGAGGAGCTCGGTCAGCGCCACGGCTTCGAGGCCGTGAGCCTCGGCAACCGGCTCGTAAGTGACTGCACCCTTGTAGACGTTGACCCCTTTCGCCAGTGCCGGGTCGTCGCGGATCGCCGTCTCCAGGCCCTTGTCGGCGAGCTGCACCGCGTACGGCAGGGTGGCATTGGTGAGTGCGTACGTCGATGTGTGTGGCACGGCCCCGGGCATGTTGCCCACGCAGTAGTGCACAACGTCGTGCACCTTGTATGTGGGTTCGGAGTGGGTCGTCATTTTGGAGGTTGCGAAACACCCGCCCTGATCTATCGAGATGTCGACGGCGACCGATCCCGGCCTCATCTCGGCGATGACCTCCTCGGTCACCAGTTTCGGCGCGAGCGCACCGGGGATGAGCACCGCACCGATCACGAGGTCTGCCGACGCTACCGTTTCCTCGAGCGAGAGTCGGTTGGAGGCGAGCGTCAGGATCTTGCCCTGGTGGATGCGGTCAACGTCGCGGAGTTTGTTGATGTTGGTGTCGAGGATGACGACCTCGGCCTCCATGCCCTGCGCTATCCACGCCGCATTCTGGCCCGCCATCCCGGCCCCGAGGACCACCACGCGGGCAGGCCGGACTCCCGAAACTCCACCGAGGAGAATGCCCCGGCCGCCGTGCTCCCGCTCGAGGTGGTTCGCGCCGACCTGGGGAGCCATCCGTCCTGCCACCTCGCTCATTGGAGCCAGCAGGGGAAGCGTTCCGTCGCTCATTTCGACGGTTTCGTAGGCTACGGCATGCGTCCCGGACTGCACGAGCGCCTTGGTCACCTCGGCACTCGCGGCGAGATGAAGGTAGGTGAACAGGACGAGCCCCTCGCGCAGCCGCCCGAATTCCTCCGGGACCGGCTCCTTCACCTTCAGCACCAGGTCGGAATCGGCGAATACGGAATCCGCATCCGGCACAATCGTCGCCCCGGCGCGCTCGAACTCGGCGTTTGTGATGCTTGACCCGCGGCCGGCATCGTGCTCGATCAGGACGTTGTGACCCCCCACAACAAGCTCCCTCACACCCGCAGGGGTTATGGCCACCCGGTACTCGTTGTCCTTTAGCTCCCGCGGAACCCCGACCCTCATGGGCTAGACAATATCGTCATGCGCACGATGGTCGCCGTTCCGTTCCCGGACGCGAAAGTGGCTACCCTGGCGAGGGCGTTGGGCTGGCGCGCCGAGATCAGAGGACATTTTGTAGGCATCTGCGTGCGGATGACGCCGTGAAAGGGTCTAAATAAGTGGAGCTGAGCCGGCGACAACGAGCAGCCAGGTTGGCTATTGCACTGGGAGTCCTACTTGCCTTGGCTGCGGGAAGTTTCTGGGGGGACGACGAACATTTTCCGTTCGGCCCCTTCCGCATGTACTCGGTTCGAAACGATCCGAACGCCACGATCCTCGTAACCAGCGTGCGCGGGACCTCGACCGACGGGGAGGAGCTGCGGATCCCGTTCTCTGATCTGGGGATTCGGCGCGCCGAGTTGGACGGACAGCTGACGCGTTTTTTTGCCGATGACTCTCGCCTTGCCGGGGTCCTGGTGGAGTCATACGAGAACATGGGCAGCCGGCCCCCGCTCGCCGAGCTGAGGATCATCCGCACGATTCACCAGCTCGAGGCCGGACGAGCAGTGAGCTCATCCGAGAGGATGTTGGGGGTTTGGAGGAGGGGCGATTGAGTACAAAACTCACTCGCTCTCCCCTCAGCCGCCTGGGCGCATGGTGGTTCGGTCCGCTACCGCGCGGGCGAGTCGCGGCCCTGCGCACCTTCGTCTACGGGTTCATCTTCCTTGATCTCTTCGTCCTCCGGCCGTGGGTCTCGGTCCACGGTGACGTGCCGCCCGAGCTCTACCATCCGCTGTTCATCACGAACTTCCTTCCGATGCCAACGCCGACTCCGCTCACGGTGGGGGCGATCCAGGCGGCGCTGATTGTGAGCTGTGCGGTAGCCCTTACCGGGCGATGGCCGAGGCTCGCCGGGGCCCTGGTGTTCGTGTTCTACCTGCAGTGGATGCTGGTCGCCTTCTCATACGGGAAAGTCGACCACGATCGCGTGGCGTTCCTCGTTGCGCTTGCGGTGCTCCCGACGGCCGGACCGGCTCGGTGGGGAGACACCGAGGCCGATGAGGCGGCAGGATTCGCCATCCGTTCGATCCAGGTCGCAGTTGTGATCACTTACTTCGCTTCGGTGCTGGCCAAAATTCGATTCGGAGGCCTCAACTGGGCGACTGGTTCGACTTTCCTCAGAGCCATCATCAGGAGGGGCACCTTCCTCGCAGAACCGCTTGTTAGCCACCCCGCGATACTGAAGCTTGGTCAGTTCACGTTGATCGCCTTTGAACTCCTGTCCCCGCTGCTCCTCGCTCCTGGACGAATCGGACTCGTAATGCTCGGCATTGTCGTCATATTCCATCTTGTGACGTACTCGGGTATCGGGATCATGTTCTGGCCGCACGTCCTCTGCCTGCTGGCGTTCGTGCCGCTCGAACGCCTCAATCCCCGTGAGTGGGTGGCAATTGGGCGCGCGCGGCTGCAGGCGCACCGGGCAGTCGTCGACTGACCGGAGTGCTCCCGCGGACTCAGCCGGCAGCTCGGGTGTGCGACTCCAGATCCACGACCCTCGGGCGCGGGTGGGCGAGGGTCGCGCCGATGAAGTCGCGGAACAACGGCTGTGGCCGGTCCGGCCGGCTCTTGAACTCGGGATGGAACTGCCCTGCCACGAACCAGGGGTGATCGGGCAGCTCGATGATCTCGACGAGGGTCCCGTCGGGCGATTCTCCCGAGCACACCATCCCCGCATCTTCCAGCCGGCGCCGGAATCTCGGGTTCACTTCGTATCGGTGACGGTGGCGCTCGAAGATGAGCTCCCCCCCGTAAGCCGCCTCCGCTTTGGTGTCCCGTGTGATCCGGCACGGGTACGAGCCGAGTCTCATGGTTCCACCCAGCGTCCCGAGGTCCTGGCCGGCGAGGATGTCCACGACCGGATAGGGCGTCTTCGAGTCGAATTCCGACGAGTTGGCGTTCTCGAGACCGGCGACGTTGCGGGCGAACTCGACGACGGCACACTGCAGTCCGAGACAGATTCCGAGGAAGGGAATGCCGTGTTCACGCGCATAGCGGACCGCGTTGATCTTTCCCTCCACACCTCGAACGCCGAACCCTCCGGGAACGAGGATCCCACCAAGGTCACCGAGCACGCTGTCCAGATCGGCGGTCTCGAGATCGTCGGAGGCTACCCACCGAATATCGACCTGGGCGCCGTGATAGAAGCTCGCGTGTCTGAGGCTCTCGACGACCGAGTGGTAGGCGTCGGGCAGCTTCACATACTTGCCGATCAATCCGATCTTGACCGTCTCCGCCGCTGAGTCGATGCGTCCGACGAGGTCTTTCCACGGATGCAGCTCGGGCTGAGGAACGTCATCCATCCTCATGTGGTCGACGACGAACTCATCAAGCCCTTCGTCGTGGAGGACCAGCGGAATCTCATAGATGTTCTTGGAGTCGACCGCCGACACGATGGCATTCATATTCACGTCGCACAACAACGAGATCTTCCGCTTGAGTTCGGAGCTGATGGGTCGGTCGGAACGGCAAACGATGACGTCCGGCTGAATTCCGATGCTCCGGAGTTCCCGAACGGAGTGCTGTGTGGGTTTGGTCTTGAGTTCTTCCGCAGGCGCCATGTACGGCACGAGCGTCACGTGGAGGTAGCACGTGTCATCACGCCCGACTTCCATCTTCAACTGGCGGATGGCTTCGAGGAACGGGAGCGACTCGATGTCACCCACCGTGCCGCCGATCTCCGTTATGAGAACGTCGGCTCCCGAATCCTCCGCAAGATTGAGGATGCGCTCCTTGATGGCATTGGTGATGTGAGGGATGACCTGAACCGTGTCGCCGAGGTAGTCGCCGCGCCTTTCCTTCGCGATGACGCTCTGGTAGATGGCGCCGGTGGTCACGTTGGAGGCGCGCCGCATGTTTTCGTCGATGAAGCGCTCGTAGTGGCCCAGGTCGAGATCCGTTTCGCCGCCGTCCTCTGTGACGAAGACCTCTCCGTGCTGGAAGGGATTCATAGTGCCGGGATCGACGTTGATGTACGGGTCGAGCTTCTGCATCATGACCCGCAGACCACGGGCCTTGAGGATCCGCCCCAGGGACGCCGCCGTCAGCCCTTTCCCGAGGCTCGATACCACTCCACCGGTCACGAAAATGTGCTTCGCCACCAATCCTCCCAACTCGTGAGTCGGATACGGTTTGTGACCGGCCCTGCCGGATCCGGGCACGGCTTCACCCGGCCTGGATTCTGGGGCGGTCACATCACGCTAGCACGCGCGCCGCCCGGTGACCGTCATTTTCTTCCCAGTCGGTCGAGAGCCTTTAGCCATCCGACCCGGTCGATGGCGCGCGAGAAGCTCCACCGCTCGGAAGCCGCATTCAGGGCGACGAGCACAACGATCGCTATCGCCCGGCCGGCATCGTCTGTGGCGGACGCGAGCCCCAATCCCCACACCGCACCCAGGGGATTGGCCCCCGCATCGCCCAACATTCCCCTCGCCCTGAGGTCGGAGGGAAGGACGGCCGCGAGAGCCCCGGCAGTTCCCGCCGCCGCAACCGCCCACCCGGAGGTGCCCCCCACGAACACCGGAACGGCGGCGAGCAGCCACAACTTTCCGGCGCGCCCCGGCGCGCGGTCGAGCAGATTGAACGTGTTCGCGCCGAGGGCGACCACGACTGCGACCACAACGCTGTCGACACCCGAGGTCACGAGCGCTCCGGCCGCCAGCCCCGCCGCGCCGCCGGCGAGGATCTTGAGCGCCCCGCCGGTCACGTGCCCCCTCACGGCCGCGCTCAGGTGTCCCGAAAAGCCCCGCGGCCCCTCGTCCCCCCGGAGGTCGTCGACGCGACCGGCCGCACCCATGATCCCCACCACGAGTGCAACCGCCGCACCCATTCGGCCCGTCTCCGAAGCGTCCCAGCCCGCCGCTCCGGCCAGGCCGAGGACGGCCAGCGCCGCCAACGAACCGGCTATCAGGCCGTCCCCGAGAACGGCGGGGACCGCGAGCCCGGCGACGTTAATACGGATCAGCCCCTGGGGCGGGGACGCTATCCGGATCCGCGTCACCCAGAGCGCGACGGCCGCCCCCACCGCCGCGGCGGCCGCGGCTGCACCCGCCACCTCTACAGTCACCGAAACACCTCCTCGGGTTCCGACTGCGGGCGGGGTCCGGGTTTCTTCATTTCGATCATCAAGTGGACGATCAGGGCGAGGGGGACGAGGAACGACAGCACGACCGCCGGGATCACGATCCCGGAATCGTTGACCATGAAGCCGAGCATCGCCACCAGCAGCCCGCCGAGTAGCCCGGCCCGAACCCTCGGATACAGTCCGGCAAGGCGGCTCCATCTCCCCCGCGGACGAGCCAGCAACCACAGCAGCGCCACCAGCGCGGGCGGCACGAAAAAAGTCCAGATGGTAGATCGAAACACCCTGAGGTTCGCGCTGGCTTTTCGTTCGATCGTCTCCACGAACACAGCAAAACCCCGGTCTCCGACATCCTCAACGAGCCGGCCCAGGTGTGTGCGGGACTCGGGCGGACCGATGAGATCCACCACGACAAAAAGCCCTAGAACGAGCACCGCAGCGAGGGCACCGATGATAACCACGCGCGCGCTGGGACGGCGGCCGCTGAGCAAGACCCACGTGACCAATAGGGCGGGAACCAGGGCCAGAACTCCACCGACGTCACTGCCGAATGCCGGCGCTCCGTCGATGAGAACCGCGAGGACAAACAGCGCACCGACCAGCCACAGCGTCCGCCGACCCGGCCATCGGTTTAAAACCAGCGCTCCGGTGAGGACGGTCGACACGCCGAGGATCGCAAAGGCGATGTTGCCGGCGCCGGCAAAACGGCCCGCGATGATCGGCGAGTACCCGAGGACGGTATTGAGCTGCAGGCGCGAGCCGGTCATGAGGTCGATCGCCAGCGTTGCAAACGTGAGCGCCGACAGTACGAGCAGGCGATCGAGGGGCGCAGCGACGACCAGCGACGCCGCCACAACAAGGAGGATGTCGATGGCGAGCAGTAGGACGACGAACCGTGCGACGCCCAGTAGATGGGCCTGAAACAATCCCGCGAAGAAGGTCGAGATCGGGAACGCAACCAGTGCGAGAGCGGCGACTTCGAGCCAGCGGCCGAGCCGCATGCCCGTCGATCCATTGGAGAGACGCTTCTCTCGCCACGCAAGCAGCGCCACCGCCAGCACATAGACCACAACCTGCGCAATGACGAACCAGGTTGAGACCGGCCTCTTGAGGCGATCCACGAAGACACTCTCGCGATCGAGCTCGATCGCGGCGGCAACTCGGTTGGATCTTGCCGCCGCGACGGCGGACCACGGACTCCCATTCATCTCGCCAGGTCGATCGATCCCCAGGTGGTCCAGCACCGTCGGAGCGATGTCGGGCAGCGTCACCACCCCTGGGCGCCGCGTTGTTGGGGACTGAAGTGTGTTACCCGGCGAGTACCCGGGGCCCACCGCCAGCACCACCCCGAGATGAGAGAACGGCAGACCCGCCTGCGAGGTCGGCGATACCACCACCAGGAGGTCGCGCTCGAAATCCAGGTCGGACGCAACGTACTCAAGGATCTCATCTGCGGCTCTGAGGGCGCGGTCGCGGGCCGGCAGCTCGCGCCGGAAGGTCTGGTGGGACCAGTGATCGGCCCGGGCGAGATCACCGGCATCGATGACCATCGAAGCGCATGCAACGTCGAATGCGGCATCTACGGCTTCACGCATTTCGTTTTGATCCGTGCGCACGCCGTACGGCCACGAGCCATCGACCGTTAGCAGATTCGAGCCGGTAGCGGACAGGGCGACAATCCCATCCCGGTTCATCGCCGCCAGCAAGGCCCAGCGTCCGGCACCTGCAGGCGCCGGAGCGGGTTTGCCGAGATCGCCGTTCCCGATCGCGATCAGGGGAGTGTCGCCGAGTGCCGTGCCAAGCGCGCCGGGCACAGCGCTGTACCCTCCCTCCTCGGCTATCTCGATGAGATCGGCAATGGGCGTCTTTACATCCCGCATCAGATGCCCTTCGTGCGTGCCCAGATCGGCCGGAGTGCCCGAAGTCACCCTGCCGTCGAGCCGGGCGCCGCCCCCAACCGTCACGAAGCCGTCTCCGTACGACGTTCGGCTTTGGTTCGTTCGTACCGACACGGACGCCGCCGCACCGCGGTCGACGAGGTCGAGGAGAGCCGGGGGTTGTGCACGGTCGACGTCCTCCCACACCACTCCTGGAAGGGTGAAGATGACGGCTCGGGCACAGCCGGACTCTTGGCTGTGGGCGGTCGCCGCCACCGTGGGGATCAGGACCGCGGCGACGGTGAACGCGTACAGAAACCGGAGGTTAAGGCGCGAGAGCTTCATCGAGGTAGAGGCGCCGGAGTCGATCGAGAATTGCGTCCCTCGAGAAGTGTTCGTCGTAGTGAGCGCGGGCAGCTGCCGCGAAACTCCGCCTCAGATCCGCGTCCGACAACGTCTCCTCTAGTGCCTTCGCCAGTGCGCGGCCGTCGCTCTTCGGAACGAGGCGACCCGAGACGCCGTCGTCGATCAGCTCCGGCAAGCCCCCAACATCCGTACTGACGACGGGAACACCAAGCAGAACTGCTTCCTGGGCGGCCAGGGGCACGGCCTCCCACACCGACGATAGGCAAAACACATCCGCGGCGGCAATGTAATCGGCGACATCATCACGGAAGCCCAGGAAGTGGACCCTGTTCCGAACGCCCAGCCCTTCGGCGGTCGACTCGAGCTGGTCTAGGAGCCGCCCCTCCCCCACAATCGCCAAGATCACATCGGCCGGAAGCGACGCGAACGCGTCCAGCATGATGTGCAGCGCCTTCTGGGGGCGCAGGCGCGCCGCCGAAACGATCAGGCGGCCGTCGGCGCGGACGCCGAGTTCGGAACGCACCTCCTCCCGCGAGCGCCGCGCCACCGGAGGTTCACCCGCGCCCGCGTGAAGGACCTCGATTCTATCCGGGGGGACTTTGGATTTCGCTTCGAGGTATTCCTTCATCTCCCTAGATGGCACGAACGTCTTGGCAGCGGCGCGTACGACGTACGGTTCGACCCAACCGAACGCGCGCGCTTTCAATCCCCCAGAAATATCTTCAATCAGCAGGTTGTGGAGCGTGACTATGGAAGGGACGCCGGCCCGGCGCGCCGCCAGCACTCCGTCCATACCCGCCCGGAGCCCGTGGGCGTGCACTAAGTCATAGCGACCCGTCTCGATGATCCGCGTAAGCACCCTGACCGCGGTGAGATGCCCGCGCACAGGCCCCAAGGGAATTTGAACGGGGACGAACGGCTTGGGCATTCGTACGCGTACGTCCGGGTGCGCCGCGATCTCTATCGCCAGACCGTCGCGACCATCGAGCGCGGAGGTTATCTCCGAGACGTGGCGCCCCACTCCCCCGGCGGAGCGACCGAGTATCTGGAGAACTCGGCGCGCCGTCACCTCCGGCTCCTCAGGCTCCCGAATAGCCCTCTCATGCGCCGCAGTTCGGGCGACTTGAATCCGATCATCGCCCCGATGTACGCACCGGCGCCGAGACCGACCGTCAGTACTGCATTGAACATGTTCTCGACCCGCGACTCGTCGGGAACGAAGCTCCGCACGATCAACATGACCGCAAGAGCCCCAAGGGCCGCGACGACAGCACGCAGCACGGCGGATGTCGGCTGCGCCCCGAATCGAGATCGGGTGCGACGGTGGAGGAGCCGGGCAAGGACTATCGCGCCGGCTCCGAACCCAATGGAATGACCCAGCGCCAGACCCGGCACCGACCACTCCTCAGGAAGGGCTGCGAACAAACCCGCGCCGACCAGGCTCGCGGTCGCAACCGTGCCGGCGTTGACGAGTGCAGGCGTCTTCGTGTCGCCCAAGGCGTAGTAAGCGCGCGTGTACACAAGGAACGTGGAGTAGAGGGGAAGCCCGACGGCGAACGCCGCCAGCACGCGCGCCACGAGGCTCGATCCTGCGCCCGTCATCACGCCGTACTGGAGCGTGAGACCAGTGATCGGATGGGCGGCCGCCAGCATGATCGCGGCCGTTGGGATCAACAGTAAGGACAGCATTGAAAGACCGTCCCTCAGTCGCTCCACCATGCCGCTCTCTTCGCCTTTGGCCACGTGTTCCGACATCGCCGTGAAAAGGACGTGGAAAACCGGGATGGCGAACAATGCGTGAGGCAAGTAGAAGAAAGTGTACGCCCACTGATACGCGGCAACGCCTCCCTCCACGCCGTTTGCCAACAGGAGAACGACGATCAGGCCGGCCTGGTATCCGCCCGCGTACCCAAGCGCCCACGCGCCGAGCCGTGCGCCGCGCCTGACGGCGGGATGAGATAGGTCGAAGCGAAAACGCGCGCGCCACCCCAGGCGCATCAACTGCGGAACCAGACACAGCGTCATCGCCACCACGCCGAGCGTTGTGCCGGCCCCGAGGACCCAGGTCTCTGCGGTGGTGATGCCTTCCACGGTGGGAGGCCGGTCTCCTCGCATTGCGGCATATGTGAGGTAGACCGCGATCACCACCAGGTTGTTGAAGATGGGGGCCACGGCTGCCAGAGCGAATCTGCGATGGGCGTGCAAGGCGCCGGTCATTATCATGCCGGCTCCGTAGAAGGCGATCTGGGGTGAAAACATTCGCAAGAATGTTGCTCCCAACGCAATCTCGCGGTCGCGCAGAACGTCGTTGCCTACGCCAAGCGTCAGCAGCCACATGATCAGTGGGGCGGCAAGCGCAACGAGGAGCGACAGCCCGATGAGTGCAACAAGCGCAACCGAGGCAAGGGCATTCGCCGCATCCCAACCTTCGTCTCGGCGACCCTTGACGAGATAATCGACAAAAGTCGGAACGAACACCGACGTGAGCACACCCGCGGCCACGAGCTCGAAGACGACATTCGGCGCCGTGTTGGCCGTCTGATAGGTGTTGCCGAGAAACGTCGTGCCGATAGCCGCCGCTACAACCATCACCCGCACGAACCCCGTGACCCGCGAAGCGGCGCTCGCGACGGTGATGATCGCGGCACCGCGAGCCAGCGACCTCGACGTCTCTTTGGAGTGTTTGGCCACGGTTATCAGGGGGTCTGATTGGGCTCGGGAATGACTTCTTGCGCGCCGGAACCGACGCCGCTGTGGGAAACGACTCCATCGGCAGCCAGCTCGAGCCCAAGCACAAGTGAGATCGACCCTGCAAGGGTGTCCGCTTGATCCTCGGTTGAGACGATCTCCTGAGCTTCGTCGTCGGCTCTCATCATGGTTGTCAAGTTCCAACCGCTTGTTGCGGACTCCGCCACGCTGACCGGTGCGGCCGCGTTGGCCAGTTCCACTCCAAGCGCGACCGTGTACTCGCCAATCCGGAACGGTGCATCACCCTCGGCACCCCCGACGATCACGAACCACGAACCCGGCGGCGCAAACGGCTCCTCGTCGTCGGTACGTTCGACATCAACGAAGCCGGCCTCCTCGAGGTCGTTGAGCAGCGCCTCAACGTCCCCGCGCTCGATGGGGCCGTCGGCGGGATCCGATCCGAGGCCACCGCGCACTCCGTCGCCCGCGGTGAACGCCTCTCCCAGACGCTCGCCGAGCTCGGCCCGCAGCTCGTCGGATCGCGACGCGGCCGACGACAGGATGAGGGCAAGCTGGTCGCGCGCGGCGCGCGATGGAAGAGTTAGCGAATCCGTCGCCGATATCGTGCTTGCAATTGTTCCGCCCGCCTCCTCGATACTTTCCGTCACCTGATCGCTCAGGCCCCCATCGGTTCCCTCGTAAGTGAGCACAACTACTGTTCTGCCCTCGAGTCTGCCGGGCAATACCCAATCGCGCATCCTGTTCATGACCCTGTCGTAGTTGCTCACTTGAGACTCCAGGTCCCTCACATTCGCCTCGAGCTGGTCGTTGCGGTCCTTCAACACCTCGAACTCACTTCGAAGCTGCTTAACGAGTCCTTCCCCGAGGACGTAGGACCCCATCAGAATGCCGATACCGAGGGCGAGAAAAACGGCGACTATCGAGATGAGGTGATATCGAAAGTCGATCATCCAAAGATCGCCTGCCTAAGGTCGAACCACAAACTCGTCAATCTCTCCCAGTAGACCGCGATCGTCAGGCGCATGGGCTCCGAGAGGGCAACGACCACCGCCATGGTCAGGAGCGCGGCCGCGATCAACATTACGAGATCTCGTCTTCGCACCCTCCCGCGGTACAGGCGGCTCACGCCCTTGGCGTCCACAAGAATTGGTCCCACTCGCAGCCGCGTCAGAAACGTCGATGCCATCCCCTTGCGCCCCTTGTCCAGGAACTCGACGAGGTTGGCGTGCGTTCCAACCGCAACGATTAACTCGGCGCCTCGCTCGAAGGCAAGGAGCATTGCAATATCTTCACTAGTTCCGGTTGCCTCGAACACAGCGCTCGGAATGCCGAGCGCGTCGAGGCGTTCCAGTCCCGGCGCCTCTCCGCCGGGATAGGCATGAACGACGAGCTCAGCACCGCACAGAAGCGCCTCCGTGGTTACCGAATCCATGTCCCCGATGATCATGGCCGGCTTGAGCCCGAAGTCAATGAGTGCGTCCGCACCCCCGTCGACGGCCACGAGCAACGGGGATGTTTCTCGAATGTACGCGCGCAGCGTCCGCAGGTCCTCCTTGTAGCCGTGGCCCCGTACTACGACCAGAACATGGCGCCCGTGGAAGTCGGTCTTGACGTCCGGAAGGCGGACGCCCTCGATGAGGACGTCGCGCTCGTCCTTGATGTAGCCGATGGTGTTCTCGGCGAAGCGCTCGATCTCTGTTGCTATCCCCTGCTTGGCCTGATCGAGGGTATGTTCGACCGCGTCGAGCGTCAGTAC
>DASQUP010000004.1:0-9427 GCA_035641235.1 Actinomycetota bacterium
GGATCGGAAGCCGGGAAGCGAGCGGCGCCCTCGGGCGTTGATCGTCCTAGATCAATAGAACACGCAATCAGGAGGTAGGTTGCCCGGCCCACACCGCATGATCCCGCCGGGGACGCCCGAGCAGCCGGCTCGGCCCGGGACGTTCCGGCGGATAGTGACGATCTTCAAGCCCTACAAGGGGAAGGTCGCTTTCGTCGCGCTCCTGATCCTCATCACCTCAGGAATCGGCCTGATCAATCCGCTCCTCATCAGGGTCGTGTTCGACGACGTAATCGGCGGGAGCGGTCCTCGAGACGACCGCATGCAACTGCTGTTCCTGGTCACGGGCGCTATGGTCCTCACCCCGATCATCGGGGGTCTCCTGGGCCTGTGGCAGACCTACACGAACAACGTCGTCGGACAGAGTGTGATGCAGGACCTCCGGAACTCCCTGTACTCGCATCTGCAGAACATGCCGCTCAAGTTCTTCACCTCCACTCGAACGGGCGAGATCCAATCCCGACTGTCGAACGATGTCGGGGGAGTTCAGGGAGTGCTGACCGACACGGCATCGAGCCTGCTCGCCAACATGACCACCGTGATCTCGACGATCGTGACGATGTTCATTCTGAGCTGGGAGCTAACCGTCCTGTCGCTCGCGATCCTTCCGGTCTTCCTGGTTCTGAGCCGAAAGGTGGGCAAGGTCCGGCGCGAGGTATCGGGCCAAACCCAGGAATCCCTCGCCGATTTGACCGCGATCATGCAGGAGACCTTGTCCGTGTCGGGGATTCTTCTGTCGAAGTCGTTCGGCCGGCAGAACTATGAAATCGATCGTTTCCGCAAGGAGAACCGCAGGCTTTCAAAGCTAGAAGTCAAACGTACGATGATCGGGCGCGGCTTCTTCGCCCTGGTGCAGATCTTCTTCTCGATCACGCCGGCGTTCGTATACCTCGTCGCGGGATGGATTTTCTTGAACAACCCCGGCGCGGGAATCACATTCGGGACCATAGTGACGTTCACGACGCTTCAGAGCCGCTTGTTCTTCCCGCTGGGCCAGCTTCTCAATGTGAACGTCGAGGTCCAGAGCGGGCTCGCGCTGTTCGACCGCATCTTCGAGTACCTCGATATGGAGCACGAGATCATCGACCGCGACGGCGCTATCGAGCTGACGCCCGCGGAGACCTCCGGTCGGGTGCGGTTCAACGACGTCTGGTTCCGCTACGAGCGCCAGAGCGGCGACGGGACGGGGGACAAACGCCTATGGACCATCTCGGGCGTGGACTTCACCGCCGAACCCGGAGAGCTCGTCGCCCTGGTCGGTCCCAGCGGCGCCGGCAAGACGACGCTGACCTATCTCATTCCGAGGCTCTATGACGTCGACCGCGGAGCCGTCCAGATAGACGGCATCGATGTGCGGGACATCCGGCTGGAGTCGGTCGGGGAGATCCTCGGAGTCGTCACACAGGAGACGTACCTCTTCAATACGACCGTTCGCGACAACCTTCGATACGGGAATCCAGACGCAACCGATGCCGAACTCGAGGAGGCCGCGCGCGCCGCCCATATCTACGACCGCATCATGGAGCTCCCAGATGGGTTCGACACGACGGTCGGCGAGCGCGGCTACAGGATGTCGGGGGGTGAGAAACAACGCCTCGCGATCGCACGCGTGATCCTCAAGGACCCGCGCGTCCTGATCCTCGACGAGGCCACCAGCGCGCTCGACACCCATTCGGAACGGCTTGTGCAGGAGGCGCTGAGGCCGCTCATGCAGGGACGGACGACCATCGCGATCGCTCACCGCCTATCGACGATCCTCGCCGCGGACAAGATCCTCTATCTGGATCGAGGAAGAATCCTCGAGCGGGGGTCCCACGCGGATCTCCTGACCGCAGGCGGCGCGTACGCCGAGCTCTATCACAGGCAGTTCTCCGACGGCCGCGTGGAGACGAGATGCGAAGATGGGCTCGTCCTCGCGAGCGGCGAGGTCGTCCAGGAGTCGCTGGGCTAGTGCCGCGTCCCATAATGTGAGGCAGGGTTTGGCGAGCGAAACGCCAGCGTCGCAAGGCCGCAGCGGAGGAGCGTACCTGGAAGGTACGTGACGGAGCGAGAACGCCGCGAGGCGCCGCGGCTTCGCCGCCAAAACTGGTGAGATGTTGTGGGGCGCGGCACGCAGATATCACGGCCGACAGGAGACAGCGTGAACATCGACCGAAAAGTCGCCCTCGTCACGGGCGGTGCCTCCGGATTGGGTCTTGCAACGGCGCGGGCACTTGCGAAGGCGGGAGCCTCGGTCGTCATTGCCGATCTTGAATCTTCGAATGGAGCCGAAGCTGCGAAGGAACTCGGCAATGCGGCGCGTTTCGCTCCCACCGACGTCACGTCGTCGGACGACGTCCAGACCGCCGTCGAACTGGCGGCGGCGGAGTTCGGTGGGCTCCACATCCTTGTCAATTGTGCAGGAGTCGGGTTCCCCGGCCGCGTCCTGACCCGGGAGGGAGAGCCCGTCGACCTCGAGCGGTTCGAGTTCGTCGTGAGAGTCAACCTGGTCGGGACGTTCAACGCGATCCGCTTTGCGGCGGCCCAAATGGCCCGGGGCGAGGCCGAGGGCGAGGAGCGCGGAGTGATCGTGAACACGGCGAGCATCGCCGCGTTCGACGGTCAGATAGGACAGGCGGCGTACGCGGCGTCCAAGGGCGGCGTCGTCGGGATGACATTGCCGGTGGCCCGCGACCTGGCGAGCAAGCTAATCCGAGTGGTGTCCGTCGCCCCCGGCATCTTCGATACGCCGATGCTCGCCGGACTCCCCGAGGAAGCACGCAGTCGCCTGGCCGACGGCATCCCTCACCCCCACCGTCTCGGGCAGCCGGATGAGTACGCCGCGCTGGTCCGCCACGTCATCGAGAACCCGATGCTCAACGGGGAGGTCATCAGGCTCGATGGGGCGCTGAGGATGCAGCCGCGCTAACCGTGATCGTCAGCTTTCTGTCTGCTGAAAACCGCGGCCAGCGCGGATCTGAGCAGACAGAAGCGCTAATTCCGGGCGTCGGCCGGCTCGAGGACCCTCCCAGAATGGGGTTCCTCGGACTCTTCCTCGGCCTGACTTGCCTGGGTGCCCGCCTCCCCGGCCATCGCCGGGGCGCCCTCCATCTCCCTATCGAGCTCCCGCCACTCCTTTTCGGCCCAGCGGAGCTTCTCCACCGCCGAGGCGAGATCAAGGAAGTGAACGGGGACGATCGAGGCGCGGGGACGGAGATAGGCATCTCCGATCAGTGCATCCAGTTCCCGGCGGGCTTCAATCAGGCGAGCGTGGATTCTCCGCAAACGTTCTAGCTGCTCAGGGGTGTAACCGGACCCGGTGCTCAGGTCGAGACTCCTTTGCTCAAAGAGCGGCCTTGGAGCAGGCTTTTTGTGCATGCGTGCCCGCCGCCCTATCGTTCTCTCGGAGCAGTCTGACTGCTCCCGGCAAGTCCTCGATTGTCTATGAGGCTACCCTCCATGGTACTAGCTCACAAGCGCACGAAGTACCTGAAATCCCAGGCTAAGGCACTGGAAATTCAAGGTCTGGAACTACTCTAGTAGTGGGGTTCAGCGCCCCCGGGCGCCGCCTGGCTCGGGCGGGGTTCAGGGCCTGCGCGGGTATCCTCGCCGGTGCATGATCCCCGACCGGACGATCAGAAGAGTGCTGGCCGAGGCCCTGTCGGGCGGAGCAGACTACGCCGAGTTGTTCGTCGAAGATCGGCGCTCGTCCGCGCTCAGGTTGGACGACTCGAGGGTCGAGGATGTGACCGCCGGAATCGACGTCGGCGCCGGGATCCGGGTCGTGTCCGGGGAGCGAGCCACGTACGCGTTCACTAACCTCCTCTCGGCCGAGGCCCTTCTGGAATCCGCTCGCGCGGCGCGCGCCGGGCTCGAGGCGGGTGAGGAGAAGTCCGTCGCGGACCTTCGAAGGGTGAAGCCCTCGGTTCGGAACAAAGTCCGGATCGTTCCCGAAGACGTTGGGGCGGCCGACAAGGCGAAGGCACTACGAATCGCCGACGATGCCGCTCGTTCGATGAGCTCGGCGGTCCGTCAAGTGAGCGCAACCTATGCGGACGTTCACCAGAAGGTCCTGATCGCGAACTCCAACGGCCACATCGCAACGGACGATCGCACGCGAGTCCGGTTCGTTGTCCAGGTCGTCGCGGCGCGCGATGGCATCATCCAAACCGGCTTCGAGGCCCCCGGACACTCCGGTGGCTACGAGTTGCTTGAGGCGCGGCCCCCCGACGAGCTTGGGCGGCGCGCCGCCATCAAGGCAGTGGCGATGCTGAGCGCGAAACCGTCGCCTGCGGGGGAGTTTCCCGTGGTGCTGGCTCCCGGCACCGGGGGAGTCCTCATCCACGAAGCCTGTGGCCACGGTCTCGAGGCAGACACACTCGTAAAGGACGCGAGCGTGTATGCGAACAGGCACGGTGAGAAATTTGGCTCGGACATCGTCAACATCGTCGACGATGGAACGGTTCCGAACGCATGGGGATCCTTTGGTGTCGACGATGAGGGAACGCCGTCGCAGAGGACGGTGCTGTTCGAAAACGGTGTGCTCGTCGGTCATCTGAGCGATCTCCGATCCGCAGCAAAGATCGGCGCGCCGCCGACGGGCAACGGTCGCCGTCAGGCGTACACGCACGTCCCGATAGTGCGGATGACCAACACCAATCTCTTGCCGGGCCCCGATGACGACGCCGAGATCGTACGGTCTGTGAAACGCGGCGTATACGCAGCGACCTTCGCCGGGGGCGAAGTGAATCCGGCGACCGGCAACTTCGTGTTCGGGATGTCCGAGGCCTACATGATCGAAAACGGTGAGCTGACCCATCCCATCAAAGGCGCACAGCTCATCGGCAACGGCCCCAGGGTCCTAGGAGCCATAGAGGCGGTTGCGTCGGACTTCACCAAATGGGAAGGCGTGTGCGGTAAAGACGGACAGCATGCGCCGGTGACCAATGGAATGCCGACCGTGCTGCTGTCGCGAATGACGGTTGGGGGAACCGAGGCCTGATGTCCGACGAACTGTTGTCCCTGGCGCGCCGCATAGTTGACCGCGCCCGCGGGGGCGAGGGTCTAGAAGCATTCGTCACACACGAGAAGAGCTTCTCGGTGAAGGTCTACAACAGCGAGGTCGAGACCCTCTCGTCATCGGAACCACGCGGCGCCGGCGTCAGGATCCTCGACGGGGGGCGCGCCGGCTTCGCATATACGACTGAACTGAGCGACAAGGGACTCGACACCATCGTCGAGATCGCTCGCACGAACGCGCAGCACGCGACTCCAGATGAGGCGGTGGGGCTGGCAGAGGCGTGGCAGCGCCGGCCCAAGGACGTCCCCGATCTCCTCGACAAGGGACAAGACTCGGTCGGACCCGAGAGCAAGGTGGAGTTCGCGGTCACGCTAGACGAAGCTACGAGAAAGTCGGACGCGCGCGTGCGCGCAGTCGAAGAGAGCGTTTACGCCGATTCCGACGGCGAGGTAGCGATCGCGACGACGAGGGGCATCGAAGGCGCGTATCGCTCGACAGATGCGTGGTGCTACTCGTTGGCCATTGCGACTGAGGGGGACGACACCGAGGTTGGGTTCGAGTTCGGCCTCGCTCGGGGGCTGGCCGGACTCGACGCCGAGGCCGTTGCGCAGCGATCCGCCGCCCGCGCCGTTGCGGTCCTCGGCGCCACCAAGGTCCCCTCCGCCCGGATGCCGGTGGTGTTCGATCCGTACACGGCGGGCCAGTTCCTCGGAGTGCTCGCGCAGGCGCTTACCGGTGAGGCCGTGCAGAAAGGCAGGTCGCTCTTCGCCGGCAGGATCGGCCAGGCGGTTGCCGGCGCAGGCCTCACCCTCGTCGACGACGGGCGGGTCCCCGGCGCGCCGGGCTCGGCCCCGTGGGATGCCGAGGGGGTCCCGACTCAGCGCACCGAAGTGATCCGGCGTGGGGTGCTGGAGTCGTTCCTGTTCGACGTGACGAGTGCCCGGCGCGAGGGCCGCTCGTCCACCGGCAATGCCGCCCGGTCGGGATTCAAGTCCCCTCCCGGTCCGGCGCCGACCAACCTCGCCTTCGACTCCACTGGGGAAACCCGCGACCAGGTCCTCGCCCGCGCCGGCCGAGCGCTCCTGGTCCAGGACTTCCACGGCGTCCACTCGGGCGCAAACCCGGTGTCGGGCGACTTCTCGGTTGGGGCAACCGGAATGCTGCTGGAGGAGGGCGCGCCGGTCCGCCCCGTCAAAGAGGTCACGATCGCGGCGCCGATGCTCGAGATCCTCGCCGGCATCGTGGCCATCGCCGACGACCGGCGCTGGCTCCCGTTCGGGGGAAGCCTCGGCGGCGCGACGACTCTCATCGCCGAAATGACCGTGGCCGGCGAATAACCGGCGCGCAGCACTTTCTGTCTGCCGAGAACCGCGCTATCCGCGGTTTTGAGCAGACGGAAACGTTTTGACCTACAGAAGAATGTAGAACAGAGGTCCCGCAACGACACAGTAGGCCGCGAACGGGTACAGCGTGTTCGTTCGGAGATACCGGAGAAGGCCGGCGATTGCCGCGTAGGACGTCACCAAGGAGGCCGTAAATCCGGCGATCCCCGCGCCGACGCCAAGCGAACCCTCCCCCAAGTCGGGGATCTGAACCAGGGCAGCACCGAACAGGGCGGGTATGGCAAGCAGGAAGGCGAACCGCGCCGCGGTATCCCGGGCCATCCCTAGGGCGAGCCCGGCTCCTATGGTCGAACCGGAGCGCGAGATGCCGGGCCAGATCGCTATGGCCTGAGCCACTCCTACGGCCGTGGCGTCGACGGGACCGAGGTCGTCGATCCGCCGCAGCATCTCCCCTCTGGCCGCGGTATGCCCCTCGTGGTACTTGAGCGCAGCCTCCGCCGCCACCAGCACTGCGGCCGTTATCAGGAGCTGCAGGGCAGCGCCGGAGGCGTCTTCGAACTCGCCCTCGAAATAGCTCCCCAGCAGCAGGCCGGCGAGGCCGGCGGGAACGGAGCCGATGACGAGCAGCAGGAGAAGGCGCCGAGAGGCCCGATCCCCGGCTGCGACGCCACGGAAGAGGTCCAGGAGATCTCCGGAGAAGTAGACGAGGAGCGCGATCAGCGATGCCGCGTGCAGGAGCACGTCGAATGCGAGTCCGGGCTGATCCCAGCCCATCAGCTCCGGGACCACGACCAGATGCCCCGACGACGAGATCGGGATGAACTCAGTGAGTCCCTGGACGGCGCCAAGGACGAGCGCTTGGACTATGGACACGGCGGGGCAGCATAAACGGCGCCGTGGCCGGTCGCCGTCCGCCGTGCCGGATGGTCAGGCTTCGAGGCGCGCACCCTGCAGCGCCCGGCTGCATATGCAGTCGCGCGCCTCGGGGATGGTCGGAACGAGGGAGAAGAGCAGCCGGCGGAGGGCCTCGAGGTTCGCGTTGAAGACCTCCACAACGGCCTCGTGGCTGACCGCTTCCGTTTCGCCCTCGACGCCGACGTCGTAGTCGGTGATCAGCGAAATGTTCACGTAGCACATTTCGAGCTCCCGGGCGAGAAACGCTTCGGGATACTGCGTCATGTTGATGACTTCCCATCCCGCGTCCTGATACCAGCGCGACTCCGCCCGAGTCGAAAAACGAGGGCCCTGGACCGTGACGACCGTGCCGCTATCGTGCACGGTAATGCCCTCGCCCCTAGCGGCTTCGATCGCGAGCTTGCGCATCTCAGGGCAATAGGGGTCGGCAAAACCAACGTGCGTCGTGATCGGACCGTCGTAAAAGGTATCGGCGCGCCCAGTCGTCCGATCGACGAGCTGATCGCAGATCACGAAGTGACCGGGTCCCACCTCCTGTTTGAGGGAGCCGGCCGCGCAAGGCCCGACGATCCGTTCGACGCCGAGTTCCTTGAGGGCCCAGACGTTCGCCCGAAAGTTGATCCTGTGAGGCGGCAACTGGTGCTCGAGTCCGTGCCGCGCAAGAAACGCCACCGGAATCCCATCAACCGATCCGACAGAAACGGGAGCCGATGGTGGGCCGTAGGGAGTATCGATCTCAACGGTCTCGACGTCTCCCAGGAACGAGTAGAACCCAGTCCCCCCGAAAACTCCGATGCGAGCCGAAGGCACCTCAGGCGCTCTTTTCCGTAGACGAGGACTTGGACTCCGACCCGGAACCCTTCGAGGATTCGGACGATTTCTTTTCGCCGGACGATGACCTCGTCGTCTCCTTCTTGGACGACGACTTGGAGTCCGTAGCGTAGAAGCCTGATCCCTTGAACACGATCCCCACAGGCGAGTACAGCTTTCGCAGCCGTCCCCCACAAACGGGGCATTCCTCCAGCGGAGGATCGTCGAATCCCTGTTTCGCCTCCGTGCGCTCTCCGCAGGCGGTACAGGCGTACTCATAGATAGGCATGACGGGGGGATTGTACGGCTTGAGCGCTGCCGTGAGCGTAAAGTGAGTCCCGATCCGTACCGATATTGCGTATGGAGCTTGAAACCAAGGACTTTGGGCTATGGGGCGAGTTGAATGTCACTTCAACGGCGTTTGACCATCTTCTTCTTTGCGGTCGTCTTCGTCCCCCTCGCCGCGGGCAGCGTGATCGTTCTCCAGTTGATTTCGGACGAGATCCGAGCCCGCAGGGTCATGGCCCTGGGTCCGGTACTCGACCTCGGCGCCGTGGCCTACACCGAACGGGCGGGTGCGCTCGATGTGGCTCTCGAGGCAGCTTTCGGCGCGGCGATCGACCGCCCCAAGCTGAGCCGAATTCTTGCGGACCGCGATCGGGCCAAGCTCGAGGAGCACCTCGGCACGGCGCTCGAGAACGAGGACCATCAGGATTTCATGGCGGTCGTAGTCGGCCGAGACGAGATCGTGGGCTACGTGGAACGCAGGGCCGCCCGGCTAACGGCCGGTCACCCTCCGATCCAATCGTCCGAAGTCGTATCGGGCGACCGGGTGGGCCCGGGGTACGTCAAGGACGAAGTCCCTCTGAAGCTCGGCGGCGACGGCGACTCGTTCCGTCTGATCGGGGGCTTCTGGGTCGACGAGCAGTTCCTCGATGCCTTCTCTTCTCCGGAGGCCGACCTGTCGCTTGTCGACGGTCGGCAGATCGTGGCCTCCAGTGCGAATCTAGGAGGCAGGCGCGCCTTCGACGTCTCGTTCAACCGTCATTTCGAGGTTGATCTCGCCGAGAAGGTGAGCGCAGAAGCGCGCCGCATTTCCGGAGATCTGGCCCTGGTTGCGACGGCTTCGGAATCTACTCCCGGCGGCGTGGGCACCAGCATCATTGTCTCTATGGTGGGCATCGGTCTGCTGGCGCTGCTGGCAACGGCCTTCCTCGCGCGCGCCCTTGCAAACTTGGTCATCCAACCGATCAGGGAGATCGCCGAGCGAACGCAGCTCGTCGCAGAGGGTCGCTACGAACCGATTCCCGTAACCGAAAAG
>DASQUP010000005.1:0-3114 GCA_035641235.1 Actinomycetota bacterium
ACCGACCGCCCCACAGAAGAGCAGCACGGCGGCGATGGTCAGCGACGTGCCCCCGATCTCTCCCTCTTCGGCGAGATGGTTGAGCTCGACGATATTGAACGTGTGACCGATGATGAACATGGCGAAGATGCCGAAGATGAAGCCGACGTCGCCGAGTCGAGTCGTGATGAATGCCTTGATCGCGGCCGACGAGTACTCCTTTTCCTCCCAGTAGTGCCCGATCAGGAAGTAAGAGCACACGCCGACTCCCTCCCACCCAACGAGCATCAGCAGGAGGTTGTTGGCGGCGACAAGAAGCAGCATGGAGCCGGTGAACAGCGACAGAGCGGCGTAGAACCACGTGTACCTCTTGTCGTCGTGCATGTAGCCGGTGGAATAGATCTGCACCAACAGCGACACGATAGTGACGACCAAGAACATGACTCCCGTAAGGAAGTCGTAGTTGTAGCCGAACTCGAGCTCCAGGCCGCCCTCGAAATCGAACCAGATCCAGCTCTTCTCGACGCCGCTCGCGCCGCCCGCCAGTTCGGCGAAGCCGATCAGCGAAAGAAAAAAGCCGATCCCGACCGCTGCAATCCCGATCGTGTGCCCGCGGCTGGGCATGCGCTTGCCGAAGAACCCGATGATCACAGTCGCGATGAACGGCAGCACCGGCACCAGCCACATGTAGGGCCCCACCACGGGATCGGAAAGATCCCCACCCTCCTGGACTGAGAGCACGAGATCCATCTATGCGGTCACCATTTCATTAGAGACAGTTCGTCGACGTCGATGCTCTGACGGTTACGGAATATCAGGATCACGATCGCCAGGCCGATACCGACCTCGGCCGCCGCGACGGCGATGACGAAGAGGGCAAATACCTGCCCCGGCACTCCGGCGTCGCTGAGCATCGCGGAGAATGCGATGAGGTTGATGTTGGCCGAGTTCAGCATCAGCTCGACCGACAGCAGCACCATGACGGCATTCTGACGGGCCAGCACGCCATACACGCCGATCGAGAACAGCAGGGCGGAGAGAACCAGGAAATACGAAACTGGCATCAGACCCGTTCCTCCGTGAGATGGCAACCGAACCCCGACAGGTGGTGGTCGATTGCCATTTCGGCGCGCCGGGCCGCCATTCAGTCCCTCCTCGCGATCACAACCGCGCCCACCAGCGCCGCCAGCAGCAGGACCGAAACCACCTCGAACGGAAGCACGTACTCCGAGAAGATGACCTCTCCGACACTGGCGGTAGTCGTTCCGGACGCATTAGACAGCGCGACCTCTTGGCCTTCGAACGCATCGATCATGATCCACGCCGACACGACGAAGACGGCAAGAGCAACGACTGCCGCAAGCGGGCGCTGGTTGTTGTCGAGCTGTTGGGCACGACCAATCGGCGCTCTGGTGAGCATCAGTCCGAACAGCATCAGCACGACGATCGCTCCGACGTAGACGAGGACCTGCACCCATGCAACGAATTCCGCGAGAAGCAGCACATAGAGCGCGGCGGCACCCATCAGTGTGCCGACGAGATAGAGCGCGGCGTGGACGACGTTGCGAGATGTGACCACGCGCAGGGCCGCCCCCGTCATGACGACGGCGAGCACCCAGAAGACGACCTGCTGCCAGGTGTCGGCGCTCACGAACCGGGGCCCTTAGTGCCCTTCATCGCCCGCATGCGAGCGGCCTTGGCCCGCGCTGTGGCGACCGGCTCGCTCGATCCCTTGGCGCGCTCCTCCGCAAGGACACGCTCGTAGATTGCCTCAGGATCCTCTGTGCCCTCGCCCGACGGCGGCGCCACATCGGTTGTCTCGGGATGGGCCGCACCCTCCGGCTGCGGAGCGGCCGCCGCTTCGTCCGGCCGAGCCGCCACCGGGCCTTGTTCGGGCGCCGGCTCCTCTGCCTCTGGAGCACCGGATGGAGCCGGCTCCGCAGGAGCGGCCGCCTGCTCGGCCTTCGTGGGAGCGCTCGGGACGGGCTTGTCGACCTCGACCGGCGTGGGGCCGCGCCGGATCCCGCGTTCGGCCTTCACGCGAGCGACCTTTGCCCGGGCCTCCGCCACCTGTGGGGACGAATGCTGCCGGCGCTGTTCCTCGAGCACCTGCTGGTACACGGCCTCGGGGTCTTCCACCGGCTCGAGAGCGACCGGACGCGGCGCCTCGTGCGGGACCTCCACCTGGGGCACTTGGGTCTCGGCCGCCTTGACGTCGGTGACGCCGGCCTCCTTCTCGACTTCCTCGGCGACGTCTTTCGGAGGCTCACCCTCGCGCTCCTCGACCGGGGTTGTAGCCGGAGCCTGGTCCACGGGTGCCGGCTGGGCAGCCGTGGCCTCGGGAGGAGACTCGGCCTTGGCGACCTCGCCGCGTTCGGCTTCGACTCCGGGCTCCGATTCCTTGGGCCGTGCCGGAGTCGGCGCCGCCGTCGGAGCCTTGGGTGCCGCGGCGGCCTGTGCGGGTCGAGCCGCTGCCGCCGAAGAGGTCTGAGTCGCGGGCCGGGCTCCGGCCGCCGGAGTGGTCGTCTGCGCGGCCGCCGCCGTCGGTGCGTCGGGGACGTCGGCCCCAATCTCCAGTGGCGGCGGCGGAAGGACGGACGCCATCCAGTCGGAGAGCCGCTCCTTCTCGTGGGTCAGTTCCCGGATGTCGTACTCGGCGTACTCGAACTCGCGACTCCAGAACAGGGCATCGTACGGACATACCTCGACACAGATTCCGCAGTACATACAGAGCGCGTAGTCGATCGCGAAGCGGTCGAGAACGTTCCTCTTGCGCTGGCGGCCTCCCTCTCGCTTCGGCGGGAGAGTCTCCTTGTGGGAGTCGATGTAGATGCACCAGTCCGGACATTCGCGCGCACACAGCATGCAGACGGTGCAGTTTTCCTCCTTGAGAGCGATCACACCGCGGGTGCGCGACGACAGGTCCTGCTTCTCGTCCGGATACTGGATCGTTGTCGTTCGTTTGAACAGATGCTTGAGGAGCACCGCCATTCCCTTTAACAGACCGATGCCGAACCCGGGCTTGCGGGCCTCCTCGAGTCGGTGCTTGTGATCGGTCATCACCATCGGTGCATCACTTCCCTACGCATAAAGAACCCACGCGCCGGTTACAAGGATTAGGGCAAGCGACACGGG
>DASQUP010000006.1:0-2167 GCA_035641235.1 Actinomycetota bacterium
CCGTATTTGTCGCCGTTCTACTCGCCCTGCCTGGCCAGCAACTGCGCCCATCAGACGCTCCCGGTGATCGGCGACTGGTGGACCCTGTCGCCGGCGTTGCTGATCCTTCCGTTCCCCCTCGGGTTTCGGCTCACGTGCTACTACTACCGCAAGGCCTACTACCGCTCGTTCTGGCTATCCCCCCCGGCGTGCGCGGTGGCCGAGCCCCACCGCCGCTATACGGGGGAGACGCGTTTCCCGCTGATCCTTCAGAACATTCACCGTTATTTCTTCTATGCGGCGCTCCCGTTCCCGATCATCCTCTTCATCGACGCTGTCAGGGCTTTTTCTTTTCCCGACGGCTTCGGACTGGGGCTCGGCACGGTGATACTTCTGGCGAACGCCGCGCTGCTGGGTGCCTACACAATCTCCTGCCATTCTTGTCGACACCTGTGCGGCGGGTACGTCGATGTTCTGTCCGAGGCACCGAGACGAGCCAAGCTGTGGCGTTTCGTCTCGAGACTGAACCTCCGTCATGGCGAGATCGCGTGGGTCAGCCTGTTCGGGGTCGCCCTCACCGACGTCTACGTGCGCCTGGTGTCGATGGGCGTGATCAACGACCCGAGGCTCTTCTGATGACGGAGCGCGAGGTCCACGAGTTCGACGTGATAGTGATCGGCGCCGGAGGCGCCGGTCTGCGGGCCGCCATCGAGGCCCGCGCCGAGGGCGCCAGCACGGCCCTCATCTGCAAGTCGCTCCTCGGCAAGGCCCACACGGTGATGGCCGAGGGCGGGGTGGCCGCGGCCCTCGGCACCGTCTATCCCGAGGACAACTGGGAGGTTCACTTCCGGGACACCATTCGCGGCGGAAAGATGCTCAACAACTGGCGCATGGCGCAGATCCACGCTCAGGAGGCCCCTGAGCGGGTGCTGGAGTTGGAGGAGTGGGGCGCGCTCTTCGATCGCACGCAGGACGGCCACATTCTCCAACGGGACTTCGGCGGTCACCGCTACGCCCGCCTGGCCCATGTCGGGGATCGCACGGGCCTCGAGATGATCCGGATCCTGCAGCACAAGGCCGTCGCCGCAGACATCGAGGTGTTCATGGAGTGCACCGTCGTTCGCCTCCTGAAGGACGGCGATCGCATCGCGGGCGCGTTCGTGTACCGGCGCGAGTCGGGGAAGTTCGTAGAGTTCAAAGCCCCCGCGGTCGTATTGGCGACCGGCGGCATCGGCAAGGCCTACAAGGTCACCTCTAACTCGTGGGAGTACACGGGGGACGGACACGCGCTGGGGCTGTGGGCGGGGGCCGACCTCATCGACATGGAGTGCGTCCAGTTCCACCCCACCGGGATGGTCTGGCCTCCGTCCGTCATGGGCATCCTCGTCACCGAGGGCGTGCGCGGAGACGGAGGAATCCTTCGCAACGGACCGGGCGAGCGTTTTATGTTCCGCTACATCTCCGAGATGTTCCAGGCGGAGACCGCCGACACCGAAGAGGAGGCCGACCGGTGGTACACGGACCGAAAAGGTGCCCGCCGGCCGCCGGATCTTCTCCCGCGCGACGAGGTCGCCCGGGCAATCGTCGCGGAGATCAAGGAGGGGCGAGGGACGCCGCACGGCGGTGTGTATCTCGACATAGCCTCGCGCCAGGACCGCGATTTCATCACCCGGCGGCTCCCAGGCATGTACCACCAGTTCAAGGAGCTGGCCGACGTCGACATCACGAAGGAGCCGATGGAGGTCGGGCCGACGTGTCATTACGTCATGGGAGGTCTCAGGGTGGACGCCGAGACCGCTGCCGCCACCGTGCCGGGGCTCTTCGCCGCGGGTGAGGTCGCGGCGGGACTGCATGGCGCAAACCGGTTGGGAGGCAATTCCCTCTCGGATCTCCTCGTATTCGGGCGGCGCGCCGGTCGGGCGGCCGCGGAGTACGCTCGCGCCCTCGACGTGCGGCCCGAAGCCACCTCCGACCAGGCGGACGAAATCGCCCGAGCGGCGCTTCAACCCTTCGAGCGGCGAGACGGCGAGAACCCGTACGCGCTTCAGCAGGACCTCCAGGACACGATGCAGGCGCTTGTGGGGATCATCCGAAGCGAGGACGAGCTCAAGGAGGCTCTCGATCGACTCGGTGAGCTCAAGGAGCGAGCGGGTAGGGCCGGTGCCGAGGGCAATCGTCTCTACAATCC
>DASQUP010000007.1:0-3126 GCA_035641235.1 Actinomycetota bacterium
GTTAAGGCTCGATTAGGGTGCCGCTCTTTTCCGAAAATGGCAGTCTCCAGTTGTGATGTGAATCAGCCCTGATGTATGGGGACTCCGTATGATTCCGCGAGTTGATGCTCGCCTCCTCTGTGGTGGATGCGGTGATGAGCGGTGGCCCGAGTAGGTCAATCGACAGAACGCGAAAACGTCAACTTCGAGATGCCGTGTTTTCGCCAGGGTTGGAAGCGGCGCCGGGACGGGTCGGGTGCTCACTCTTTACGGCGGCCCGCGCTCGTCATCCGGCGGAGGTCCGCGCCGGTCGTCCGGAGGAGGCGGTGTCAGCTTGCCGGCGGCGTGGTCGCGTTTGGTTTTCTCCTCGTGGCATGGATTGCAGCGCGGCTCGAGGTTGCTGGTCGCGGTCGGCCCACCCGAGTTGCGGGGTTCGACGTGATCACGTTCGTTTCTGAACCGATTGCCGCAGTCGACACACTTCACGCCGTCAAACTCCGGTGGCGCGCCGAGCTCTAAGGCGTTTCGGATCGGAACCGGCACGTTCTTTGTCCACCGTTTGAAGTGGCGGAGGTCTATTCCGTCGAAGAACAGTCCGTTTAGGAATGCGTCGTCGGCGATCTGTTTGGCGACCTCAGGAGGTACCGGCCCGACACCGGGGATCTTGCAGTGCTCGCCCTCTCTGACGTCGGTCCAGCCCCTCTTTGCAACTTCGTGGCTCACCAGCACGACGAGTTCGGGCCGGGTCGTGCGGCCCTTGCCGTTGCCGGACGGCATCTTTGCGTAGGCATCCGCGAGGTGGTGCTCGAACGATTCTTGGTCGCCGTTCTTCTTGGCACCCCTATACAGCCGCCCCGCCTCTGCCTCGGCGCGGTTCACGATCGGCGTCCCGATGTGGGGCTGCAGGCGCAGGTTGATGTTGACCATGCCGAGTGCGTCGTTGTAGCTGCGCGCCGAGCGGGCCTGTTTCTGGCGCTCGCCTAGACCTCGGTGCTGCTCGGCCTCGAGCTTCACCCGGCGCGCCTCGTCGCGCAGTACATGGAACGACTCTTCTGTGGCGACTTTGAGCAATTCAGCGGCGCTGCCGGGACGCGCCTGCTCCGCCTTTGCGATCTCACTCGCCTGATCCAACGAGACCTTGCCGCGCGCCAGGGCATCCCCGACCTCGAGCGCGTCCTTGAGGGCGGCTCCGGTCTCGACCGTCTTCTTCGCCTGGCCCATGGACGTCCCCATCGCCCGGGCGACCGCCGACGCGTCGTCGATCCGGCGCGCCAGGACGGCCTCGCCGAACGACGCCAGCTTTTTGATCCGGGCGTAGCCGTCGAGGAGTTCGCGGGCGGCGTCGATCGGAATCAGCTCCGGCTCCAGGTTTGCGTTCGCCTTCTCGAGCAGCTCGGCTGCTTCGGTGACGGTGCCTTTGGTCATGTCCCGATTCAAGCAAACAGGTGAGACAGAAAACGCGTTCGGAAGGCATCCTTGACGAAAGTTTTCCGTTTTTTTGGGATCTCCTCCGCTCGAGATGATTCGAGCGGCCGGCCGCACGCGGGGCGGCCGGTAGACCCGAACGCTCACCTCTGCGAACAGGAAACGCTCCGGAGACTCACAGAAAGGTCAGGAGAACCCGCTAACTACGTGAGTGCCGGAGCTGCGGTTCCGGGGAAGGGCGCGGACTCGACGCCCAGTTCGTCCATTTTGGTCACGTAGCTGCGGTAGTTCCTGCGCGCCTCCCCGTAGCGGCCCGCGTCGTTGAGGGTCGAGACGAGTCCGAGATGGGCGTCTTCATCGAACGGATCGCGCTCTAGCAACCTGAGGTAGTAACGGGCCGCGGCGTCATGGTCTCCGGATTCGGTTGCAGCGTGGGCCAGGGTTCGGACGACCTGGATGTAGGTTGCGCGGGCTTCCTCCCGAAGGGCCACCGACCAGTCCTCGTAGGGGTCCTCCTCGAGGAAGTCTCCTCCGTATGACTCCTCGGCCTCAGCCAGCAATGCGAGGCCGTCCTCCGGGCGACCCGCCCTCCATAGAGCGAAACCCCGCTCGGAGGTGGTGAGGAACTCCTCCACGTCTATGGACAGGTTGGCGAGGTCGAGCCCCACCGCCGTCTTATCCGTGACGATGAAGTGCTCGACGCGAAAATGTTTGTCTGGATCGAGGATCGTACGCACTGTCGTCAGCGCGACGGATAGGCGGTTGCCGAGCTTGGCCGGATCATCATCGGGCCACAGAAGGTCCATAAGCACCTCGCGCGGGCACATCCGGCCGCGGCGCGCTACGAGGATTTTCAGAAGGTCGCGGGCCTTTTTCGACTGCCACTCGACAACCGGGACGGGCCGGCCCTCGCGCAACAAACGGAGTCCTCCAAGGCACAGCACACGGACCGGCGGGGTCGCGTCGGCACTCGGTATGTGCGCGAGCAGCCCGGCGCCCGCGGTCAGCGGACGCACACCCAGATCGCGCAGTCGCCGGCGCGCCGCCTCGATGTCTATTTCCGGGACCGCCTCTGGTGCGACCGCCGCAAGAGCCAGCGTGGCCTTGGCTTCCGCCAGCGAGTTCCCGATCTCGCGCCAGAGCCCGATCGCCTGGTGCAGAGAATTGGCCTTGCTCCCAGGGTCGTCGGCGGACAGGGCCTCGAGTTCCAGGCTTTCGGCCAGCCCGGCGCGGTCACGCCTCTCCCGCGCGCCCGCGGCGGCGTCCGAGGCGGCGCCCGCAGCGGCCTCCTTCTGTCCCTGTGCCATTGCCAGCCATCCCCGAGCGAGCAGCGCCTTCACCCAACTCATGTTGGGTCCGAACGAAACCGCCCGCTGGGCATGGGCCTGCGCTCTCTCGGGCTCCTCGGTGGCTATCACTCGTGCAAGTCCCGCGAGAGCCGGGATCACGCCCTGCGCGTCGCCGATCGGGTCGGCGACCTCGAGCGCTTCCTCGTAGGCAGCCCGCGCCAGTGCGAGATCCCCGCGCTCTCTGTAGACATCGCCGAGACCACAGGACGGATAGCAGATGTCGCTCGAGCCAATGCGCTGGTACACGATCTTTGCAGCCTCGTAGTCGGCCATCGCTTCCTCGAGACGGCCGAGACCCAGCATCGAATCGCCGCGGTTGTTCAGGCACAACCCCAGGAACGTTGCGTACCCGGCACTCTCGGCAAGTGGCATC
>DASQUP010000008.1:0-24732 GCA_035641235.1 Actinomycetota bacterium
GGTCCCCGCCGCGCCCGGACCCATCATTGCGGCTACCTGCGGCACCACTCCGCTCATGACGACCTGCTCGCGAAATAGGTCTCCGGTGCGCGCGAACATCGACCCCGTCGCTTCCTGGATTCGAGCACCCGCGGAGTCGACGAGCCAGACAAGGGGAATTCGTTCTCGGAGCGCGAGCTCCCGCATCCGGCTCGCCTTTATCTCCCCCACCATCCCCATGGAACCCGCCATAACGGTGAAGTCGTACCCAATTAGGGCCACCCTGCGGCCATCTATCTTCCCAATCCCGGTCACCACACCGTCCGCGGGTGTTGACTTCCCCTGCATCGCGGGCAGCTGGGACTGATGATGGGCCAGCAGTCCGTGTTCGAAGAAAGAGCCCTCATCGAAAAGTAGATCGATCCGTTCACGTACGGTCAGTTTGCCGGCAGCATGCTGTTTTTCGATTCGGTCCGGTCCGCCCATCCCGGCGAACTCAGACTTCTTGGCCCTAAGCGCCTCGGCCTGAGCGCGCAGATCCGGACCCTCGTAGGTGTATGTGATCGCCGAGCGCCCGCTCCCTTCGGACATTTGGACCTCCTTGGGGCCCGTCGCCGGCGCGGCAGCGGCCGAAGTTTCCCAGGGCCTCGCAGAAGGGAAACTAGCGCCCTTTCCAGTTCGGGTCACGCTTCTGCAGGAACGCGCTGATGCCCTCCGCCGCGTCATCCGACTGGACACCTACCGACAGCATCCCGGCCAGGTACTCGACTGCATCGTCGAAAGTCTGATCCTCGGCTCGATAGAAGGACCTCTTGCCGAGTGACAGCGCCAGGGGGCTCTTGCTGCCGATTATCTCGGTCAGTTCGGCCACTGCATCCTCCATCTGGCTGGGCGGGACGACGCGGTTTACGAACCCTGCGGCCAGTCCGTCGCCAGACGAGATGCGGCGCCCGGAAAACATGAGTTCAAAGCAAAGTTTTCGAGGAATCTCTCGCTGCAGCACGGCCGTGATGATGAACGGCCACAGTCCAACGTTGATCTCGGGCGTCCCGAACTCGGCATGCTCGGCGGCGACAACGAGATCGCAAGCAAGCATCAATCCGAACCCACCTCCCAGAGCGTGACCGTTCACGCGCGCAACGATGGGCAAACGGGACGACCGCATGCTCTTGAACAGGTCTGCGATGTTCGCTCGGGCGAAGTGACCGGCAACCGGGCCGACTTCCTGGACCCCGGAGAGATCGGCCCCTGCGCAGAACGCCCGGTCTCCGGCACCAGTTAGGACTAGTGCGATAACAGACTCGTCGTCTTCGGCTGCCTTCAGAAGGCGCGCCAGCTCGTCGACGACGGCGGAATTGACGGCGTTTCTACGCTCGGGACGATTGATGGTGAGCGTGGTGACGCCGTCGGAACCCTTTGAGCTGAGGACGGCGCCGCCGGCCTCTGCGCTCAAGCCCGGCCGGACTTCAGTATCTCGAGAACCGCCTTCGCGTCATCGTCTTCGATGGGGCGAGCCGACGGCTGCGCCCCGGGGGTAGCGGGCCGCGGAGCACTCGATCCGAGTGCCCGCCTGAGGTTCTCCTCGGCCCGGTCGAGGGCTTCCTCCGCCGTCTTCAGCTTGATGCGCAGATCCGTCTCTCTCCGGCTCGCTTCCTCCAGCGCGGTTTCGAGCTCGTCGATGCGCTCCTTGTAACCGCGGCCGTCCGCGGCAAAGGCCTCGACCTGGGCGGTGCGAAGTGCATCATCCCTGGACAGTTCGAGCAGCCGGTCCACTACGGCGCTCCCGATATCTTCGTAGGTAAGGCGAGCGGACCGCTTGGATTGCCTGCTCGGCAACATCGCCTCGGCGTCAGCGAGCGAAATGGGTTCTGTCGAGCGAACTGCGATAACGGTGTTCCGGCCGCGGCGGCCGCGCTGGACGACCTCGATCCTGCTGGTTTCCTCCAGCAGCTTGATCGCTTCGGCGCTGCGAACAGAGTTCAGTCCGGCATCGGACGCCACTTCGCGCAACCGACCCTCGAACCGGCCCCTGTCCGAAGCTGAATTCAGCCCGGCCAACAACTTGTTAGCCAGCTCATGAAGATTGGTACGGGCCATCGGAGCCCCGCTTTCTTGAGGTCGTTTCCACCCACCGCGGTTAATGACTTAACCGCAGGCCTTAGATGCTATCGCGATCCACCGGAAAATGGATATTGAATTTTTGATTTGGCAGAGGTGTCCACAGGCGCTTGCCCGATCCGGGCCTTTTGTCCCGATTGGAGCGCTCGGAGCTAAAACCGCTCGATCAGGCTGGTGATTCGCACCCGGAGCTCGTCTGGACAGACGGTACAACCTCTGAGTTTCGCGAGGATTGCCGTCACCTCGTGCTCGAGCCCTACGCGCTCGTAACACGGCGCGCAGTCCTCGAGATGGGCTCGGATCTCCCGGCGACGCTCGTCGCTCAGGCCTTCCCCGTCCAGGTACAGATACGCTTCCTCGAGCGTCTCTCTGCAATTCATGATTCAGTTGTCCGACGTCATGGCCTGTTTCCCCCGGCCTTTTCTACCAGTATTCCCCTGCTTGGTAAATCACGAGACATTTTTCACAATGCCCCGCTCTACTGCTAGATCCCACAACCTCTTTTGGAGCGCCTTTCTTCCCCGATGAAGCCGCGACATTACGGTCCCCAGTGGAACATCCATGATTTCGGCCATTTCGGCGTACGTGAACCCCTCGATGTCCGACAAGATCACTGCGAGCCTGAACTGCTCGGGCAACGCATCGATTGCCTCGATGATGTCGCTGTCCACCAGCGAGTCGAGCACGATCGTCTCGGGCGTGGCCGAGAACTGGGGGTCGTGATCCTTGAGCTCCTGATAGAGATCGAACTCCTCGACGTCGTCCTGGGAGACCTTCTGCGGCTCCCTCTGCCGCTTCCTGTACACGTTGATGTACGCATTCGTCAGGATGCGAAACAACCAAGCTTTCAGGTTCGTACCCGGCTCGAATCGGTTGAAGGACCTATAGGCCCTAAGCATCGTCTCCTGAACGAGGTCCTCCGCGTCCGCCGGATTACGCGTCATCCTCAGGGCGCCCGCGTACAGCGAATCCAGCAACGGAAGCGCCTCTTCCTGAAAACGCGTTTTGTCTTCCCTCGACAAGCGGGGAAGGCTCTCAGCCACCTGTTTTGCCTCCACGGGCCTCCAGCATCCCAGACTCGAAAGTGAACATCAGTTCCGACTTCTGCCTGTGCGCCCGCAGCGCTATGTCGATGAGGGACGCGAGCAGTGACGAGAAGGTCACGCCGGTAGGTTCCCACAGGTAGAAGGAGAACGATCCAGGTGTCGTATTGATTTCCATCACCCACGCACTCCCCGACTTCTCGTCGACGAAGGAATCGATCCGAGCTACTCCCGCTGCGTCCACTGCAAGGAACGCGGCAATGGCGTTCTCCTGGACCTGTTTGGTGAGCTCCTCAGAGATGGGTGCGGGTATGCGGCGCTCTTGGCCCGCCATTCCGCCCGAGGACTTCGTGCGAGCCTTGCCGCCGCGCATGTACTTGTCGGAGAAGGTTAGGAACTCCTCCCACGCTACCGGCTGCTCGCAGACGCTTGCCCGCGGTTCCACGCCGAATCCCCCGAGAACCGAACAATTGATCTCTATACAACCCTCCATCGATCGCTCGACGATGAGCCGCCGGTCGTAGCGGCGCGCCACATCCAAGGCCTGTAGAAGCGACTCCCGATCCGGAGCCTTCCCGATCCCTACGCTCGATCCGAGGCGGGCCGGCTTGACGAATACCGGATAGTCGATTGCGTTCTCGATCTCGGCTACCACGGCATCACGTCGGGAATCGAGATCTGAGGACTCAACGAGGACGTCCTCCACAACAGGAAGCCCGGCGGCCCTGAAGGCGGCCTTCATCGCAATCTTGTCCATGCCCGTTGCCGAGCCGGTGACCCCCGAGCCGGCGTACGGGATATCGGCCAGCTCGAGAAGGCCCTGCAGTGTTCCGTCCTCGCCAAAGGTGCCGTGGATGGCCGGAACGACCACGTCGAGGGGCACCTTGCGGGCCCCGCGCAGCCGGCCTCCGGGAACGTAGAGGCCTCCATAGCCGGCGGCGGGCGGAATCCAGGCCTCCTCCCCGACATCCTCCCACCGGCGGTCTTTGTACACGGCGAGGTCGTTCAGACCGGCGCCCGTGAGCCATTTGCCCTCGCGCGTGATGTAGATCGGGACGACGTCGTGGGCCTCCGACAGGACGGCCATGACCTGATGTGCGGTTACGACCGAGACGTCGTGTTCGACCGACCGGCCGCCGAAGACCACTCCTACAGAAAGCCTCTCCATAGATAGGTCAGTCTACGTGCCGCCCCCACTCGTTCTTTCTTCTGTGAGCACCCTGAGGGGGCCTGGACGAGAAAAGAACCAGCTCAGGACTCGTATTGGTCGGGGAGGTCGTTCTCGAACAGCACCACGTCCCCCGGTGCCAGCAGGTCACGGAGCCGGGCGGATGCTTCCTCCAACGAGTCCACCGTCAGCACCTCCGCCCGCCCGCCGTCTGCCCCCGCGGTAATCGCCCGGCGGTTCAGGCCGGCGACGACGATGAGAGTGTCGGCGACCGCCGCGGCCCGCTCGCCGAGCTCCCGGTTGTATTCGACCTGGAGGTCGCCCAGCTCGACCATCCCAGGAGTCACCACGACCCTTCGGCGCGCCGGCATCGATTCGAGAACCTCGAGCGCAGCAGCCGCGCCCTCGGGGTTCGAGTTGTAGGCGTCGTCGATGACGGTGATCCCGCCGGTGCCCGCGATTATCTGGAGGCGGTGCTCGACGGGCTGCAGCTCCGAGATGGCAGCCGCCAGCTCGCTCAGCGAGCGGCCCAGAGATCGCGCGACGGCGACTCCGGCGAGGAGGTGACCGATCGCGTGCCGGCCGAGGAGCTTCGTGGGCGCCGCGCGCGACTCGCCCGTGGACCGCTCCACGATCTTCAGCTCCGTGCCCTCGGTTGTGGTGGCGACGTCGGTTGCAGTGACGTCCGGCGCGCCGGCCGGGTCGACGCCGTAGCGGACCACCCGAACGTGTGAGGTGCCGTCGGCGAGTTCTCGGACTGCCTGATCATCGACATTCATGACCGCAACGCCGTCTGCGGGAAGGCTGGCAATCAACTCGTACTTCGCTCGCCTGATGTTCGCGAGGCTTCCGAATCGTTCGAGGTGAGCGGGGCCGATCGAAGTGAGAACCCCGACCTTCGGCCGAGTGAACCTGCACAGCTCGGCGATCTCGCCGACACCGTACGCTCCCATCTCGACCACGAAATACCGGTGCCCCTTCGACAAACGTTCGTTGATCGTGCGGCACACGCCGAGAGGAGTGTTGAACGACCCCGGAGTGGCGAGGGCAGACTCGCTCGGCCCGATCAATCCCTCGATCGCAAACTTGGTGGAGGTCTTGCCGAAGGATCCCGTGACGCCGATGACAACGGGATCGATGTCGTCGAGTCTCCGGCGCGCCGCACGCATATACCCCGCGTTGATCGTCGTTTGAACGGGCGACAGCAACCAGTCCGCCGCCACAAGCAATTGGGACGTAAAGAAGAAGACCAGAGCGGTTGTCGCAATCCACGTAGCAACATCGGCAGGCCATCCTCCGAGCGCGATGTGAGCCACCCCCGATGGCGCCAGCACCAGCAGCGGACTCAGCAACGTTGCAATAATGAGAAGTCGCCACGCTCGCCCCGTCATCGCTAGCGGTTTCTTGGCGCCGGCCGGACGCAACCACAAGGCCCGGCGCTTGTTGTCCGCGCACCACGCCAGGAACCTCCGGCGCTTGTAACCCTCCAACTGGAACACATGGAGCGCGCGCCTGAGCCGCACGAATTGCACGACCGTGAACGCAGGTACGAGGCCGTAGACGATGACCCTCAACATGACCGTGTATCCGGTGAACGGATCGTCGAAGCCCACGTCGGTAACCTCAGCTCAGCGGCGCGCCGAAGAAGTGGCGCACTATCCGGCAGAATCGCTCGGGCTCGTCGAGATACGCGAAGTGGCCGGCACCGTCGAACTCGACAAGGCCCGCGTCCGGAATGATGCGCTCCATACGACGCGCGTGTGCAATCGGGACGGCATCGTCATTGGTCCCCCAGACGAGCAGACACGGTGACGCCACGTGATATAGCAGGGCACTTAGGTTCTCGTTGACCACCTTCACAAGAATGGGGCGCATCGGGCCGGCGTCCTTGTAGTCCTGGGATGCGATGCGCTTGTACACGGCCCCACGGACGGCCTTCCCGGGAGGCCCCAGTAACCCGGCAATACGCGCCCCGCGCGATACAAGTCGCTTGGCGCGCACTCCGGGGCTCGGTGGGGTACGAAGCCCCGGCGATCCCACGAGGACGAGCTTCTCGACGAGTTCCGGACGGGTGGCTGCGAGGTACAGAGAGGTCTTCGCTCCGAACGAGTGCCCGACGAATCGGGCCCGTTCGATGCCTTCTGCCGCGAGCACGTCGTGCACGTATTCGGCGTAGTCGGGCGTGCCCCAGACCCCATTGGGCACCGGCGACTCCCCGAAGCCGGGCAGGTCGAGCGCCACGACACGGAACGCTGCCGCGAGGCACGCGCTCACCGGCGCCATGGATTCGATCCGCCCGCCCCAGCCGTGAAGCACAACTACTGGCGCGCCGCTCCCCGCCCCGAATAGGCGCGTCTTGTGGCCTCCGGCCTCGACATACCTGAACTCAGACGTCATATGGCAGTCGAGTATCGCCCCTTCCCGGAGGGTGCGCCGCGCCCGATCCCCTTTCTGTCTGCTCAGAACCGCGGATAGCGCGATTTTCAGCAGACAGAAAGCGCGCCGACGCTAAAGGAGGTCCAGGTCCCTCGGAGCGAAATCACGATCGATCCTGAACGGATTTGTAGCCCGCTCCGCCGCTTCGGTGAGCACATCGACGAGGTGCCGGCTGCCGGCGGCGCTCACCATGATTCCGTGGCCGCTGTACCCGCTGTTGACGTAGAGCCCGTGGACCTCCGTGGGGCCGAGGAGAGGTCGGTGGTCGGGCGTCATCGTGTACTGACCGGTGTGAAGCAACCAAGTCACGGCGTTCCGCTCCCAGACATCGGCCCAGAACGGCACCACTCGAGCAATGGACACGGGACTCTCGGGGTTCAGAACCCTGAAGGCATGGTCGTAGTCCGGCGGCACGTTCTCCGTGGGATCGCTGGGAGGAGTGGTGGGATCCGTGAACAGGATGTACGCGCCCTGAAGGCCCGGCCGCCAGTGTGCGCCGGTATCGTCGTCGATCGTCATGGGCGCTTCGGGGGGAACGAGATCGACCTCGGGCATGATGAGCTTTTGCCGCTGCACGGTTGTGACCGGGAGCCTCACCCCGGCCAGCCCGGCAACTATCCCGGAGAAAGGTCCCGCCGCAATGACCGCTGCGCCCGCCGACACAACACCGCGCTCTGTAGCGACACCTCGGAGCCGCCCACCAACGATGTCAAAGCCCCTTACACCGCAGTCGACCACAACGTCCGCTTTGGCACCGGCAATCAGGCCCATCGTCAGCGCCTTCGGGTCCAGGAATCCGTCGCCGGCTCGCCATCGAGCGCCGAGTACGTCTTTGCTGAGGTACGGCCACCGCGATTGGGCCTCATCGCCCGAGACGTATTCGATGTCCGTCTGCCCCCACGAATGCTGCTGTCGAACGAGGGCCTGCGCTCGCTCCGCCCTGCTCTGCTCCGTCGTGACCCATAAATAACCCTGGTGCCTTATCCGCAGGTCGTAGTCCCTCTGACCGGTGACGTCGGGAAAATTCTCGAAGAGTTCGACCGACTCCCGAACAAGCTCGAGTTCCTCGAGGTTGTCGAACTGAAGGCGAAAGGCGCCGGTCGAAGCCGGGGTCGTCAGGGTGCAGAGCGCCGGGCGCTGCTCGACTATGAGGGGACGAAGACCGGCCCGAGCCGCATAGAAGGCTGTGGCCGCCCCCACCACACCTCCCCCGATGACAACGAGGTCCGCGGTCCGGGGAAGAGCTCCTCGGTATTGGATAGGCACGGCGCGAGGTTACTTCGGCGCGAGTGGGTGGTGACGAAGGAGCCGGCGGACACGGCCGCCAAAAGTACGGTGACTGTTAGGTCAGTCGTCGGAGCGTTTGTTGCAGTACTCCTCGCACGCATCGATCAGATTGCCCACGGCGTCGGATACGGCTTCGTGGTATCCGGGTGAGCCGCTTGCGGCTCTGATGCGCTCGAAAGCCTGCCGGTGGGCGGCGCGGAGCTCGTTGTCGCGCTGGTGATGGTCTTCCTCGTCCACTACCCGAAGATCAGCCATGCTCTTCCCCTCTTCACCAAGTCAGTCTTACTAGATCATCGGTCGGGCGGCCGCCCGGACAAATCAGTAATTCGCGCGAGAAAAGGCTACGAAAAGATACGTAGGGTCCGAAGCTGGGGGCCTGAAGGAGCGGTCCGACTCCCACTCAGGGGTCCAGCGTTAGACCCCGGTCCGCGAATTCCATCCTCAATTCGTTTCGATCCACGAAGCTCAGTGCGCTCTTCACGTCCTCGATCAGAGCCGTTCGACGAGATCCCCGGAACTCGAATTCGTACGACACACATCCGCCGTCGAAGAGGTAGTACCAGACGCCCGAGTACGTCCTGTCGATGGGGTCGATGTGGTCGAATTTGTCGGTGCCAAGTTCATCAGACTGCACCTGCGTGCTCTGTGAGAAATCGCACGTGCGCTGGAGGGTCACCTCAACCGCCTCGAGCCCCGCTCGATCCGAATCGAGCGTGAAGGTCGCGGATCCGTCCCGCGCCTGAAACGGCCCTCTGCTCCAGCCCGCCGGAAGCGCCCCCAGGCACGGAATCTTGGTCGCCGTGGGAACCGACTGGGCGGCAAGCACAAGCGAGTCCGAGAACTCGTTGCAACGGGGGATCGAATAGTTGGTGTTCTGCGGGCCGCACGCGGGGAGCAGGAGCACGACCATCGTCCCCAAGAGCAGTCCCCGTTTCACAGCAGACCCGCCCCCTCGAGATTGCTCATAGCAATGAGGAGCGCGAACAATGCAGCGAGGAGAACACAGGCCGTGAGCCCGATCCTGCGAAGGCTGAATCGCTGAATGGCGATCGGTGGCCGGGCGGGAGCAAGCTTGCGAAATTCACCGAGAAGACCACGCCCGTCCTCCTTCAGCGCACGGCGGAGCTGCGACGGCATGGTTACACCGTGGGTCGCTGCGAGGGCCTCGGCCACATCGTCCGGCGTGAACTGCAGCAAGGCCCGCTCGTACACACGCTTGGCATCGGATCGGAGCGCGAGGCACAGCATCATGTTTGCGAGATCGACGGCCTGGCGCCACGGCGACGGACGTGCCTCGGCAAAGGCAACGTCGATCAAGCGGATCTGGCCGTTTCGCACCAGCACATTCGATGGCTTAATGTCTCGATGCGCGATGCCTGCATCCCATAGGCAGCGGACATTGGCAAGCGCCTGATCGATGAGGTCGTCGTCGATGTCGGCCTCACCGAGCTCCACAGCGCCTTCCAGGAAGCCGGTTACGAGAACGTACTCACGCTCCGGAGTTATCTCGATGAATCCGAAGGTCTCTGGCGTCGCGACGCCCGAGTCTCTCATCAGGCGCAGCATGTAATCCTCGTACTGCACGAGGCGACGGACGGTTGAAAACGATGCCTCATCCTCGAGGCGCCCATACAGAAGAGTCCGTCCGAGCTTGTACCAGCGGTCCGAACGAAGGTGATTGGACGCGTAGAGCTTGGCGAAGAGAACGGTCCGGGCCTCGTCGTCCATCTCCAGGCGGAGAGGGGTCGACCCGGCGGACCCTCCCAGTCCAAACGGCGCGAGACGTTTAACCGGAAGACCCAACTGTTCTTCGAGCGCTTTCATGATCGCCGCACCGCGGCGACCCCCGACGTCCAGATGGGCGCCCCGACCGCGTTTGTACGTCACGGGGAAGATCTCGTTGGGAGTGAGTCTGCGAAACGCGATCAGCGGGATAGACACTCCGACTATCGTTCCAACGACCACGTCGGTGAGGTGGTCCACACCGAGGTAGAGACGCGCCCCGCTGAGCAGCAATAGGACCGCGCCGATAAGCCACTTCGTCACGGTCCGTGGTCCTCCGGGGATTACAACCGTGTATGCGATGCCGATCAAAGTAACGGCCAAGGTGGCGACGGGGCGCGACGGATGCGAGGGACCATCCCAGTGCCCCAGGATCTCGATCCCGATCGGTCTGGGTCGCGCGATCAGGTGCGCCATCGTCGTCGTCACCCATCCCACCGCCAGAATCGACGTCATGAACACGATCAAATGTCTGAATCGCTTCCAGTAGATGAGGACCACCAACACAGCCCATCTGAGCACTCGTATCGTCCAGTCGGACCCGATGGAATGGAACACACGCGCTACGTCGGTGAGGAGGTCGTTTCGTATATTGCCGATCAGCTCGAGGGTCCTGACGTCGAATTTGGTCCCGCTCACTCCCACTCCGCGCACCACGAACACAAGGACCCACGAAACGACGGTAAGAATGCCGAGCGCGAGCCAGTACTTTCCACTCGTCCGCAGTTCGGCCGGCAGGGGAGGAGGTTCACCGGAGGGACGCCTCCGGCGGCCCACCCCGACCGCCTCCGGAGCCTCAGGAGCGGTCGCCTGCTCTGCTCGGCGCCTAAGTCCGAGGCGGGTCATAACCATACGAACCGGTTTCCTTAGGGGTCCTGAATAGTCGAAAAAATCCGCTGCCAAAAACGTACAGGGCAGGCAGGGCGCGGACTAGGGGGAACACCGGAGGTGCGGCTCCGGGACTAACTCACCCATGCCGTCACCAGCCGGGGGAAACGCGGGACGCGGACCACTCGCTCGGGCCACACTCTATGACCATGAGGAAACGCACCCGATCCGCAGCCATCATCGCCCTGGGGATCTTCCTTATGGCGGCATGTGCTCAAGCGGACCGGCGAGAGACCCCGAAGCGGGATCCCGACGCCATCCGAGTGGCATCCTTCGATTTCTCAGAAAGCGAAGTCCTCGCTGAGGTCTACGCCACTGCCCTTGAGCGTAGGCAGTTCGAGGTGGTGAGATTCCCCAACCTGGGGTCGAGGGAGGTGGTCTTCCCCGCACTCGAGCAGGACCACGTTGATCTCGTGCCCGAGTACCTCGGCAGTGCACTTGAATTCGCCACACTCGGAAGAACCGCACCCAAAAGAGGAACCCGCGCCGTACACGGGCAACTTGCAAAGGCCTTGGATCAGCAGGGAATCGACGTGCTTGGATCCGCGCCGGCGCAGAACAAGAACGTCGTAGTGGTGGCAAGGAGAGTATCGAGAGACCGCACGCTCCGGACAGTCAGCGATCTCGTTCCCATCGCAGATGAGCTCTCGTTCGGAGGCCCTCCCGAGTGTCCTAACAGACCGCTATGCCTCCCCGGCCTGAAAGCCGTTTATGGGCTGGAGTTCATGGAGTTTGTGCCACTCGACGCCTCCGGTCCGTTGACGACCGGAGCACTGGCCAACGGCGAAGTCGATGTCGCGCTCATGTTCTCCACCGATCCAGCTCTGAGTGGCATAGATTTGAAGTCGCTAGTCGACGACAAACACCTTCAACCACCTGAGAACGTGGTCCCAATCGTCAGGCAGAACGTTGTTGCCAGACACGGTCCGGCTTTTGTGCGTGTGCTGAACGCAGTTTCTGCAGAGCTGACAACAAGTGACCTCAGGGTGTTCAACCAGCTTGTGCGGTCGGGTACGCCTGCGAAAGATATTGCTGCGGTGTGGCTCGATTCAAACGGTTTCTAGTCCATGTAAACGGCCCAAGAGTTGTCAGGACCGGGCTCAGACGTCGGCCGAAGCCGCACGAACCTCCCGGCGACGTTGCGCCGCCCCGCGTTGCCACACCAGGTACGTGATCGCTCCGAAGGGTATGGGCAGCGCATACGTCAACCCTCTGTAAACGAGGACCGCCGCGACAACCTGAGCACGATCTCCTCCGGCGGCGATCAATCCCGCGGTTAGGCCGAGTTCCACTACGCCGAGCCCGCCGGGTGTGATCGGCAGAGCCGAGACAAGCCGGACGAATGAGAAAGTTGCGAGCACCTGTACCCACCCGACCTCCGCGTCTGACACCCCGATGTGTCGAAGGGTCACGAGAAGCACGACATAGAGGGACAGATGGCTGATTAGCGTGGCGAATGTGAGCCGCGCCCATCGGCCCTTTAGGAGCCCAAGCGTTTCCGAGCGAAATCTGACCATGGAGTCGCCCCACGTGGTCACAGGGGACCGGCGCAGGAGTCTCAGCACCGCCGAGGCCGGCCGACCGAGGCGCTCTCCGACACTCCGCGCCAAAGCCTCACTGTGAAGAGTTGCGCCAAACAAGAAGACCGCGGCCAACAACGCGGCCACTCCAAGCAATGAAGCCCACAGGAGAGCGCTGCTCACATCTCCCACGAGCGCGAGCAATGCAAGCGATAAGACCGGCATCCCGAGCTTCACGAAGTTGTTCCAGACCCCGGTCACGAGAACCGACCGAGTTATCTCTGCGGGCGAGAAGCCGTAGGAGCCGTACATCGCATAGGTAACCCCGATGCCGAGGGCCCCGCCTCCGGGAAGCGTGTTCGATATGGCGGTTGAGGACTGATTGACGATCATTGCCTGCCGGTAGCCCAGGCCGGGCAGCCCGGCCACCATTACAAACCAGTACGTCACTATGTTCCACGCCGAGATGACGACCAGCGTCGATACCTCCAGCCACGTCATCTCGGTGATCTCGGCCCAGACCTTCGAGAAGTCCGCAACGCGCGGAAAAACGCCGACAAAGATGCCACCGATGACTGCCAGTGCAATGGCAACCTGGCTCGCTTTGCCGACACGCCTGCGAAGATCGGATCGTTTGTGGGATTCCGTCACGCTGTGTCCAGGTCTGGCCCGCAGTCCGCACATTGTGGCACGGGGCGGCCTCAAGAAAACAGGAGGGTCGAGACTTCGGGCGAAGCTTCTGTAGTCTTCGCCAAGCGATTCGCAGCTAATGGGAATAATCGGAGCTCGAACAGATTGAGTGACACCGGCTCACGTATGAGCCCTCCTGCCTCAGCGCGAAGAATCTTTCATCCGCGCCACACCAAGCACTTGTGGCACCTGTTGCTGGCAATCAGCGTTCTCATCCTGTCCGCGCTCCCGCTTCGTGGGAACAGCGTGAGCTCGGAGGAACAAGAGATATTCGAGTTCGTCAATGGATTGCCGGGGGCCTTCTACGGCGTCGTGTGGACGATCATGCAGCTGGGCAACGTCCTCGCCGTTCCGGCGGCCGCAGCTGCGGCTGCCGCCTTTCGGCGCATAAGGCTGTCCTTCGACCTTCTCGTCGCCGGCACTGCAGCCTGGCTTCTTGCCCAGGTGGTCAAGAGCCTCGTGGACCGAGGTCGTCCCGGGGACCTCCTCGAAGATGTCCTACTACGCGGCGCGCCGGCCGGTGGGCACGGATATGTCTCGGGCCATGCGGCGGTAGCCGTTGCGCTGGCAACCGTCGCGAGCCACTATCTGGGGCCGCTGGGCAGGGCCCTGGTATGGACGGGGGCAGCGATCGTGACCGTGGCGCGGATGTACGTCGGCGCCCATTTACCCCTCGACGTGCTTGGGGGGGCGGCAATGGGATGGGCTATAGGCGCCCTGGTGCACATAGCACTCGGCGCCCCTTACCGCGACGAGGCAGCGAGCGCCTGAAGAGGCCGAGTTACCGGCCCAGGCCGAGTTACCGGCCGATGCCGCGCTCCGATATGAAGGGCGTGCCTCTAGCCGCGAAAGTGCCCGGGGAGCCCGGCTGCGCACAGCCGCCCATCACCAGGAGGGTGGATTTCCCGAACACTCCTGACCTCGTCGGGGCGGAGAAACCATTCGATTCTCTCGCCCGCTACCCAAATCCTGTGGCGCCCATCCCAGTTGAGCATCAACCCTGCAGGCAATGAAACGGATTCCACTTTTCCCTCGAGGGAGCCACCGGCCTCGAGAACGATTCGGTACCAGCGCCCGACCACAACCAAGTCGCGTGCTCCTCCATTCATTGAAGACTCACCCCAGTTATGAACAACGACTCAATACCCAAAAGGTTGTGCGTCACTGCACGATTCCCTGCTGACTACACACGGCCGGCCAACCACCGCCCGGCACCAGCATCACGGATGGGCTTAAGGTCGTCTTCGGCCCGGCTTAGCCACCCCCCGCCAAGGCGTCAGATCGTCGTCAATGCCGGCGGGTCCGGGACTTCGCGGAAGAGCAGTTGTTCAGCGTATCGACAGGTCTGGCCGGGAACGCACGGTAAAGTCCGGGTCGGTCGGGAATGCGAACCTTGTACCCGCCCGACGCCTTGCTGCGAGTCCCCTTGACCGCCCTCCACTTTGACCCCGCTGCCGCTGTATCCCCATGACAAGGCTTTCGATACGGCTACTCCCAGGGCGCTCCTTCGAACTCCCACCCCCGCACCTCGAGTTGAAGGCGCAGGCTCGGGGGAACGCATTTCAGATGCCACCACTCCCCACGTTTGTTCAGGTCGTCCCACATGACCAGAGCGGCAGGGTCGGCCTCCTCACCCTGACCGCATCCGGCGCAGCCCTCCCGCCGAGCCCGCCGCCCTGGAGCCGCCGCTCGACTAGGCGCCGCCCAACGCGTCCACGAGAGTCTCTCGCGCCTCGGTCTTATCCACCCTCTGTCCGCCTCGCATCTAGTTCAGGAAAAGGCAAAGGCCCTCAACGAGGGCCTTTGGAGTTGCAGGGGCGGGATTTGAACCCGCGACCTCCGGGTTATGAGCCCGGCGAGCTACCAGACTGCTCCACCCTGCGCCGGATACCCTACCAAAACGCCAGCGCGGCGCGAACACTCCAGAGCGGCCTCCGGCGAGGGTTCTTTGGCATAAAACCTGCGCCACACGTAGGTTTTCGACCAAAGAAGGAATCCGAGCTCACCGCGCTCAGGTCGGTGGTCTTTGGCATAGGAGTTGCGCCTGGCGCTACCGGTATGCCGAAGACCACGCGCCCCGGCGCGCCGAAAACTTCTAGCCGCCGCCGCCGCCTCCTCCGCCACCGCCCGAGAGACGCTGCGCTTCCTCGAGTAGCGCGCCGAGTTCGTTGATCAGGCGCCCGTACTCCTCGAAGTCCCCGTCCTGCAATGCCTGCTGCGCTTGCTCGTAAAGGTCCGAGGCCTCCTGCACGATCTGGTCGAGTTCTCGCTGGGTCTCGGGCGGCGGCTCCTCGCCCCCATCGTCATCACCGTCGTCGCCCGGTGGGACCTCGTCCTCCGGAACCTGATCCGTTACGTCCGGCTCTTCTTCGAGGTCGAACAGCGCAGCGAGGGACTGATCGAAGGTCTCCTCCATCACGACCTCTTCGCCGAAGACGAGTATCACACGCTTGACCTCCGGAATTCCGGATGAACTTGGCGCAGTGGTACCCGTCGTAGTAGTAGTGGTGCCGCCCGATCCGTTGGCGATCACGAACAGCGGTCTTACGTACAAGATGGAATCGTTGATGGGAAGTATCACCAGGGAACCGAACTCGACGCTCGATCCGCCCTGCCGCAGCAAACTCAGGTCCTGTGAGATCTCGAAGTCCTGGTTGATCAAGTTATCCACCTGCACCGGTCCGAGGATCTGCCTCGATCGTGGCAGCTGCAAGGTCACGATCTCCCCGTAGTGGTCCGGATCGGAGCGCGCCACCATGAAGGACACCATGTTGTTCCGGGCTCGGGGAGTGAACGGACGAGTAAGAACGAATTCTTGATCCGGATCGTCCGGCAGCGAGAACAGCAGATACGTCGGCGGCAGCGGTTCTGAACTCCCCTCCCCTGTTGGAGGAATCGCGAACACGTCCGATTTCGAGTAGAAGTTGGCCGCGCCTTCAATGTGGTAACTCAGATAGACCTCAGACTGGATCTTGAACAGGTCCTCCGGATAACGGAAATGCGCTCGCAACTCATCCGAGGGCTCTTCATCCGTGAATAGGTCCGGAAATGCCTTGCTCCAAGCCTGGACCAGAGGATCCTCTTCATCGACGATGTAGAAATCCATGGCCCCGGTGAAGGCATCGACCACAACCTTCACCGAGTTGCGGATGTAGTTGTGATCGCCGGTGAGTGTCCCCTGGTTCCGATCAATCAGATCGTCGAACGGGAAGCGCTGCGAGTACGGATACCACTCGGTCGATGTGTAGGCGTCGATTATCCACACCGTTTGACCGTCGATCACGGCAGGATAAGGGTCGTTGTCGAGCGAAAGGAAGGGAGCCGCGCGACTCACGCGATCGCGCACGTTCCGGTACAGCATGATCCGAGAGTCCGACTCGACCAGGCCCGATATCAATAGGTTGGAGTCGAACTCGCGAACCGCGAACGCAACCCGCCTGAGGAAGTTCCCTACGGGAATGCCGCCATCGCCGTCGTACCGGCTCCGCTCCACGGCGCCCGCCTCGGTCTCGAAGTCGATCTCCTCCTGGCCGGAACGGACGATCGCGTACTCGTTCGCCTGAAATGACTCACCGAAGTAAAGGCGCGGCTGCTCGTCCGGGAAGAGCGACTCGGCCCCGTCTGCGGCGGTGCCTGGGATGTCCTTTACGAGGAAGTCCGGCTGACCCGCTGCCGTGAGATCGTTTGCGAGGCTCGCAACGATCCCGTAACCGTGGGTGTACTGAAGGTGCTGGTTCGGCCATGTGCGTGAGCCTTCGGGAAGATCGTCCAGAGACAGCTCGCGTGCCGACAGCAGCACTTGGCGCATCTCTCCGTTGATCTCATAGCGGTCGATGTCCACGTCCTCGAACTCGTAGTAGGTACGAATAGCCTGCAACTGCCGGTAGGCGCGCTGTAGCTGTGACGGGTCCCACAGCCTGACGTTGGCCAACAGCGGCTCATTCTCCACAAGCTCTTCTCCGGCTAGGTCCGTGGTGGCCGGGAACTCAAGGTGCTCGACATCGCCGACTCCGAATGCTTCTCGAGTGGCCTCGAGGTTGCGTTGGATGTAGACCTCTTCGCGCTGGAGCTCCTGGGGCTGCACCGAAAACCTCTGTATGACCGCGGGCCACAGACCTCCGGCCAAGACGGCCGTCAGGATCCAGATGCCGACCGCCGCCACGGGGAGCGCAAGCCTCCTGAACCTGATGTTTACGATGAAGAGAATCGCGGAGATGACTGAGATGATCGCAAGGAGTCGCAGCGCGGGGAGCTGCGCGTTAACGTCCGTGTAGCTGGCGCCGGTGACCGTCCCCCGCGGCGAGAAATTGAGTTCGAACGTACCCAGGTAGTACTGGACCGCTTTGACCAGGGCCAGGCAGCCCAGCAGCACGGAGACGTGGCCCAGCACTGCGGGCGACAGCCCCCTCAATCCGATTTCGGGCCGAATGGAGCCCTGGAGGTAGTGCGCCGCCACGGAAAGCAGCAGCGCCGCAAGGAACGCGAACCACAGGTAGTCGGTGATGTCCTTGAGGAACGGCAACTCGAAAACATAAAAGCCGATGTCGCGATTGAACTGTGGATCGCGGACACCAAAGGGAACACGATTGGCCCACAGGAGGAAGTGCTGCCACGCCGCGCTGGCCCCCACGCCGGCGATGATCCCTACCACGGCGGCCGCGGCCAGCCTGAGCCATTTCAGGTAGGGGCCGACCATTTCTATGTACCGCTCCATAACTTCGTTGCGGCGCCCTTCGTCCACTACGGGGATGCGATACGGGGGCGCCAAACGGCCGGCGATTATCAAATTGAGCCACACGACCACACCGACCAGCACTCCCACGGCCAATCCGACAAGGAACTGGGTGGATATGCTCTTGAACAGGACCTCGGTGAGGCCAACTTCCTGGAACCAAAGGACGTCGGTGTAGAAACGAGCCGAGGCGAGCAGAGACAGAAAAAGCGCGATTACGAGGGCGATGATGATTCCGCGCCGCCTGCTGCGCCTTTCCGGTAACCGAATCATGTGCGGAAGGCTACCCCCCTGGCCCCACTACGCGTTACTCGCCTTCTCTGGAGATCGCTTCTCGGATCCGCTCGATCAGGTCCTCCGGCGAAAATGGCTTCCCCACGAACTGGGCTCCGGGCCAATCATCTTCGGCGCCGCGCGCCATGCCTGAAAGTACCAGCACGGGTATCGAGCTCGTTGTCTCGTCCTCCTGCAGTGCCGAAAGAACCTGCTTGCCGTCCATCTTCGGCATCATCTGATCCAGCAGTATGACGTCGGGGATGCGGTCTCCGGCGGCGCGCAGGGCAGCCTCTCCGTCCTCCGCAATCAGGACGTCAAAGCCCTCGTCCTCGAGAACGAACTCGAGCGTCATCCGGACGCTCGGATCATCCTCCGCGATCAATACGAGAGGCTTTCCCGACCCGGCATCCGACATCAGGGCAGCAAGCCTCCGTCGCCGGACAGGATGCCGACTACGCAGTCGATCAAGTTGGCGCAGTCCTCCTCCTCCGGCGGAATCGAGCCACCGCCACCGTTAATTCCGCCGGGATCTCCCGAACCTCCGGATGAGTCATCCGAACCGGCCCCGGCGCCATTGTCGCCGGGACCGTTGCCATCTCGTCCCGAGCCTCCACCGGCTGCACCCCCGTCCCCGAGGGACCTCCCCTTCCCTGCGGTTCCCGAGCCGGTGGACAAACTAGCAGGACCCCCTGGAGCCGATGCCAAGGCACCGGCCGCAAATATGAGGTCTTCCAGCCCCGCCACCAGCGGGCCCGCTCGCACGCCCATGACCGTTGCTATGACCCCCCACTGGCCGCCCTCCTGTCGTAGTTGAAACGCCTCCGACAGAGCGCGGGCCCGAGGCCTCGAATCGAGGTCCGCGATCGAAAAGCCGATCAACAGGTCTGCCGGAGAGTATGCCGGCGACTCCAGATAGCCGTCCATCGCTCGCCCGGCCGAGCGACCTTTGAGACTCAGGAAGTACGACCCTCGCAGGCGACCCCCGCCCAGCTGGCCGGAGATCGCATCTGCATAGCGCTCCAGCTGCTCGTCGAGTTCGACCACTTCGGTCAAGTGAAGCCGGTCCCAAGGGTCGTCTACGTCCACTACGCAGGGCTTCGGCGAGAGGATCTCCCCGGCCGTAACCGTGGCGTCGAAAAGCGGCCGGACCCTAACCTGCTCCTGTCCGGGAGAGGCAACCACAGCGTCCCCTGTGTACGCCGCGACTCCTGCCGTAGCCGAGAACAGGTCCACCCGGAAGACGCCGCGATTCGTGGTCGCTGTGACGTCGCCGACCGACAAGGTCATGTGGCCGGGAGAATCGGCGAGAACGCTGCCTCCAAGCACTTCCAGCGAGCCGCCTCCCGTTACGCGCACCCGAGTCACGGTCGCCACGGAGGCCGCCCTCCCGGAGTGAAGGAGGATCCGAGCGCCGACGGCCGCCGTACGGACGACATCGCCGTCGGCCAGCGAGAAGCGGCCGGTGATTTCGACCTCCTCGCCCGCGCGGCGAACAAAGACGGACCCGGGTCCGTCCGGTTCGACCGTCATGGATCGGGACGCCGTGGCGTCCGAGAACGGATTGCAGCCGGCTGCAACCAACAGCGTGGCGGCCGCCATACCCACTCGCCCCGCATACCTTTTCATCATGTTCGAAGCACGTCCCAACTGCACCTTGCGCACCGATATACGCCGGTCGGTGCCATCGTAGTGCCTCCGATGTCCTGTGGGCCTACGCAGGAGTGGAGGCACTGCGTGCGACCGGGACGGCGATGGTCAAACGTGTCCCTCGGTCTGGTTCGCTGTCTACCCTTACCTCCCCTTGATGCGCGGCCACGATTCGCTGAACCAGTGCGAGCCCCAGCCCGAGCCCGCCGTAGGTGCGGGTCTCGGAGGCGTCGATCTGATGGAAATCGGAGAAGATGCGCGCCGCGTCCTCGGGCTGGATCCCTATTCCCTCATCGGAGACGGTCACCTCAACCAATCTCCGGCCGTCCCCGTTGCCTGCCTGCGATACCTCCCCGATGAGGTGAGCCTCGAGTGTGATCGTCCCGCCGTCGGGCGAGAACTTCACAGCGTTGTCGAGCACCTCTTCGAATGATCTCCTCAGGAGACGTTCGTCCCCGGTGATCTTGGGGAGGGCGGTGGGAACGTCCATCACGATGCGGTGCCGGCTCGAACGCTCCGACCATTCCGCGGCCAGACTCTGGAGCAGGGAGGCGATCTCCACCGACGAAGCCCGGGGCGCGAGGCGGCCGGATTCGATGGCGGCGTAATCGACAAGAAGCGACACGATGCGCTCGAGCCGCTGTGTGGATTCGAGGATCCCGCGCGAAAAGGCTGCAGCCTTTTCCGGCGGGAGGTCGGCGCGCGTGAGCAACTCCGAATAGCCCTTGATCGGTGTGAGCGGTGTCCTGAGCTCATGAGAGATGTTGGAGAGGAACTCTCCTTTCATCTTCTCGATCTCGCGTTCTCTCGACATATCACGCATGACGGCGACGGCGCCCGCCACCTCGCCCTGCTCGTCTCGCAACACGGCGCTGGTCACTGCAACCGGCACCGGTGTTCCGTATCGCCGTTGGACGTACACGTTCGCAACGGCCCCTTCCCGCAAGGAATAGATGGGGAGAGATGAGCGCTCGCCGCGGGCATCGTGCACCACAAGGATCTCCTGGAGGTCCCGTCCGATGACGTCGTCGGCCTTCCTGCCGGTCAGGAGCTCCGCTTCCATGTTGAAGGCGAGCACTTTGCGGTCCGCATCGACCGCCACAAGGCCGTCGGCCATCGATTGGATGATCGTTTCGATCCGCCCTCGTAATGCTTCTTCTTCCCGCGCCGCCCGGCGCAGTTCGTCGGTCGTCCCGCGCAACGCTGCGGTCATTGCATTGAAGACCTCGCCCAGTCGTCCGACTTCGTCCCGGCCCGTAACGGGCGCCGTCGCCTCGAGATCTCCTTCCCCTACTGACCCGGCCGCGACCGTCAACTTGTGGATCGGCCTCGTGATCCGGCGCCCCGACAGCCATGCGAGCAGGAAGGCCACCGCTCCCACGGCAAGCGTCACCAGGAAGAAGGTGCGGATGATGTCGCGGCGAGTGTCCGAGACGATCTCCGCAGGGGTCGATAGCACGAGCGTCGGCATCCCGGACTCGCTCTCGATTGCGCCGAATGCACTGAAGTAGGGAGAATCCGCAATCGTCTGTCCCCGCGCAATGGGGCCACTCGAGGGGGTTAGGAGGCTCCGGACGTCGGACGGTAGATCCATCCGCCGTGCGAGGGCGGGTCCCAGGCTCGATGCAATCACCGTGTCGTCGAGCAATAGGCTCGCTTCCGCCGCCCCGAGCACGGCGGACATCTCATCCACGGTAAAGGTGTCGAGATACCGGCCCGCGATCACGATCCCGGCGCGATCCCCCGCCTTAGTGGGGTCCAGAATTTCAGCCGCCGCGACAATCGCCACGGCAGCGTCTCCTACCCGATCGACGTTTACGGCTATCTCCCTATCACCTTCGACGACGTTGTCGATGAGGACGGGCGACCCGAGCAAGGAGGCAACCCCACTGTGCTCCAGTTTGGTGGAATGAACTTCATTCCCATCCCGCTGGGCCGGGCCCTCTCCGGAGAAGTCGAGCAGGCGGCCGCTGGGGTCTGTGAACACAACAAAGTCCAGAGGAAAGGTGTCCGACTGGACGAAGTTCTCCGCGATCGCTTCCAGCCTGCCTCTCGTTGCGACGGCGTTTCGAACGATGTCCGAATCGCCGATCAGCCGCACGAATCGACTCACAGCGCGTTCGTCCTCGTCGACGATCCGAAGCGCGTTGTCGAGTTGCGTCTGGACGCGCGCCAGCTCCTCGCGCTCGACGTTGTCGGAAATCACGACACTCAAAGTTGTGGATAGACCCAGAACGACGATGACCAACAGCCCGGCGAAGGATGCAACGAAGCGCGACCGGACGCTGGTGCGTACGCCCGCCCACAACCACAATCCCACTGCAAGAAATCCCAGCAGGCGAAGTCCATGCGCGGTCCAGACAACTGAATCGGTGATATCTCCAACCTCACCCGCACGACGTGATGCAGCAATCAGCCCTTCGGAGGCCGCAAAGGCAACCCCCGCCGCCGCCAGGCGCCACATGTGTCGCTCCTCGCGGTGGCGAGATTTGATGCCGGCGACGATCGCCAGCAGGAATCCGGCGGCGGCTGGGGCGAAGAGAACCGGCCGGTCGAAAGTGAACGCTGCGGCCCCGGCCGACGGCGTCGTTCGACCTGCACCAACTGCCAGCACCACCGCCATCAGCCCAAAGGCTCTCAGAAAGATAAGGGTCTCGGAGGAATCGCTTTCGATGAACGATGCGCCGTGGAGCACGGACGCAGTCGCAAGAGCGGCAAATCCAAAGGCTGCAGAGGTTCGTGCCCACGCTCCGCCGCTGACAAGGCTGGGTCGGAACGGAAGGAGTACGACTGCGCCGGCGGCCACCACAAAACACGCGAATTCGATAGTGAAGTGAAGGGGAGCCGCGGCCACACTTGGGATCATTCTGCGATTTTCGCACGCTGCACCGGCTCGCCGGAGGTTGTGCCTCGGCCAGTGATGTTTGCGAGGTTATGCGGCGCGAAAAACAAGCCTGGCAAGGCCGCAGGGAGGGTGCGTACCCGGAGCGTACGTGCCCGACCGAGAACGCAGCCAGGCGCAGCTTTTTCGCCCGCAGAACCCTACCGACATTGTTGGCCGAGGCACTACTCGAGAGAGTTCAGGTAGTCCAGTGCATCGTCGAAAGTATCGACCGCCACAACATCGATGTCGCCGGCCACCGATCGAGCATCGTCGGCATTGGCCCGGGGTGCGATAAACACCTCGGCCCCCTCTCTTTCGGCGCCGGCGACCTTTTGCCGGATACCCCCGATCGGGCCGACGGATCCATCGCACTTGATCGTCCCGGTGCCGGCAATCGTTCTCCCCGCGGTGAGATCGTCCGGAGTGAGTTGGTCGTAGAGGGCCAGCGAGAACATCAATCCTGCTGAAGGGCCGGCGATACGGCCCGTCTTGAACTCAACGTCCAAACCGGAATCGAAATCGAACTCAGCCGCCATGACGATGCCAAGAAAAGCCTTCCCTGGTGATTCCGGCTTCTCCGCAGCCTCCAGAGTCAGGGTCTGCGATTCCCCGTCGCGGAGCACCGTCAGGCTCACGGTGTCACCAGGGTCATGCGCGCCCACGGCGCGGCCCACGTCGCACAAGGTCAGGACGTCTTCGCCGTCTATCTCCGTAATCACATCGCCCTCACGCAGTTGTCCGGCCGCGGGTGTATCAGGTACGAGCCCCTCAATCCGCGCGCCGTCTCCCTGCGGCTGTGCCATCCCCAGTGCCCCCAGAGCAACTACCTCGGCGCTCCGCTTCGAGTCGGCCATCTCCTCGCGCTGGCGCCGCCGGAGCTCGTTCAACGATCTCCCGCCCGTCACACTCTCGCGCGAGACGATCTGCTCCGTGGAGTCGATCAGCGCAACCACCCATTCTGCGAAGGTGACTTCCGTATCCACGCTCACCGTCGTCAGATAGAGACCCCCCTCAGACGAATAGGTGGACGCGCCGCTTACAGTCACCAACTCTTCCAGTTCTTGGACCGGGCCCGGCAGGTATGCGAAGAAGATGGGGATCGGCACCAGAAACGCCACCGCGATTACTGCGACAATGAGCACGATGGCGACCACGAGTCGCCACCGCAACCATCGTCTGGGTGCGGCTACCGGTGGCTCGTCACGATCTAGCTGATCCTGCTGCATGAGGGATTACTGTAGGCGCCGAATAACTCTAGATGACGGAGTCTCGGGACTCGCCGGCGCTTACGGTGGTGGTGTTCAGGCTTCGACAAAGATCGACTTCAGGCTCTCGAACGCCTCGAGACACTTACCGGCGCCGAGGACGACCGACTCGAGCGGTTGATCCGTCATGTGGACCGGCACCTCTGCCTCTTGGGAGAGCAGAACATCCAACCCGGACAGCATTCCGCCTCCGCCCGTAAGGGTGATGCCGTTGCTGAGCACATCCTGGACGAGGTCGGGAGGAGACGAACCGAGACACTCGACTACAGCCGTTACCACGCCCCGAACGTGTTCGTTGATCCCCTCCCGTATCTCCTCGGACGTGATGATCACGTTTTTGGGCATGCCGGAAGCCAGGTCTCTCCCACGCAACTCCGCCTGCTTCTCGTGCGCCATGGGGAAGGCCGAGCCGATCGAGATCTTGATGCGCTCGGCCGTGCGCTCGCCGATCGCAATCGTGTACTCGCGGCGCACAAAACTCTGAATCGCGGCGTCGAGGTCGAAACCACCCAAGCGGACCGCGGCGTTGGTCACTATCCCCCCCATTGAAATCAGCGCAACCTCGCTGGTCCCCCCGCCGACATCCACGACGAAGTTCCCCATCGGTTCGTGTATGGGGAGGCCGGCACCTATGGCCGCAGCAATGGGCTCCTCGATCAAGTGGCACGAACGAGCACCGGCCGACAGGGTCGCTTCCTCGACCGCGCGCCGCTCGACGTCGGTGAGTGCACTCGGGACGCACACAAGAACCTTGGGCCTCGCCCACCGGCTCACTCCGGCTTTCTGGAGGATCAGTCTGATGAGTTTCTCTGTGATGTCGAAGTCGGAGATAGCGCCCGACCGCAACGGTCGCACGGCGACGATGTATCCGGGCGTCCGTCCGATCATCTGCCACGCTTCCTCGCCCATAGCGAGGACGGCGCCGGTCTCCTTGTTGAGGGCCAGAACGGTAGGTTCGGCAAACAGAATGCCCTTTTGTTTCACGTAGACGAGGGTATTGGCGGTGCCGAGGTCGAT
>DASQUP010000009.1:0-2980 GCA_035641235.1 Actinomycetota bacterium
GCACCTGGCTGCACGTGAGTCCCGGCCTGGGGACGGGAAGGTTCGCGCCGATCAGGCTGGCGCGCCCCCCCGAGGCGACCCTGTTGAAGTTGCGTCCGTCCTAGGCCCGTTCTTTTCTTCTCTAGGCACCGTGAGGGTGCATACAGGAGAAAAGAACGGGTTAGTCGGGGTGGGAGGCGTCGGTGAACTCGCGGAACACTCCGCTGACGAGGAATGCAGTCTGTTCGGCGATGTCCACGCAGTGGTCGCCGAAGCGCTCGAGGTAACGCGCCACGAGAACCAGGTTCGTCGCCCACTCGAAGCTGACGTCGTCATCGACATACTGCTTGAGTTCGTCCAGCATCCCGCGGTTCAGTCGGTCGAGCACGTTGTCCTTGATCGGCAGCATCTCGGCCAGCTCCAGACTCCTCTGAGCGAAAGCCTGGATCGTGTTGTCGAGCATCTCGCTGGCCCGCGTCCCCATCTCGCCGATCCGGGTGACCATGGGTGAATCCGTGGGATAGGGGTGGTCTCCTTGGACGAATTTCGCGATGTTCACGCACAGGTCGCCCATGCGCTCGATGTGGATGTTGCAGTGAATGATCGCGGTTACCAGGCGGAGATCGCTGGCAACCGGAGCCTGCAATGCCAGCAGGTTGAGAACCTGAGTCTCGGTCTCGAGGTAGTGGGCGTCGACTTCGTCGTCACCGGCAATGACCTCCCGGGCTATGTCCGCGTCGCGCCGTTCGACCGCCTCGAGCACGTGCGCCAGCAGGCGTTTCACCTCTGCGGCCTGCGCTAGGAGACTCTGCTCGCCGGCCTCGAGTGCCTCGTGAAATCCAAGCCGCTGAACCATCATCGAAGCCTACCCGCAGCTGTACAAGGCAAGCATAACTTCATGAACTCACGCCGATTCTGAAAGCAGAGCCGCCTGGAGATATGTCCACCCCGCGAACGTTTGGGAAACTGAACGTATAGAAGCAGTCTCACATCGCGGTCATATGAACTCCCACAACTAAACTTCTGGGTGAGGAAACCAAGTGGAAGCTGGAACAGTTGCCCTGCTGCTAGTCGCCGGCGCCCTGGCGGTCGTCGTGGGGTTTCTGTATGCCCGCCTCCGCCGGGCGGAAGCGGCGCCTGCTCCCCCCGCGCCCAGGGCCGAAACCGGCAAGCGCACCCAGCGCGTCGAGGACGTCCTCGAACGGATCTCGGAGGGTGTCGTCTTCCTCGACGACCAGATGCAACCGGTTCTTGCGAACTCGTCGGCTCGATCGCTACTCGGACTCGATGGACAGGGCTTCGCCCTCCGTGCAACGTCCGACGAGGTTATGGCCGTCGCAAAAGAGGCACACACGAACTTCGAGGACGTCGAACGAACGGTAGAGACGTGGTTCCCCACCCGCCGGCACCTTGACGTTCGGGGGACACCCATGCCCGACCGATCGGGCACCATCCTGATCATCGACGACATAACGGAGGCGCTCCGCACACAGCGAATCCGCACGGAGTTCGTCGCACATGCATCGCACGAGCTGAAGAGTCCCGTTGCCAGCTTGCAGGCTCTTGCCGAGGCCGTTCGTCAGGCCGTTCAAGACGACCCTGATGCAGCCGACCGGTTCTCCAAACAACTCGTGAAAGAGGCGGTGAGGCTCGGACGGTTGATCGGGGACCTGCTCGATCTCTCTCGCCTCGAGGAGCCGGCCAAGGTGTCCAAGGAACGCGTCGACATGTCTGTCGTTGGTCAGCGCGAGGGCGAACTCGCGCTGGAGTCCGCCGCCGCCAAAGACATCGAACTGAACATGAGCATCTCGCCCCACGTTTTGGTATCGGGAGACGAGCAGCAACTCTCGTTGATGTTGCGCAACCTGCTCGACAACGCGATCCGCTACACACCAGAGGAAGGCCACGTCGCGCTCGATATCAGGCCGGAGGGCGATGAGGCTGTGGTGCGGGTAATCGATACCGGCATGGGAATTCCGATGGCAGCTCAGGAACGTGTCTTCGAGCGGTTCTACAGGGTCGACAAAGCTCGGTCGCGCGACCGTGGTGGGACGGGACTCGGCCTTGCGATCGTCAAGCACGCCGTGGAATTGCACGGCGGAACGATCGGATTGGAGAGCGAGCTTGAGCGCGGATCGACATTCACGGTCCGGCTGCCGATCGCCCCCGCTGAACCCCTTCAGTCGGCGGCCGGATAGGTCTAGGGACAGGAGGCACGGGTGCCGCGAGTACTGCTTATTGAAGATGAGGAAGGATTCGGGGAGGCGCTCGAGTATCAACTCGGGCGAGAGGGATACGACGTCGACAGAACAACGGACGGCATCGCCGGCCTAGAGCGCTGGCGCACCAACGGCGCCGACTTGGTGCTGCTCGACCTGATGCTTCCCGGCATGGCCGGCGAGGACATCTGCAAGGAAATACGGCGCAGCTCCAACGTGCCGATCATCATGCTCACGGCGCGCGATGCCGAGATCGACAAGGTTGTGGGCCTTGAACTCGGCGCAGATGATTACGTGACCAAGCCCTTCAGCACACGCGAACTCGTGGCCCGGATGAAGGCGGTGCTGCGCCGCACGAGCACCGAGAAGGCGGCCGCCGGTGGTGTATTGGAGGGCGGCGGCATCCGACTTGATCCGGAGCGCTTCGAGGTGACGGTGAACGGGGATGCCGTGCACCTCCCGCGCAAGGAGTTCGAGCTGCTTGAGCTACTGATGGAGAACTCAGGTCGGGTACTCACGCGCGAGACGCTCATCGACCGCATCTGGGGATCGGACTATTACGGCGACACCCGCACACTCGACGTGCACGTCAAACGGCTGCGCGCTAAGTGCGAAGGGGACCCCCACGCGCCCACACACCTGGTGACGATCCGAGGCCTCGGCTACAAATTCGTCCCCTAATTTCGAACTGTCTGCAATCAGTCACGCATACCGTGACTCACAGCAGACAGTTGGCCTTTTTAGGGGCCGATCTCTTTGGAGAGCACGCCGATGTCTCCGGT
>DASQUP010000010.1:0-4556 GCA_035641235.1 Actinomycetota bacterium
GCCGGGTAACACTCGAGGACGTCCGTGCGCATGGCGGAGGAAACGGCGATGATCGCATCGGCGGACTCCAGCGCGGTCTTTTCGCAGAACTTTGAGAGCGCGTAACCCCCGGCGCCGAGCTGCTCGGCTTTCCACGGTCTAAGCGGTTCGAGGCTGTGCGTCGTAGCCACGTGAGGAACGTCGTAGATGAGCCGCGCGAGGTGGCCGGCGAAGTTCGCGTACCACGTGTGGCTGTGGACGAGATCGGCATCTTCGAGACCCGTGGCCATCGCGAGATTGACGGACATTGTCTGGAGTGCGCTCGAGTACGGCTCGCCGCGCGCAACCGTCTCCCATGGAGTGAAGGCCAGGACATCGGGACCGTCGGATGTGGCCTCGCGGGGCGCGCCGAAACACCGCACCTCGATATCGATGAGCCGGGCGAGTTCGACCGCGAGGTATTCGACGTGCACACCCGCGCCCCCGTACACCTCAGGCGGGTATTCGCGTGTGAGCAGGGCGACCCTCATGTCCGGGAGCGTAGCCGTTCTCGGCGCGCCGCCCGCGCCCCAATTGGAACCATCCGACGGCGCGCGGTGTATGGCATGTGATGCGGAACCCAACGAGAACCCTGCTGCTTTTCGGACTCACGCTGCTGGTGGCGTGTGGGCCGGAGGCATCTCAGCAGGCGGGACTCGAGCTCCACGAGCCGAGCGGAGTCCTGTGGGTCGACACGGCCAATGGAATCGCCGCCGTGAACGTTCCGGATGCCACGGTGCGAATGGAGATCCCGAACGCGGTCGTCGGCCGGGACTTCACCGAGATCTACTCGACGAGGTACAAACAGGGGACCACCACTCTCATTCGCTGGGATCCTGGGGCGGCCGCCCACCTGACGAAGATGACGATCCGTGGCACCTTCGCGGCCAATGTCGCCGGGCCGGGGGGCAAAGTCGCTCTGACCGAACCTCGATCCGAGGGGGCGACGCCCTGGCTGCCGGACGGGCGGAGGCGCACGACGGTCGTGGTGGGCACCCCGGATGCGGGGGTCGAGCGAAGGTACAGGTTGCTGGGGAACTTCGAACCCGAAGCCTTTTCCACGAACGGCAAGAGCCTGTACATGATCGAGTACATCCCGCCGGACGATCCTGATCGGTACAGGGTCCGCATCCTGAGCCTCAGGTCGGGCAGGGTTTTCCCTATCGGGCGGCTGAAGGGCGCTCCGGATCAGATGCGGGGAACGGGGCGGACCCAGGTCTTTGCTCCGGATGGCGACGAGCTCTACACGCTCTACACGCGCCAGGGCCCCAACTACGCGCACGGAGCACCGGCCGGCCCCTCACGTAGTCGAACGAACGCATTCGTCCACCAGTTGAATCTCGAGGAGGGATGGGCCCACTGCATCGACCTGCCGTTGCCCTTCGGACGGGGGCGCGCCACGGCGAGTTCGATCGACATCTCGCCCGACGGCAAAGAGCTCTACGTCTCCGACTGGACGAACGGAGCCGTTGCGATCGTCGACCCCGCTGAAGTGAAGGTGCTCAGGGTCGCGCAGCTGCCGCTCGGAGATCGCGACAACAAGACGTTCTCTGTGGCGTCCAGTTCGGGCCTCCTGTATGTCGCCGGGAACGACACGGTTGTGACGATCGACACTTCGTCCCTAAGGGTGGTGAACAGATGGCGCATGGATGGTGACGTGACGGGACTCGAGGTGAGCCCGGACGGGCGCACCGTCTTCGTTGCCGTCGCCGACGCGATCGTGATGATCGACTCCGCTATGGGCACGCACATGGACACGCTGCCAATAGGTCCTGTCGACGACATCCTCTACATGGGCTGATCCCACGCCGGGATGGCATATTGGACCCCGCTAACAATCTTCCAGCGAGGGGGCTCAGCCCATGGAGATACTGGAGGCAGCCGGGCGCTTTACCTCCTCAGGCACGGAGGCCAACCACTACGAAGAGCATCTGCGCGTCCCGGACCTGAGCGTCGGCACCTATTCCATCCCAGTCGCGGGGATCGACGACCAGTCTCCTCACTTGGAGGACGAGATCTATGTCGTCCTGCGCGGTCGAGCCAAGATCGTGGGACCAAGCGGTGCTCTCGACGTTGGTCCAGGTTCCGTGATCTTTGTGGGGGCGAGGGAGGAGCACAGATTCACGGAGATCACGGAGCACCTGGCGCTGCTGGTCATCTTTGGGCCAGCCGAGGGCTCGCGCGCATCCTGAACTGTTCGCGTTGACTCACGGTATGCGTGAGTGAGAGCGAACAGTTCGTGGGAAGCTCTGGACCATGCCGAAGGTGGGAGACACCGCTCGCCGCACCCGCACCGTAAACACACGCGACATCGAACTGTTCACGGAGATGACCGGTGATCGCAACCCACTGCACTACGACGAGGCAAAAGCCGTCCGGTCGCGGTTCAACGGACTGATTGTGCAGGGGGGCGTCACCTCCGGTTTGCTCAATGCAGTGGTTGCCGAGGACCTGCCGGGTCCGGGCAGCGTTTTCCTGCACGTCGACTGGTCGTTCAAGGCACCGGTCCGCCCCGGCGACGAGATAACGGCCACCGTGGAGGTTATCGAAGCGAGATCGGACAAGCCGATCACAAAGCTCAAGACGACGATTGCAAATCAGGAAGGTGTTGTTGTCCTCGATGGGACGGCCCTCGTCTACACAGAGGCCCTCTAGCTTTCGCGTGGAAGAGCCTGATGCCGGGCGGTGGCGCGTCCTCGCCATCCTTGCCGTAGCCCTCGTTCTGTCGATGACCACGTGGTTCTCGGCATCGGCGGTCATCCCGCAACTTCGAGCCGAATGGAACCTCGGCGATGCCGCCGCGTCGTGGCTCACCATTGCTGTGCAGCTGGGATTCGTCGTCGGCGCGCTCGTCTCGAGTGCCTTCAGCCTGGCCGACGTCTTTGCCCCGCGACATGTGATCCTTGCCGGCTCCCTCGGAGCTGCGCTGGCCAACGTGGCGATTTCGGCCGTAGACAGGGCCGGCGTGGCGATCCCGCTGCGTTTCATGACCGGGTTCTTTCTTGCAGGTGTGTATCCACCGGCGCTCAAGCTCATGGCGACCTGGTTCGTGCGGGGCCGCGGTTCCGCGCTGGGCATCCTCGTGGGGGCCCTCACGGTCGGCACCGCGATGCCCCATCTCGTCAACGGGCTTGGTGGGCTGGAGTGGAAAGTGGTCATCTTCGTAACGTCGGTGCTGACGCTGGCCGGTGGACTCATCGTCATCACCTGGGTGCGTGAAGGCCCTTACCGCTTCCCGAAGGCAGTGTTCGATCCGCGGCAGGTCCGCCTGGTGTTCTCGAATCGCGGCGTTCGGCTCGCTTCCCTCGGCTACTTCGGGCATATGTGGGAGCTGTACGCGATGTGGGCATGGTTCGTGGTGTTCATCTCGAGCTCGATCGGACCGGGCGATCGATCGTCAACCGCCGCCCCATACATCACGTTCGCAGTGATCGGCATAGGCGGACTGGGGTGTTGGGTCGGCGGCATCCTGGGTGACCGCTGGGGCCGGACGAACACTACAGCCCTGATGATGGTCGTCTCGGGCGTGTGCTCGATCCTCATTGGGTTTGCGTTTGGCGGCCCAACATGGCTCGTGGTAACGATCGCCCTCGTGTGGGGGTTCGCCGTAGTGGCCGATTCGGCCCAGTTCTCCACGATCGTGACCGAGCTGGCCGACCAGGCCTACGTCGGTACTGCACTTACGCTTCAGCTCGCACTCGGGTTCACCTTGACCGTCGCCACGATCTGGTTGATGCCGGTCCTGGAACGGGCACTCACGTGGAGATGGGCGTTCGCCTTCCTTGCACCGGGACCTGCGTTGGGTGCGGCGGCGATGTTGAGGTTGCGATCCCGGCCGGAGGCCGCAGGGATCGCCGGTGGGCTCCGCTAGTCCACCCGCGCTTGGCCGCACGAGGTCCTTGCGCGACACTCGATTCGACGGCATCGTCAAAGTCGCACCCGGAGGTGGGCGATGAACGGAAAGGATCGACTCGAATCATTTCTGCGTGACAACCGGGTTCCCTTCCAGATGCATCACCATCCCGAGGCATTCACGGCCCAGGAAGTTGCGGCCGCCGAACACGTTCCGGGCCGAGAGCTCGCGAAGGTCGTACTCGTCTCCGGAGGCGACCAGCTGGCGATGGCCGTTGTTCCGGCGCCGCAGCAGGTGGATCTCGACAAAGCGGCGAGCGCGCTAGGCGCCGGCGGAGCGCGCCTCGCCACAGAGGATGAGTTCTCCACCCAGTTCCCCGACTGCGACACCGGAGCTATGCCCCCAATGGGGAACGGAACGCTGTATGACATGCCCGTCTACGTCGATGGTTCGCTTCAGGCCCAGGAAACGATTGTCTTCAATGCGTGTACTCACACCGATGCGATCCACATGAGCTATTCCGACTTCGAGCGGCTCGTCAAGCCAGAGGTCGTGGATCTAAGTTAGTGCCGCGCCCCACAACATCTCGCCGGTTTTGGCGGCGAAGCCGCGGCGCCTCGCGGCGTTTTCGCTCCGTCACGTACCTTCCAGGTACGCTCCTCCGCTGCGGCCTTGCGAGGCTGGC
>DASQUP010000011.1:0-32461 GCA_035641235.1 Actinomycetota bacterium
GCAGCATCGGGGACTGGGCGAGCGCCAGAAGCAGGCCCGGTCCGCCCGGAGCTTCAGAGACGACCTCGGGATGGTCAACATCCACCTCCAGTTCCAGCCCCACATCGGGACCCCGATCGTCAACCGCGCCGACGCCGAGGCGTCCCGCCTGTACCGGGAGGCCAAGAAGAACGGGGCCCAGGAGCCGTTCGAACGCCACTGTGCAGATGCCTACGCCAAGATGCTGTCCGGCAACGGCAAGGGCCGCACGACCCGGCCCGAACTCGTCGTGCTCGTCAGTCACGACGTTGCTCAGCGGGGCTGGACCGACGTCAAGGATGGTGAGTTCTGCAAGATCCCCGGTGTCGGACCTGTTCCTCCCGAGGTCGCAAAACAGATCGCTCAGGACGCGTTCCTGAACGGCGTGTTCTCCGACGGAGTAGACCTCCGGCACTTCAAACGGTGGACGAAAAACATCCCGGTCGACGTCCAGAAGGCACTGGAACTCGGGCCTCCTCCGGATTTCGACGGCGTGAAATGTGCCGACTGCGGCAACCGGTTCAGACCCGAACGCGATCACGTCCAACCCCGCAATGTCGGTGGGCCGTCCTCGACCACCAACCTCAAGTGGCGCTGCGATCCATGCCACGAGGACAAAACCAAACGCGATCGCAAAGCCGGCAAGCTGACCCCGCCGCCGCCGGATGGGAAACGTGGGCCACCCCCAGATGGTGAGCGCGGGCCGCCGTGATCCGGGACTCCGTAGGAGGAAACCAGCGACGCACTGGCATCGCTTACGTGGTCTTGATGCGCTCCTCTCCTGCCGGAGACACATAGGCCAGCTCGCCGCCGCAGACCACGGCCAGCACGGGATCGTGATCGGGGCGGTACGGGACCGAATCGAAAGACGGCACATCCAGGACAACGACATCCGCCCGGCATCCCGGCGCAAGCCTGCCGATCCGCTCGTGCAGACCCAGCACGAAGGCAGCGTTCACGGTGGCGGCGACCAGAGCCTCACGGGGCCGGAAACCGTACATGCGGCAGGCCAGCGCTATGACGAAGAGCATCGAGTGCAGCGGCGAGGTGCCGGGGTTGAGATCGGTCCCCAACGCAACGATGGCTCCATCTTCGATCAGGCTTCGCGCCGGAGGCTTCTTGTTCTGCCGCAGAGTGAAGGTTGCTCCCGGCAAAAGGACAGCGGCGGTGTCGCTACCGGCGAGATCACCCACGGCCGCCGCCGACGTGTGGTTCAGATGATCCGCCGACGCGAGCCCCCACCTGGCTGCGAATGCCGCGCTCTGCCCGTCCTCGAGTTGATCGGAGTGCACCCTCATCCGCAGGCCCAGCTCCTCCGACACTTGCGCAAGTCGCGCCGCATGTTCGAGTTGGAAGGCAATCGATTCCACGTAGATGTCGCAGGCGGACGCGAGCCCTTCCGACGCAACTCGGGGAAGGAGGACACTAGCTATCTCGCCGACCCACTCTCCCTCCGACTTGTCCCGTGGAACTGCATGCGCCGCCAGGCAGGTGGTGACTACGGTTTGGCGAACCCGCTCCCCCAGTGTGCGTGCAAGGCGGAGCTGACGCAGCTCGCCGTCGATGCTCAGTCCGTAGCCGGACTTCGTTTCGAACGTTGTAGTTCCGCGCTGCAGCATCCTCGAGGCAAGATCCTCGGAAAAACTGAGGACCTCTTCGTCGGTGGCCTCAGCGAGAAGACGCGCCGAACGGTAGATGCCGCCTTCCTCGCGATGAAGGGTTTCGTAGCGCAATCCGGCAAGCCTTGCTGCATCCTCATCGGCGCGCCACCCGAAAAAAGGCAGATGTGTGTGGGGGTCGACGAACCCCGGCACCACGGTGCATCCGCGCGCGTCGATCGTGACGTCCGCATCGCCTCCGTCCCCTACCGAGGCGATGGCTGTTTCCTCACAGACCAGAGATGCTCGGTTCAGCGGCTCGACTGCTGCCAGCTCCGCCCCCCGAAGGGGCGCCGGCTCGGCGAACGTATACAACTCGTCCGCATCGACTATCGCGAGGGAGCCCATTCAGGACCCTCTGCTTTCCCCGCGCGGCTTCTTCCGGTAGCGGTAGGCCCCGTCGTCACCCAGTTGCTCGACCTCGCCCCGCTTGACCAAATAGACGAGGTGGGCGAGCGCCTCTCCGAGCGCCAACCGGCGCTGGAAGTTGAGCAGTGTCGATCCGAAGATCCCGTCGGTGATCTCGTCGAGCGAATGCGGCTCCCTTCTGACCACCTGAAGGATCGACCCCAGCCGGCGATCGTGGTGTCGCACAACGGATCGAGCGCGCGCACCTCCGTCGGAGAAGGGGCGACCGTGACCTGGAAGGACGAGGCCGGGATCGAGTTGTTCGATCTTCCTCAATGAGCCGAGAAAATCTCCCAGCGGGTCACCGTCACCGTGATAGTCGATGTGTGGGGTGATCGTCCCGAGGAGGTGATCACCTGAGATCAACAGCCGGTCGGCGGCGGCCCACAGGCACACATGCGAGCGCGAGTGTCCCGGCGTGTGAACGATCGTCCAGGACCGATCACCTACCCGGAACTCGTCACGATCGTTGAGTGTCCGCGTCGCTTCGATGATTCCGGTGAGGAAGGCAGACCAGTCGACGAAACCGGTAAGCTCCTGGAGGTCGTTGCCACCTATCCCATGGCCCGCCAGGAGAGCGCGGATTCGTTCGCGCGCCGCGACCGGGTCGCGGTAGAAGTCGAGCTCTTCACGGCTGCTCGAGTGAATCCAGACTTCGCAACCGGTCTCGTCGACCAGACGGCCGGCCAACCCAAAATGGTCGGGGTGAGGGTGCGTCAGGATCAGCCGACGAACGTCAGAGAGTTCGAATCCAACCGCACGGAGGGCAGCCTCCAGGTGGTCGAGTTCGTGCCCAGTCTCCACAGCGGGATCCCTGGCACCACAATCAACGAGGATGACGCCCTCGTCGTCGGCGAGCGCGTATGCATTTACACGGTCTAGGCCGGGCCAGGGCAACGGAAGGACGAGGCGAAATACGCCGGGTGCTGGTTCGCGGCGGCGATGCTGGATCACCGGTCTCGAGCGGGCCTACTCGTGAAGGTGTTCTTTGACGACAAACGAGACTCGGACGAGCACCCTGTACGAGATGTCCTCTTCACCGACGATCCCGTCGATGCGTTCGATCTCGAAGGACGACACCCCTTGGAGCGTCAGTTTCGCTCGGCCAACTGCCTCCTCGACGGCATGCTCGATCGTTGATCCGGTTGCAGTTAGATCGATGGACTTCTCAACGGACACGCGCTGCTCCTTGCTTGGAACGCCGATCCTCTAGCTGGCCGCACAGCCTACTTGGATCGGTCGAGGGGAGAGATAAACGTAGGAGTCGTAGCGCACGTTACGGCGGGCCGCGAGCGGGGGCGGCATCGGTCGCCGGTCGCCAACTTGCCCCGGGATAAGGCGAGCCACCACTTGAGATCCGGAACGCGGAAATTAGGGCCCGTAGGACCTGACATCCATGCGCACGCTCTGTCGCCCATCATCACGACCTTTCGGGGCCGGCGGCTGCTTTCCCCCTCTTGTTCGGCATCCTGCCACCCTCTCCTTCCCGGCAATCCTCCGCTCCGCGCGCTATCTACCGGAATGCGTTGTTTTTGCCCGAAAGAAAAATGGCGCTCGCGAGCATGGTCGCACTGCTGGCGCTTCAAGTAAAACGGCGAGGACAACTACCAAAAATTACACGTACCCGCGGATCTCCGCGGCGTGAGCCACCCTCTCCACCGAGATGTCGAACGCCGCGTCCCTGAGAGGCAGCTCGTGATCTGTCGCGTAAGAGAAGACTTGTTCCGAGGCTTTCTTCATTCTCTTCTTGAGTTCAAAGTTGACGTTGTCCAGCTCCCATCGGAACTGCTGGATGTTCTGAACCCACTCGAAATACGAGACCGTCACCCCGCCGCAGTTCGCGAGGATGTCCGGCACCACCTTTACTCCCCTGGCTTCGAGAATCTGATCCGCAGCGGGTGTGGTTGGGCCATTGGCCGCCTCGACGATCACCTTCGCCTTCACCCTGTCGGAGTTCCCAGTGTTGATGACGCCGTGAATCGCCGCGGGGATGAGGATGTCGCAGTCGAGTTCTAGAAGCTCTTCATTGGTCACCTGATCGCCATCTCCGTAGGAGGCTACGGAGATGGAGTCCTTCATGTGATCCCTGAGCTTCGCCACGTCCAATCCACGTGGGTTGTACGTACCACCCCCGACATCGGATACGCCAACGATGGTGGCACCCAGTTCCTGCCCGATCGCCGATGTCCAGTAGCCCACGTTGCCGAATCCCTGGACCACGATCCGAGCGTTCTTCCAATCGACTCCGAGCCGTTTCGCCGCCTCACGGGCACAGATGACCACACCGTGTCCGGTCGCCTCCTCGCGCCCCGGCGAACCTCCAAGCTCAACGGGTTTCCCAGTCACTATGGCCGGCTCGTAGCCGTACTTCTTTCCGTACGCGTCCATCATCCATGCCATTGTCTGAGCGTTCGTCCCCATGTCGGGAGCGGGGATGTCGCGGTGTACGCCTATGACGTACGAGATCATTGCCGTGAAGCTCCGTGTCAGTCGCTGGAGCTCCTCCCGTGACAGGACCCCGGGCTCGCATTGAACTCCACCCTTCGCTCCGCCGAACGGGACATCGATCAGTGCGTTCTTCCACGTCATCAGCGCGGCAAGCGCGCGGACCTCATCCAGGTCTGCCGACTCGTGATATCGCACCCCGCCCTTGTATGGTCCGCGGGCGCCGTTGTGCTGGATCCGATAGCCGCGAAAGACCTCGAGCCGTCCGTCGTCCATCCGCACCGGAATCTGAACGGCCAGCTCGCGATACGACGACGACAACACAGCCCGCATATCGTCGCTGAGCTTCAGGCGGTCGGCTGCACTGTGAAAGAAGTAGGTGGCGGCCTCGTACGGACTCATATCGTCCCGCAGGGCTACAGGAGCAACTATGGTGGGCGTGGTCGGTCCGTTGTTCACGGTTCCTCCCCGGTCGTCCTCTGTACCGATGAGCTTAGCTTGCTCAAGGAATAGTCTCTGGGGAGCCGCGCCCCGGGCTCAGGTTTACGACGAGCCGCGGATGGCTTTGCCCGACGTTGGAGGGGACGACGTGAAGATCGCAGTGTTTGGCACCGGCGGGGTGGGTGGTTATTTCGGCGGCCGGCTCGCCAGGGCCGGGGCGGACGTCCACTTGATTGCTCGCGGCAACCATTTGCAGTCGCTGCGCGACGAGGGCCTTCGGGTGCGCAGCGTGACGGGTGACTTTGAAGTCGCGCTCCCCGCTACCGACGATCCGTCCGACATTGGTCCCTGTGACTTCGTCTTCTTTACCGTGAAGTCGTTTCACACCGAGAGCGCTGCCTCGCAACTCCCGCCGCTCATCGGGGCCGACACAGCCGTGGTCTCGTTTCAGAACGGCGTGGATAACGAGAGCAAGATCGCGAGTGCGGTGGGCGATCCTCACGTAATGGGAGGAATCGCATACATCTTTGCCGAGATAGCCGAGCCCGGTGTGATCGCGCATACCGGAGGCCCGGCAACGCTCGTTTTCGGCGAAATGGATGGAACGCGCAGCGAACGGGGAGAACTTTTGTTGAGGCAATGTTCTGAGGCTGGGATCGGTGCCGAGCTCTCAGAGAACATCCGAGCCGGTCTATGGTCGAAGTTCGCCTTCATTTGCGCGATGGCGGGGACTACTTCCGTCGTACGACTCCCGTTGGGCGAGATCCGCTCCACTGCAGAGTCCTGGGCCCTCTTCCGCAGGATCCTGGAGGAGGTCCACTCAGTTGCTGCTGCAGAGGGCGTCGCTCTCCCGTCGGACACACCAGCTCGCCAGCTCGCGTTTGCAGAATCTCTGGAGCCAGGGGGGTACTCGTCGCTCCACTTCGACATGACACACGGGAGGCCGATGGAGCTCGAGGCCCTCCACGGGACGGTGGTCAGATTGGGACGGAAGAACGGCGTGCCCATTCCTATGACCGAAGCCGTTTACGCCATGTTGAAACCATGGGCGGTGCGGAATAAGACTCCGGACTGACCTCGTCTCCGGACAGGTCGGCGCTAACCTCGGAGCCTTCCTTGCGGCCATCCTCTTGGGTGCCTCGGTCGTGGCCGTGCGAGCTGCGGTGAAGGACATACCCCCTCTTGACCTGGCCGTTCTGCGCTTCGGGCAGGGAGCTGCAATCTTGTTGCTCGTGCTGGCGATTGGTGCCCGCGAGCGGCTCAGAGTTGCCCGCCGGGACATCCCCTTTCTCGCCCTCTTGGGTGCAATCTTCTTCTCGGCTTTTCCCCTGACGTTCAATACAGCACTGAAGTTCACGGAGGCGTCGCGCGGTGCAGTTGTCATTGCGACGCTGCCCGTATGGAGCATCATCCTTGGCAGACTCCTTGCCGGGGAACGATTGCACACGCGCCAGACCCTCGGGGTGCTTTTGACTGTTGCAGGCGTGGCCCTTGCCATTGGGACCGCGAGCACGCAGGCCGGCAAGGATGCTCTCCTGGGTGATGCGCTGATGCTCGTGACCGCGTTCCTCGGCGCGCTCTACGGCGTCCTAGCCAAACGTGCCCTAAAGTCGTACTCAGCACTGACGGTAACGACGTACTCCATGGGCATAGGGACGATACTCCTGTTGCCGGCGGCGCTCCCCGGGGGACTAACGGGCGCCGGAAGCTCGGTTCGATTGGTGCTTTTCTTGGGCGTCTTGGGAGGCGCGCTCGCGTTCTCTCTGTGGACCTCGGCGCTGTCGCATTTATCTCCGACGAGCGTTGCGGTCTACATCAACGTCAACCCGATGGTCGCTGCGCTCCTCGGAATCCTGCTTCTGTCGGAACGCGTCGAGCCCATCTTCTTCGCTGGATTCGTCGCAGTTGTGTGCGGTGTTTACCTTGTCAACGTTGTGCCCTCGAATCGAGGGACCAGATCACGACAGTGACGTAGCCGGTGGTGGAAACTCGCCCGTGCTCGGTCGCGTGAAGAAACGGTCGGCCGTCTCGTATGCGAGCTGTATGAGCCGGGACGAGTATTCGAGCGACGCCAGCGGCACGTGGAAATCGAGGCGCGGCAGGGGGACGGGTATCACACGAGCCGTTTCCTGAAGGAAGGGGAGTTCGATCCGGAATCTGTTTCCGCGCGCGAGCGTGAAGGCGTGCATTAGGTAATCGAGTGGTCGGTTCAGGTCACGCCGCCTGTGGTTTACCGCAGTGGTGTCGAGCACATAGACGGTACTGGCGCCCATCGCCAGGGCAGGCGCCACCGGCACGTTGTTCGCAACTCCCCCATCGATGTACTGCCGGCCGTCGATGAGAACCGGCGGATAGACACCCGGGAGGGCGGTTGATGCGAGCAGCGCGGGGATGACGGCTCCCGATGTGAATACTCGTTCCTCACCGGTCTCGAGGTCTGCGCCGATAACCGCAAGCGGAATTCGAGCGTCCTCGAACCTAACGTCGCCGAGACCACCTAAAATGATCCTCCTGATCCCGCTGTTCTCGAAGATCCGATCCCCCCTCATAAGGAATCTCGTCCACGGTGCCCTGAATCGAGAGGGAGGGAAGAGGTCGTCCTTGGCGAGCGCCTTCCAAATGGATTCGAGCTTTATTGATCCCTCTGCCGTGGGATCGAAGGCGATGAACGCCGCATTTAGAGCCCCCACGGACGTGCCGACGACGAGTTCGGGGACGATCCCGCGTTCGAACATGGCCTTGATCGCACCGACCTGAAGGGCGCCGAGTGGCCCGCCGCCGGAGAGGACGAAAGCGACCTTTTCTTTTCGGCGAGAAGCTAGCTCCTTTCGGCGAGAAGCTAGGCGTCGCAGCCACTGAGCTCGAGAGGGCTGCGACCTCGGTCCTCTATCGCTCATATCTCATAGTCGGTCCAAAACAGCTTTATGTGAACCGGGGTCAGCCGTTTAGTTCTGTCGGGCTCCTAAATTACTTAGCGACCTTCTTGCGTGCCTCCCCCACCTTGGTGCGCGCTTTTTTAGTTGCCTCGGAGCTCCGTGCCCGCGCGGTTTTTGTGGTCGTCTTTGCCGCCTTCTTCGTGGCGTCGGCCGCCTTTCGTGCGCTGACTTTCGTGGTCTTCACTTCCTTTGAGCCGGCGACTTTCTTGGCTCCCTCCTGGCCCCTCTTCGCTGCAGTCTTGGCGAGCGTCGTGGCTGCACCCGCCGCGGCCTTGACGGCCTTTGAAGCCGACTTCACCTGCTTGCGAGCGCGTTTTGCATCGCGCGTTTTCGACACCTCGCGTGCCGTTTGACGAGCGGTGTCGACAACCTTTTTGCCGACATCACCTGCGCCGCGAGCCGTGGCCCGCACTTGCTTGCGGACCTCCTTCATCTGTTTCGACGCCTTCTTCGCCACACGTCCTCCTTCCGTAGACCGCTACTGAAGTATCCCCGGACACAGCCGCCCACACCTCATCGGGTCGGATGCACCCTCAGCCATGTTCGGCGCCCGCAGGCCGGACACCGAAACCACGAGTAGTGATAGCGCAAAAGTGGAACGTGGAAATGGACCGGGAACAATAGAGCGGCGAGCTCGATGTAGGAGACTCGTGTTTCCTCCCTGCAGCTCGAACACTCCACCGTGCAGGTGAAGGGCCGTCTCTCTGAGGCGCTGTAGAGGGCGTATTTGCCTCGGGAGGTGCCCGCGCTCTCCGTCTTGATCACCTCCCGTCGATTTGTCCGGCAAGAATTCGATATGCCTCTGCACCGGGATGCCCCGAAGCGTAGGACAGAATCGATCTCCCCGCTTGAGCCGCCTCGGCAAACCTGATGGATTTCTTGATCGGAGGCTCGAGAACTCGCACGCCGTATCGGGTGCCGACATCCTCGATCACCGCCCGTGCGTGGCGCGATCGGCCGTCGTACATCGTAGGGATGAGCCCGATGACCTCGAGTGTGGGGTTCGTGAAGTGTCGGATGTCTTCCAGGGTCTCCAGCAGTTGCCCGACACCCCTGTGCGAGAGAGCCTCGCACTGAAGCGGTATCAACACCTCATGGGCCGCGGTCAGGCCGTTGATGGTCAGGATGCCGAGGGATGGAGGACAATCGATGAGGATGTACTCGTAGTGCTCTTCGATCTCCCTCAGCGCGCGCTGTAGGGCGAACTCCCGTCCGGTCTTGGCAAGAAGGATTGCCTCCGCGCCGGCCAAGTCGATGTTCGAAGGAACAAGGTCCACCTCTCTAGTAACGAGGACCTTCTCGGCCGGCAATCTGCGAACCAGAACATCGTTCACAGTTTCATCGAGTTCATCGGGATCGACACCCATGCAGTAGGTGAGAGCACCCTGGGGATCGATATCGACCGCCAGCACCCGGCGGCCCCGCTCACAGAGCGCTGCCGCGAGGGAAAGAGTGGTCGTCGTCTTGGCAACTCCGCCCTTCTGGTTCGCGACGGCGACGATGCGCGCCATCAGCGGCGGGCTGGTCCTTCGTCATCGGACGGTGGCTCGATTCCCATCGCCCCGAGGAGATCGCCGATCTGGTTCTCGTCCCAGTTCCGCCTCTCGAGCTCGTCGATCAGCTGGGCAGTCAGTGCGTCATCCTCTTCATCCTGGAGTGTTTCGTATCCGTCGAGGAACCCGCGCGCGTAGTCCCACGTGACGTATTCCTCGGGATCCGGGTCGAACGCAGGTTCGTGGATGGGTGATTCGCCGGCGTCCAGGAGCTCCTGCAGGTTACCCCTGAGCAAATCCCATGCGAGGTAATGATCCTCTTCGCAGTCCGCGCAGTAGAAGAGGACGCCTTTGAGGCCCCTGGGGCCCAGAAGCTCCTTGAGGGTTTCTACATCTACGAGGTCCTGCCGAAGTAGTTCCCGCTCGTTCTCGTCTAGGGGTTCGCTCTCGGCCGGATCTTCTCCAAAGGGGTCCATGGTTCGATCGTAAAGCCCCCCGCGCGCAGGACTAGAGCAAATCGGTGTACCAGTCTGCGATGGAGCGCCCGACGAAGACCGCGAGCACGGTCCCGAGCGCCAGAAATGGGCCAAACGGCACCATTGCCTTCCGGCCCCGCTTAGTGAAAAGCATCACTCCGATGCCCACAAGGGAACCGATCAAAAAGGCAAGGAACATCCCGACGAGGACGACTCCGACGCCGTCGAGATAGCCGAGAAAAGTGCCCAGCACGAAACCAAGCTTGACGTCTCCGCCGCCCATCCCGGCCGGATAGATAAAAGCAACGACGAAGAAGAACCCGCCGAAGATCACCGCGCCGAGGGCCCCATCGATCAGCCTGTCCGCCGAGCCGTCCACGAGGGCCGCGACCACCAGACCCATCCACCCAACGACGAATGCCGGATAGACGATGCGATTCGGAAGCAGCCGGTATTCGAGGTCGATCTGCGTTAGAACGACCAGGACCCAGAAGAGGGCGGCAAAGAGGAACGCCTCGATCGTTAATCCGAACTTCCATGCCGCAAGCGCGAACAGCACTCCGGTAGCGAGTTCGATGAGCGGATACCTAATCGGGATGCGGATTCCGCATCCCTTACAACGTCCGCGCTGCAGGATGTAGCTCACCACGGGAATGTTCTCGATAGGTGATATAACGCGGCCACAGTTGGGACACCGGCTCCGGCCGGTGAGGATGCTCTCGTCGGCAACGGAGTCGGCCGTCTCCCCGGGCCGGGACTCTTCGCTGGTGTCATGACCCTCACGCAGCATCCGCACCGGGACCCGGTATGCGATAACGGATCCGAAGCTTCCGAAGATCATGCCCAGGACCGCGCCGAGAGCAATGAGGAAGCCGCCGCCCGATTCCATTTAGGCCGCTTTACTCGGGGTCACCGATATGATGCCGGATCCGGTCGACGAGGGAGGCGGCCTCGAAGGGCTTCATGATGACGTTCTCGGGCCCGATCTCGTCATCGAAGATTTGATGAGCATCTGGCTTGCCGGTGACCACCACGATCGGAATATCGGACGTCGCCGGATGTTTCTTCATCTCGTCGTACATCCGGCCACCGGAGACGTCCGGCATCATCAGGTCCAAAAGGATCAGGTCGGGCTTGCGGAATTCGGCCTTCGTGAGGCCCTCGAGGCCGTCGCGCGCCTCCATGACCTCGTAGCCCTGGTGCTCGAGGATGAACTTCTCCAGCTCCCGCACCGCCTCCTCGTCCTCAACGATCAGTATGCTTTTGGCCATGGCTGAAAACGTATCAATTAAATCGGGCGAAATGCCGATAGAAGTGACAGATATGCATTTGAAGCGGTTGGCACACGAGATCGAAGCAGGGCTCTACAGCGTCCCGGCGGAAAAGGTAGCCGAGGCCATACTCACGTGGATCAATCCCACAGGCCTCGGAGCGGCGCGGCGGGATCACGGCGCCCCAGGACCGTCTCCGTCATCCTGGTCACCCTGACGGCAGCACGGACATCGTGCACCCGGACTGCGGCGGCCCCCGAGCCCACGGAAATAGCAACCAATGCCAGCGTCCCTTCGAGTCGTTCATCGGGCGGCAGGTCGAGACTCTCACCCACGACGTCCTTGCGCGACGGCGCTACGAGGACGGGCCATGGGGAGGCGATGAGCTCGGGGAGCCTCTTCATCAACTCTAAAGAGTGAAATGTGGTCTTGCCGAAGTCGAGGCCCGGATCGACCATGAGACGTTCGGAGTGAACGCCGGCGGCAGAAGCGACATCGGATAACTCCTTCCACCGGGTGAGAACGTCCTCGACGACGTCGTCATATTGGGGGTGCCTCGGCCTCCCACGGATCTGACCGCCGTGGTGCATCAGGATCATGGCCGCGCCGGTCTCGGCACAGACGGGCGCAAGCTTCTCATCCGCCAGTTCCGACACGTCATTTACCACTGCGGCACCTACCTCGATTGCTGCGTGCGCCACCGAATGGCGAGCCGTCTCGACCGATATCGGGACGTCGGTCGCTCCCGCCAGCGCAGCGACGAGCGGCACCAGGCGGCGGAATTCCTCGTCCTCGTCCACGGGCTCCCCCGGTCCCGCCTTGATCGCCCCGATGTCGAGCACGTCTGCTCCTTCATCGACGAGCCGAAGGGAGTGTTCGACCGCCGACTCGAGGTCCATGCGGCCGCCGTCGTAGAACGAATCCGGCGTGCGATTGACGATGCCCATCACAAGACAGCGATCAAGGGCCAGATCACCGCGCGCATGAACGAGACGTCCGGTCATGACATGAGCTTAGGCGCACGGAGTCAGACGGATTAGCCTGTGTCCGTGGCCTCTTCCCAGATCCCCCAGGTGGCCGTCGGAGCGATCGTGGTCTCGGACGGTGCCCTGCTAATGGTGCAGCGCGGGCGTGAACCGGCCAAAGGCCTATGGTCTATCCCCGGCGGCAGGGTCGAGTTCGGCGAGTACCTTGCCGGCGCCCTGACGCGCGAGGTCAAGGAGGAAACCGGCCTCGACATCGAAGTCGGCGATCTCATCGGTATCGCCGAGGTGGTCGGTGACCCCCACTACGTGATCCTCGACTTTGGGGCAAAGATCGTCGGAAACGAGGTTCCCACGCCGTCGGGTGATGTCGCCGACGCTCGATGGGTCACTTTCGATGAGGTCCTGACTCTTCCCTGCACACCGCGGTTCGTGGAGTTGATGCAGGCGTGGCAGGTGCTGCCCTCTCCGAACGACGATTCGCTAGCAGACGAAAAGAGCGATTAGGTCGTTTTCTCGTACGACCGCTCCGGAAATGGGATCGGTCTCGTTGACGACCGAACCTCCGTCGCAAGACTGGACGACGCGCACGCGCAGCCCGAGGGACTCGAGACGGCTGCGTGCCTCGTCGAGCGATTTACCGCGCACATCGGGGAGCCTGAGCTTCTCGAACTCCGGCCCGATCGAGACGTAGACCTTCACCTCACTCGCCTCGGGAACGGGTTCGGCGCCGGCCGGTTCGGTCGAAATGACCCTGCCCTCCTCCACATCATCGGAGTGAGCCTGGACAACCACCGCCTTGAACCCGGCATCCTCGATCTTGGCAACCGCCTTCGCCTCCTGCTTCCCGACGACGTCCGGCACTTCGATCTGGCGCGGCCCCTTGCTGACGGTCACATCGATCGTGCTTCCCCATGCCACGCGGCGACGCTCTGGTTTGACCGAAATAATGGTTCCTACTTCCTCGAGCGAGAAATCGCGTGTCTTGGTTCCGATACTCATCCCGTACTTGTCGCGGCTGAGGATCTCCTCAGCCCGATCCACGGTGAGGCCGACCAACTGTGGCAGTTTCACCCTCGGAGGCCCGGTGGAGATCGTCAGGGTGACTATCGATCCTTCTTCCAGCCGGCCTGATAGTGGAGCCTGGTCGAGGACTTCTCCCTTCGTCTCGAATTTGTCTCGCCGGTATTCGAAATCCACCCTGAGGCCGAGCCGCCTGAGGCGTTCGGCGGCCTCGTCTTTATTGGCCTGGACAACCGTAGGGACGTCGATGATCGCCGGTGCCAGCAAGGCACGAGCGCCCACGACACCTCCGAATCCAATCAGGCCGACGAGAATGAGCGCGAGCACAAGACGAAGGAAGCCCTTGATCCGGCTCTTGCGGTGTTTGGGGGCGCGCCGGCCGCCTGTGAATGTCGTGGGTGACGAGTCCGGAAGACGGATGTCGTTCGTGAGCTCATGGAGAAGTTCTGTCACCGGCGGAGCATCAGGAAGCGATCGCGCCGCGGCGAGCCTGATGTCCTCGGCCATTTCGATCGCCGACGGGTACCGATCCAAGGGGTCGAGCGCACACGCGCGCATGACGATGCGGTCGAGATCCGGAGAGACCCCGGGGTCGAACTCGGAGGGAGCAATAGGGTCCTCGCGCGCCCGGCGTTCCATGAGTTCGGGCCCCGAACCCTGTGAGGGTGGTATGCCGGTGAGACATTCGGAGAGCAACGCACCGGCGGCCCAAATGTCCGAGGCGGCCGTGGCATGGAGGCCGGCGGCCTGCTCCGGTGACAGGTAGCGCAGGGTCCCCGGAACGCCGCCGCCCGGGGCCGTCCGCTCGGCATCGGCAACAACTGCGATACCGAAGTCGGCAACCTTCACCGTGCCGTTGCGCGAGATCAGGACGTTTTCGGGTTTGACATCGCGATGGACGAGTTCGACCTCATGCGCCGCCGAGAGTGCATCGCAGACTGCGCTCATGATTTCCGCTGCCTGCGAGGGCTCCAGCGCGCCTCGACCCACGAGCAGGTCGCGGAGGTCCGTCCCGGCCACGTACTCCATGACGATGTAGTTGGTGCGCTCGTCCTCGGAACCGTAGTCGTACACGGCCACGACGTTGGAGTGCAGCAATCGTGCCGCGGCTCGAGCCTCTTGTTTGAAGCGCTGGACGAATTCGGGGTTGCTTGCGAGGCTCGGTTGCAGGATCTTCACCGCGACCGAGCGGTCCAGCAGCATGTCGTGACCGCGATAGACCTCTCCCATGCCACCGCCCGCAATACGCGCGATGAGGCGGTATCTGTCGGAGAAGGTCGCTCCTACGAGGTCTCGTGCCAGTCGCACTATCCACCTCCGTGGTAGCGACGAAGGTGATAGTCGTATCGCTCTCGCAGGACGTTCAGTCTGCGAGCGGCTTCCTCAGCCTTGGCCAGCGCCGAGGATGCGTTGGCGGCCGCCGATTCCGCAGCGGCAGTCGCGGAGTCCGTCGATTTCCGGAGCCGCGTCAGGGCCTTATCGAGGCGACCGGTCGCCCCGTCGAGCCGTTTCGCCAAAGACCGATCGGACCTCTCGACCTCGGTCAGGGCTGCGGTGGCGGTACCCAGGTCGGATTCCAGTGTCTCGATCCTGGCGGTGAGCTCATCGACTTGGGCGAGCGCCGAATCGGCCGCAGCCTGGGCGTCCGCGGCCGATTCGCTGTTCCCGCTTGGCCACGCCACCAGGATGGCCACCAGGGCCAGAATGACCCCGGCGGCAACGATCGACCACGCGGCCAGCCGGGCCCGTTGGCCACGGGCCCTCGCGCGAGGCGCCGCCCCACGGCGGCCGTAGGTGGGCTGGGATGTCTGCGTAGTGTTTTGCACCGTGTCTCGAAGGCTCACACGGCTCTCCCCGGCAAGCCCGGCTTTCCAGGATCTTGGTCGTAACATAAGTTAACAGAAACAACACCAGTAACACCACGGTGCCCGAGATGGCAATCCACCCCCGGCAGCTGGGGCCTGAGTGCCATTTCAGTAGGAGGGGACGGAGCTGGGGGCGCGCCGGACCTGAGATGGCAACTGAACCCCGGCAGGTGGGGGTCGATTGCCATTTGGGAGGGCGGCTCACCTAATCGATCGCCACGTCCGCGACCAGCGGAAGGTGGTCGGAGGCCTCGCTCGGCACGGTCCACACACGCACCAGGCGGGCGCCCGGTCCGACGAGGATGTAGTCGATCTGCCTCGGGCGGCGCCCGCCGAAGGTGACGATCTCCGGTCCTGGGTCGAAGCCGGCCGCCCGGAGTCCGTCCAGTTCTCGGCGCGGGGCATTGAGGTCCCCGAGGACGACCACCGGCGCCTCCAGCTCGGCGGCCATCGAAGCGATCGCCTCCAGCTGGCGGAGATGCGAACGACCTCGCTGAGTCGCCACGTGGGCCGCAATGATTCCGAGGCCCGCAGCCCGTCCGACGATCGCTCCGCGCGGCTCCTCGCGGCCGGCACTGGGAAGCGCACGGAACTCCATTTCCGCGCGGCCCCGGACGGCCAGTGCGATCCCATACCCACCCAACCAGCGACGGACGGTGGGCCAGAAATGGACCTTCATGCCGGTGAGCTCCGCAAGCTTTGCGGGCTGGTCGATCATGCCGGATCGCCACTTCCGCCGATCGAGTTCCTGCATAGCAATCAACTGCGCGCCGGTAGCTCGGATCGTTTTTGCGGTGCGTTCGAGATTCGTTGCCGAATCGAGACCCAATCCGCGCCGGATATTGAAGGTGGCGAGACGAACAACTGTCATTTGGGGCACTTTAGTGGGGGGCTGTGCGACGATACCTGGAATGGATCAGCCTCCCGGAGGCACAGGGCCCGCTCTCGACGAGAGCGAAGAGACCTACTGCTACGGACATCCGGACACGCCGACAAAACTTCGGTGCTCGCGGTGCGAGCGCCCGATATGCGGACGTTGTGCAATCCCTGCGTCCGTCGGCCAGCACTGCCCCGAGTGCGTAGCCGAGGCGCGCCGCAGTGCCCCCAAGGTTCGGACCGTCATGGCGAAACAGGCTCCTGGAGTCGTGGCGATCCTGGGCATCAACGTGTTCGTTTTCTTTCTTCAGCAGTTGATCCCGGAACTCACTAATAGGTTGGCAATGAACCCCATTCTCATCGCCTCCGGTGAGTGGTGGCGGCTCTTCACTCCAATGGTGGTTCATGCTCCAGACTTCGCCATCCACATCATCATGAACTCGCTGGTTCTCTTCTTCTTCGGGCCCGCTGTGGAAAGGGCGTTCGGAACGGTGCGGTTCGTCGTTATGTACGTGATCGCCGGGTTCCTAGGTAGCGTAGCGTCGTACACGTTCAGTCCCCCCAACATTAGAGGGGTTGGCGCATCGGGCGCCATCTTCGGGATGGTGGGAGTGCTGCTCGTCTATCTCTTCAACCGGCGACAGTCGTCGTTCGTGTACGGCGAGATGCGCAACGTGATTTTCTTCATCGGCATCAACCTCTTCATCGGATTCACCTTCACGGGCATCGACAACTGGGCACACATCGGAGGCCTCCTTGCAGGGATGGCCCTCGGATTCGGCTTCGATAACGAAGGCCGCAGCGTGGAGGCGATACCGGTGCAGATCGCGACGTCGATTGCCGTTTTCGCCGCCGGTCTAGGACTGGCCCTTTACCGGACGTCGGATCTGGGAGGTTCGCTCTTCGGCTAGCCGCCCGCTACTTCGACGGCGCCGCCCTTGATGACCGCCTTGCCGTCCGGGTTGTAGGTCTCGAACGTGTAGGAGCCGCCGGACCCGCCTCTCCAGAACTTGGTCGTTAGCTCCTGGCCGGGCAAAACGGGACGCGAAAACCGCACCGAAACTCTGCGGATCCGTTCCGGATTCCCTCCCGCAAGGCCATCGACCGCCCCCTTCGATGCGATCGCCATCGTGCACATGCCGTGCAAGATGATCCCGGGCAGGCCCGCCATTCGCGCCGTGTTCTCATCCAGGTGGATCGGGTTGTAGTCGCCCGACGCTTCGGCGTAGCGGTGCGTCTGGTCTTCGTCCACCTTGGTCGTCTCCTCGTAGACGACGTCACCGTTCATTTCGGTCGCCGCAGCCGCTGCGGCTGCAGCCTTTCGCACTGAGCCGGTCCCGCGGATGAACATCGTGCCCCGGACCTCGGCAACCGGCGCGCCGCCCTGGTCGTTGACGATCCCGGCGATTGTGAACGTCTCGCCGGTGTCCTTCACTTCGACGCTTTCGAGCACCGGCGATATCGCCAGCACATCTCCCGGCCTGATCGGGCGGTGAAGGATGTGCTCCTCGGTTCCGTGAACGAGCCGGAGCATGTCCGCCTCGAGCTCCGGATCCATCGATGCCTCCATGAACGCGCCGAACACAGGGACCACGGGGAAGACCGGCGACGCGACCATGTCGGTGGACAGGTAACGCTCGTTGAGGTCGTTTGTCGCGCGTGCGTACTTCTCGATCGCGTCGGTCGTTACTTCGTAGGTCGATTCCGTGTAGTGCTTGCCGACAAGCTCCTGGTTTAGCCCCACAGACAGCCTCCTACTTGCTAAGCTCGACGTCGGCCTCGCCCATGATGGCCGTTTCTTCTTTGGGCAGATCGACTCCCTCCGGCCCCGACCCCCTCCTGCGCGCCTCGATCGAGACGCGAACGACTCGTCCGTCGATGGATTCGACGCGCCCGACGCATGCCAGTTCGTCGCCCGGCCAGACGCGCGTCGTGAAACGCACCTTGAAGCGGCGAAGGTGTTGGGGCCCACCGAACCAATCGGAGATCGCATGCGCGAGGTATCCGGCCGGCAGCATTCCCATCGCAAAAACGGTCGGCGCCCCGGTCGCTCGCGCGTACCCCTCGTCTGTGTGGATGGGATTGAAGTCACCCGAGGCCCCCGCGTAGCGGACGATATCGACGCGCTGGAGCGGCCCGAACACGACCTCCTCGAGATCCATCCCTGGGGTCACTGCGTCGAGAGTCACCGTCCTCGGTGTGCTCACGATCCCGGGTCCTTCGCGGTCTGGATGAGCGTGTAGTACGCGGTGAGGACCTCCTCACCGTCAGCATCGGTAAAGGTGGACTCGTACGTCACGAATCTCATCGAGCCTCCTCGGCGTCCTTCTTTGGTGAAATCCTTCGATATACGCATCCTTCCCTTGAGGGTCTCCCCCGCGACAGGCAATCGCCGGTAGACGAATTCCTGCTCGCCGTGAAGAACGCGCTCGTAGTCGAGGTTTGCGCCGAGCCGCGCTTCGCGCTCTTCACGAGGGACCTGCCAGATCTGCGTGACCGTGAAAGTCGGAGGAGCCAGGAGGTCGGGGAAACCTTGCAGACGCGCCTCCTCGGGATCGAGGGAGACCGGATTGTCCTCCCCCACGGCCAGCGCGAACTCGCGGACCTTCCCGCGCTCGACGGGTAGGTCGAACTCGATGATCTCGTCAGCCAAGCTGCACCCCCTCGCCGCCCGTTGCCTTGACCATCATCGGCATCATCCCCTCGGGCGCCACTCCCTTCGGGAACACCTCGTTCAGTTTCGTCAACAGTTCATCCGCCTCCCACCGAGAGTCCTTGGACAGAACGGTACCGGAGTCCCACGGTTTGAGGACGTTGACGGCCCCGCCGTAGACAAAGAAGCACTGCCCGGTGATGCTCTGTGCCGAATCTGCAGCCAGTGCTACCACCACCGGTGAGATGTTCGCCGGGTCCATGGCGTCGAAGCCGCCTTCGGGCACGGGGATGGTGCCGAAGGTCTGCTCGGTCAAGCGCGTTCTGGCATTCGGAGCGAGGCAGTTCACGGTTACTCCGTACCGGCCGAGCTCCAAAGCGGCAATCACTGTGAAGGCCGCGATCCCGGCTTTCGCCGCTCCATAGTTCGTCTGTCCCACGTTGCCGAATACACCCGAAGGGCTCGAGGTGTTGATCACGCGGCCGTTGATCTGATTGCCGGCCTTGGATTGCTCGCGCCAGTAGGCGGCCGCGTGGCGGGTGGTAGCGAAATGCCCTTTGAGGTGGACCGCGATAACAGCGTCCCATTCGTCCTCGGTCAGATTGACGAGCATTCGATCGCGAATGATCCCCGCGTTGTTGACGAGGACGTCCAGGCGGCCGAAGTCCCCAATCGCTTGCTTGATGAGGTTCTCCGCACCCTGGAAGTCGGCAACGTTGTCGAAGTTCGCGGTTGCCTCACCACCCGCACTGTTGATCTCGTCGGCGACCTGCTGCGCCGGAGCCTGATCCTGCCCCTCACCCGCCGCCGACCCTCCGAGATCGTTGACGACAATGCGCGCGCCGGCTCCTGCCAGAGCGAGAGCGTGTTCACGCCCGATCCCCCGCCCGGCCCCGGTGATGATCGCAACTTTCCCGTCAAGCGTTCCCACGTTGCCTCCCAGTTTCAGTCCAGACGACCGAGAATGTTTCGGCTGATGATTACCCTCTGAATCTGTCCCGTCCCTTCAAAGATGTCGTAAACCTTGATATCGCGGAACCACTTCTCCACGAGGTGCGCCCTCGAATATCCCGCGGGTCCCATGATCTGAATAGCTCCAATGCAGGCGCGCATGGCGACCTGCGGCGCATAGGCCTTTGCCATCGAGGCTTCCTTCGAGTTCGGAATCTTATGGTCGGCCATCCACGCGGCCTTCCAGCACAGGTCGCGCGCCGCATTGAGTTCTCGCTTCATCTGCCCGAGTTTCTGCTCAATCGAGTTGCGGCGAACAAACGCCGTTGTCATTGGAAGCTCGGCCGCGACCCAGTCCCGTGCGTACTCGAAGGCAGCGCGCCCAATCCCCACGGCCATGGCGGCAACCGAGGGCCGCGACGAATCGAACGCTTTCATCGTCCCCTTGAACCCGGATCCCTTGGGCTCGAGAGCCGCCTCGCCGCCGAGGATGTTGTCGAGGGGGATGCGGCAGTCCTCGAGCGTGAACTCTGCGGTCTCCGATGCGGTCAAGCCCATCTTCTTTTCGATCTTCCCGATCTTGAACCCGGGTGTGCCCTTTTCGATCACGAAAAACTTCTGCCCCTGACGTCCCAACGATTTGTCGACCGTTGCGTTGACCACTAGGACATGAGCTCGCGCCGCGTTGGTGCAGAAGACCTTCGTTCCATTGAGTACCCATTCGTCGCCGGCGCGCACAGCAGTGGTCTGGACGTTTGAGACGTCCGAGCCGGCCTGGGGCTCGGTTACCGCGAGGGCACCGAACCGCGGCTCGTCGATCTCCACCTCGAAGACATCCCTGAGGAACCGCTGCTTCTGGTCCTCCGTTCCCGCCGCTTTGATGGAGGGAGCGGCCAGTCCAGGGCCCGGGATGTTCAGGAGCACCGCCGGGTCGCCCCATGCAAGCTCTTCCGAGCCGACCACGGCGACCATGCTCCCGATCGGCTTCTTGGCGGCCGACTCCACCCTTTCGTCCGGCATGATCGACGCGCGGTTCCCGACGAGCCCTCCGAGCTGTTTGATCGTCTCTAGGGGGAGGGCACCCTTCTCGTCGGCCTCGCGGGCGATGGGTCGCAGGTTCGTGACCGCGAACTCGTGAACGAAGTCGCGGATTTGTTCGACGAGCGGATCGAGTTCGAAATCGATGGCCATAGCCGCCTCCTCAACCCACCATGCTGCGGGCGACCGTCAGGTCGCCGAGCACATCGGGTGCGTCGAAGACCGATAGGGTCACAGCGTCCCGGAACCACATCTCCACGGGGTGATCCTGGATGTACCCGTGGCCCCCCAGCACCTGGACTCCGTCGTCTCCGCACTGGATCGCAGCGGACAACGCCTGTCCGGTGGCTTCGGCGATCCCGGAGGCGGTCGCCTGTCCGCGATCGAGGTTCCACGCTGCGCGCCAAAGCGCCGTACGCGCGGCCTCCACGATGATCGCCATATCGGCGACCTTGAAGGAGACCGCCTGGAAGGCACCTATCGGCTTGCCGAAGGCCTCCCGCTCGGTGGCGTACTCCGATGCGTATTCGAGCGACGCCCTGGCGCAGCCGACCGCCACGGCGCCGGTTGCTAGTTTGGCCCACAGGATGGCCCGCTCGAGGTCGGGGCCCGGGGGGAGCTCGTCGCCAGGCCCGTCGAACCGGACGATAGAGGTGGGAGCGGCCTCGAGCCCCATCTTGTCCTCGGGAGCGAGCACCTCGTAGGTGCCGCCCTCGACGACGGCGGCCGCCAGGCCGTTGGGTCCCCGGCCGACCACCACGCCGAACGGCGCGTCCTCGGCATTGAGCACTCCGTACTTCTCGCCCGAGACGGTGCCGCTTGAGACCTTGGTATCGAGCGCAGCGAGGTCGCCCGCCGCGACCTTCTCCCCGATCGCAACAAACGTAGGGACCGGATCGTCGGCGCAAAACCTCGGGAGGTACCGGCGCTTCTGCTCATCGGTTCCGGCAAGCCCGATGACGATGGCGGCCATGCCCGACCCGAGGGTGCTCCACGCTATTCCGGGATTGCCCCAGGCGAGCTCCTCCGCGGCGATGCAGTAGGTGACCGCATCGAACGTGCCTCCGCCCCCATACTCCTCGGCGACCGGCGCCGTGACCCCGATTCCGTGAATCTGTAGGGCGATGTCGTCGCCGGTCCGGCGGGCGCTCTCCGCGGCGCGCGCTTCTCGGCGAATTAAGTCGACTGTGAGCGAGTGGAGGGTCTCCCGGAGAGCGAGCTGCTCCCCCGTCGGACCGAGATCGAATCCCATGGCGGCCCCTTGTGCTTGAGTCCCGTCCTTGACTCCGCGGTCAAGTTCCAGCGGCCAGTGTAACCCGGTCTGATCTCGCCGGAAGTTCATCCCTTACGCCGCGGGGTGTGGTTTGATTTCCGGTACACGAGAAAGGAGGTGGTCCAAACTTGTTAGATAGTTCAAGCGGACCTCGTGAGGTGGCCGGCTGCTAGTGGTCTAAGCCTCAATTGGGTTCTGGCCAACATGGTTTGGGCCACGGGCAGAATCCGAACCGGTTCACCGGCATCTCCCCGTCCCGAAATGGTCCACCGGGCAACGACAGCGGGTAGATGTGAACGGCCAACCAAACCGGCGCGGGATATCCCGCGCCGGTTTCTTTTATTCGGCGCGCCGGCCCCGCAGTGCGGACGTGTGGACACCACGCGACAAAATGTGTCGTCCTGTGTCCACACGTTTCTGTTTCCGGGTTGACATGCAAGTAAACACTTGCGTATCCTCGATCCATTGGGTGATGTGTTCAAGGCGATCGCCGATCCGACCAGGAGGGCGATTCTCGATGAGCTGACCGAAAGAAACGGTCAAACATTGTTCGAGATCTGCTCTCGCATGGTGATGAAGCACAAGTTGAGTTCGTCGCGGCAAGCGATCTCACAGCATATGGACGTGCTTGAGTCGGCGGGTCTTGTGAAAACTAAAAAAGAGGGCCGGTACAAATTCCACTACATCGACACCGCGCCCCTTAAGGACGTCGCCGAACGGTGGCCGATCGAAGACTGAGGTGCAAACGATGAGGATCAACGTGACCAGCGTTCTAGTGGACGACCAAGCGAAGGCACTGAGGTTCTACACCGAGGTCCTGGGGTTCGTGAAAAAAGCGGACATCGACATGGGAGAAGCCAGGTGGCTGACCGTGGTTTCACCGGAGGATCCGGACGGCACGGAGCTGTTGCTCGAGCCGGACGCACATCCTGCGGCGCGGCCGTTCAAGGCCGCCCTCGTAGACGACGGCATTCCGTTCACGTCGTTTGCCGTCGACGACGTCCACGAAGAGTTCAAGAGACTGCAGGACCGGGGAGTCCGGTTCACGCAGGAGCCAACCGAAATGGGACCTGTAACGACCGCCGTCTTCGACGACACGTGCGGCAATCTCATCCAGATCGCTAGCCAAGCCGAACCTGTGTGAACGAACGGACAGTATGTGTCGTCCTGTTCACAGAGGTTCGTCGGCACCGCTTATTCGACGCGCGCTCCGGCTTCCTGCAGCGCGGACAGAGCCCGATCTCCGTCTCCGGCTTCGAGGTCGACTGCGGCAACGGCGGCACGTAGCACCGTCGTGCCGAAGCCCTTGCTCACGGCGTCGAGAGCCGTCTCCTTCACGCAGTAATCCGTGGCGAGCCCCACGACCACGACGTTCTCGACGTTCGTCGAACGCAGCGTGTGCTCCAGCTCCGTAGCGGCTTCTTCCCCCGTCTGCGGATCGCGCACCGAGAAGCCCGAGTATCCGTCCTCTCCACCGGTGCCCTTCTTCACGATCGGACCATCGACCTTCAAATTCGGATGGAATTCGGCCCCCCACGAACCGCCCACACAGTGGACCGGCCAGGTGCCCCCGTCCTTGGCAAAGTGCGGCGTCGACTCGGGATGCCAGTCCTGCGTGTACACGACGGGCGCGCCGGCCGCGTGCGCCGCGTCGATCTCGTTGTTCACGCGGGCCACGACGTTCTCTCCGCCCTTGACGTAGAGACTCCCTGCGGGATCGGCGAAGTCGTTCTGGACGTCGACCACGATCAGCGCGGTGCCTGCGCCGTATTCAGACATGCTGATTTCACCCCTTTAGGAGCTTCCCTAAGGCGTCTTCGTCCAGCGTCTCGATCCCAAGCTGCTTCGCCTTGTCGAACTTCGATCCCGGATCGGCGCCCACGACAACATAGTCCGTCTTCTTCGACACGCTGGAGGTGACTTTGCCTCCCTGATCTTCGATCAGCGCGGTGGCTTCCCCGCGGGAGAAGCCCTCGAGCGAACCCGTCAGGACGAACGTCTTGCCGACGAGAGGTCCGTCGACCTCGACCGCCACTTCCTCCGGATCGACACCGGCGGCGCGCAGCTTCTCGATGACGGCTCGGTTTCTGTCCTGCCCAAAGAAAGTGGCGACCGATTCCGCGATGACCGGCCCGATGCCCTCCATCGCCACTAGCTCCTCCGCCGACATCTCCTGCAGCTTCGCGAGCGATCCCGCCTCCCGGGCGATCTGGAAGGCAACGGTTCCTCCCACGTGCCGGATTCCGAGCCCGATCAAGAGGTTGCCCAGCGAGCGGGACTTCGACCTCTCGATCGCCGTCATCAGATTGTCGATCGACTTCTCCCCGAACCCTTCGAGCTGAGCAAGGTGTTCGGAGGTGAGCGAGTAGATGTCACCGATGTCGTTCAGCCAGTCGCGGTCGGTAAGGGCGATGATCGTCTGATAGCCGAGCCCTTCGATGTCCATAGCGCTTCGGCCGGCGAAGTGAAAGAGCTTCTCAACGCGCTGCGAGGGACAGTCCAGACCGGTACAACGAGCTACCGCCTCACCCTCCGGGCGGACGATCTCCGAGCCGCACGACGGGCACGTCTTCGGCATCTTGAACTTCCGTTCCTTGCCCGTCCGCTTCGACGTCACCGGACCCACCACTTCGGGGATGACGTCTCCGGCGCGCCGGATGGTTACGGTGTCTCCGATTCGAACGTCTTTGCGTGCGACCTCGTCCTCGTTGTGCAGCGTCGCCGTGGTTACGGTCACACCGCTCACGAAGACGGGTTCAAGTACGGCGAACGGGGTCACGGCTCCGGTGCGCCCGACGTGGACTTGGATGTCCTTCAGCTTCGTCGTGCGCTCCTCCGGTGGGAACTTGTAGGCGATCGCCCACCGCGGGGCCTTGGCCGTGTAGCCGAGCTCCTCCTGCTGACCGATCGAATCGACCTTCACCACGACGCCGTCGATCTCGTAGGGGACGTCGTGCCGGTGTTCCTGCCAGTAGCCGCAGAACTCGTAGACGGCGTCGAGATCCGGGAGGGGTTTGTTCTCTGGGTTCGTCCGGAGCCCCCACTCCCTCATGCTCTTCAATGCATCCCAGTGCGAGCGCCACCGCCGACCCTCCACGTATCCGATGCCGTGGCATACGAGCGACAGGGTCCGTTCCTTCGTGATGCCCGGGTCCTTTTGTCGTAGTGAACCCGCAGCACCGTTGCGAGGGTTGGCAAACGTCTTCTGGCCCGCCTCCCCCAACTTTGCGTTCAGCGCCTCGAAGTCGTCAGTCCGCATGTAAACCTCGCCGCGCACCTCGAGGATCTTTGGAGGGTCGCCGCGGAGCTTGAGGGGTACCGCACCTACCGTTCGAAGGTTCGCCGTGATGTCCTCGCCCGTCCGGCCGTCACCCCGGGTCGCCCCTTTGACGAAGGCGCCGTCCTCGTAGATGAGGTTCACTGCAACCCCGTCCATCTTGAGCTCGACCGTGAAGGCCTCCGCGCGCCCGATCTCCCGCTCGACTCGACGGCCCCACGCCTGCAGCTCCTCGAGCGAGAAGCAGTTGTCGAGCGACATCATTGGGCTTCGATGCTGGACCGGAGCGAAGGCGTCGGATGGGGGCGCGCCCACCCGCTGCGTGGGCGAGTCGGGGGTTATCAGGTCGGGAAACTCGGTCTCGATCACGATGAGCTCCGCCACGAGCGCGTCGTATTCCGCGTCGGCCACCTCGGGGTCGTCCAGCACGTGGTAGCGATAGGAGTGGTAGTCGATCGCCTCCCGCAACTCCCCGGCGCGCCGGCGCGCCGCCTGTTTTCCTTTGGTCGTCGTCATGCCCCTATCTTCTCAGGCAGCTGCGACGCTTTCGTTGCGATGTCGATAGCATGGAGGTGCGAGCTACAGGAACGAGGACCGATATGGCCATCGCTTCGCTGACGGGGGAACTCGAGAGGATCGCCGGCACCGGCAACGTGGTGAGCCATCCCCACGCGCTCGCCACCTACGAGTCCGACGGGCTCCTCCAGTACCAGCAGTCCCCCGCGGTTGCCGTGCTGCCCGGCTCCGCAGACGAGGTCAGGGCCATCGTGTCGTTGTGCCACCGGCAATCGATCCCGTGGGTCGCCCGCGGATCCGGGACGGGCCTTTCGGGAGGCGCCGTCCCCATCGCAGACGGCGTCCTGATTGTCCTGAGCCGCCTGCGGAAGATCCTCGACATCGACTTCGACAACCAGCGTGTCGTCGTCGAGCCGGGGGTCACGAACCTATCCATCTCCCAGGCCGTCGGACCGGACTACTTCTATCCGCCGGACCCCTCCAGCCAGGTCGTGTGTTCCATCGGCGGGAATATCGCCGAGAACTCCGGCGGGGCACATTGCTTCAAGTACGGGTTCACGACCAACTACGTGACGGGGTTGGAACTCGTCCTTCCCGACGGGGACATGGTCACGATCGGGGGCAAGAACCTCGATCACCCCGGCTACGACCTCGCCGGTGCGTTCGTCGGGTCGGAGGGCACCCTCGGGATAGCCACGAAGATCACCCTTCGTATCGTTCCGTCTCCCGAGACGTGGCGGACGCTCGTCGCCTACTACGAGTCCGTAGACAACGCCGGCCAGACGGTCTCGGACATCGTCTCTGCGGGAATCGTTCCGGGTGCGATCGAGATGATGGACAACCTCGCGATACGCGCGTGCGAGGACGCAACCCATGCGGGTATGCCGCTCGACGCCGGAGCGGCCCTCATCGTCGAACTAGACGGCCCCGTGACGGAATGCGACGCTCGCTTCGACGAGATCATCGCCATCTGCGAGCGGAACGACGCAACCGGTATACGAATCGCAGAGGATCCCGCCGAACGCGAGCTCATTTGGAAGGCGCGCAAGGCCGCGTTCGCGTCGATGGGCCGCATCGCCCCCAATTACTACGTGCAGGACGGAGTCATTCCCCGCACACGACTCCCCGGAGTGCTGCGCCGGATCGAAGACCTCGGCCACGAATACGGGCTGAAGGTTGCCAACGTCTTTCACGCTGGCGACGGCAACCTCCACCCGCTCATCTGCTACGACGCGGCCGTCGAGGGCGAGGCGGAACGCGCCGAGGAACTTGCCGGGTTGATCCTCCAGGCGTGCCTCGATGCAGAAGGTTCGATCACCGGCGAACACGGAGTCGGCATCGACAAAAAGCGGTACATGCCGTTGATGTTCTCGGACGAGGACCTCGGTGCGTTCCAGTTGCTCCGTTGCGCGTTCGATCCGGACCAACTGGCCAACCCGGGCAAGGTCATGCCCACGCCGAGGTTGTGCGGCGAGGTTCCGGGCCCGTACCGGCAGCACCCACTCGAAGCCGCCGGCATAGCCGAGCGCCTCTGAGGGCCCGAGGATGAAGACCGAGAGTCCTTCGACGATTGCCGCCGCGGCAGACGCGCTCCGTAGCAGCAACGAGTCCGGGGCAAACGTCCGCTTCTTCGGCGGGGGAACCAAGAGCTCGTGGGGCAATCCCGTCGACGGCATCGACGTAGAGCTCACAACGGGCGGATTGACGCGCATCGTCGAGCACAACGCGGGAGACCTTACGGCCGTCGTGGAGGCCGGGCTTCCCCTTGCGGACCTTCATGCGGAGGTCGGAGAGAAGGGCCAGATGCTGGCACTCGATCCCCTCGATCCCGGGGGTGCCACCGTCGGCGGGACGGTCGCGACCGGCGACTCCGGCCCGCTGAGACACCGGTATGGGCCCGTTCGCGATCTGGTGCTCGGCGTCACGGTCGTGCTTCCCGACGGAACCGTCGCAAAGTCCGGCGGCAAGGTGATCAAGAACGTTGCGGGCTACGACCTCGGGAAACTCTTCGCGAGCTCCATGGGCACGCTGGGCCTGATCGCTCGGATCGCTGTGCGCCTCCATCCAAAGCCCCCTCGCACCGTCACTCTCGTTGCGTCGACGGCCAGTCCGGATGCACTGCAGGCAGCGGCGATCGCCGTGTCCGCTCTGCCGCTGGAGGCGGAGAGCCTCGACGTCAGCTGGTCGGCGGGGGTGGGAGCCCTCCTTGCCCGGTTCGCAGGCGCCGCTCCGGATGGACGGGCGGCCGCAGCACGCGAGGGCCTTGCGGGTATCGATGTAGACGTGGAGATAACCGACGACGACACGGCACTGTGGCTCGAACAGGCGCGGGCGCAGCGGTCAGAGGCCGGGGCAGCGCTGAAGATATCGGGCCTCCCCACCGAGACCGCAAAGATCGTTTCTGCAGTGGAGTCGGCCGGGGGCCGCGCCGTCGGACGCGCTGCGCTCGGTCTGTTCTGGGCCACGATGGAGGGCGCGCCGGGCGACCTCGTCGCGCAGATCGAGGAGGTTCGTTCTGGGGTCAAGCCGTGGCCGGTCACAGTGACCGATGCACCCGACGACGTGCGGCGCAAGGTCGACGTGTGGGGAGAACCAAATGCGTGGACGCTCATGCACAGGATGAAACAGCGTTTCGATCCGAATGGGATCTGTAACCCGGGAATCTACGTGGGAGGACTCTGAATGGCCGCTCCGGTTCGAGCGTTCGACCCCCATCGACCGCCCTCGTCGGAGCTGATCGACGACTGCGTCCATTGCGGCTTCTGCTTGCCCACATGCCCCACGTACGTCCTGTGGGGGGAGGAAATGGACTCGCCGCGTGGTCGGATCGTGCTCATGGAGCGCGGACTGCGTGAGGGCTCTGAGATGTCGGGCGCGATGGTTACCCACATCGATCGCTGTCTCGGATGTATGGCGTGCGTCACCGCATGCCCTTCCGGCGTGAAGTACGACCGTCTCATCGAGGCCACACGCCCCCAGATCGAAAGGAACATCACACGCTCGCGCAGCGAACGCCTTTTCAGATCGTTCGTGTTCGGAGTCTTCACGCATCCCGGGCGAATGCGCGCGCTGGTGCCGCTACTGGCTGCGTCTCAGGGCCTTCGCCTTCGTCCAGAGCGGATGCTCAAGCGGTGGCCGCGCCTTCGGGCGGCTGCAAAGCTCGCGCCGAGAACCAAACTTCGGTCGGCGTGGACACGGCTTCAAGAGATGACCCCGGCGCGCGGCTCAAAGCGTGCACGCGTCGGTCTCCTGCAGGGGTGCGTCCAGCGGGTGTTCTTCAACGACGTGAACCAGGCCACCGCTGCGGTGCTTTCGGCGGAGGGTTTCGAAGTCAGTGCTCCGCGAAATCCTCGGTGTTGTGGAGCCCTTTTGATGCACTCCGGAGAGGAGCCCGATGCGAAAGCGCGGGCAAAGGAGACGATCGGTGCCTTCGAGGACTGCGACTTCGTGGCCGTAAACGCAGCCGGGTGTGGCTCCGCGATGAAGGACTACGTTCATCTTCTCGACGACGAGCCGGAATGGGCCGAGCGAGCCGAAGCCTTCTCGGCGAAGGTTCGCGATGTTACGGAGCTGCTCGCGGGCGAGGAACCGCGCGCCGAGCGCCGGCCCGTCGAGATGACGGTTGCGTACCACGATGCCTGTCACCTTGCCCACGCCCAGGCCGTGCGCGCCGAACCCAGGAAGCTGCTGACGGACATCCCCGGCCTCGAGCTCGTCGAACCCCGGGAATGGGAGGTTTGCTGCGGATCGGCCGGCATCTACAACCTCTTACAGCCTGAGGCGGCCGACGACCTCGGACGCCGAAAGGCTGCGAATCTCCAAGCCACTGGTGCGGCGGCCATCGCCGCGGCGAATCCGGGATGCACGCTCCAGATACAGCAGAAGCTTCTAGAAGCGGGGAGCCCGGTCCCCATCTACCACCCGGTGGAACTGCTGCACATGTCGATAGAAGGGCGGCGAAGGCGATGACCGTAGAAATCTCTGCACCGGTACCGCAGGAGTACAGGCCCATCCTGAGCGAGGATGCGCTGGGTTTCATCACAGGGCTGCACCGCGAGTTCGACGCCCGGCGGAAGGAGCTTCTCGAATCCCGGACCGAACGCCAGGCCCGTATCAACGCCGGCGAGATGCCCGACTTCCTCACCGCCACGAAGCAGGTCCGAACCTCCGATTGGAAGGTGGCACCCGTGCCCGCCGACCTGCAGGACCGGCGCGTCGAGATAACCGGTCCGACCGAGCGGAAGATGATGATCAATGCCCTCAATTCCGGCGCCAAGATCTTCATGGCCGACTTCGAGGACTCCAACTCGCCGACGTGGGACAACATGGTGTCCGGACACATCAACCTGGGCGACGCAATCGACGGGACGATCGAGTTCACCAATCCCGACGGCAAGCAATACCGCTTGAACGACGAGGTCGCCACGCTCGTACTTCGCCCGCGCGGCTGGCACCTCGACGAGAAGCACGTGCGGATCGACGGGCAGCTTGTCTCGGGGAGTCTCTTTGACTTCGGCCTGTACTTCTTCCACAACGCGCGCAAGCTTCTCGAGCGGGGAAGCGCTCCCTACTTCTATCTCGCGAAACTGGAGAGTCATCCCGAGGCGCGGCTGTGGAACGACGTCTTCATCTACGCGCAGAATGCACTCGGAATCGAACACGGCACGATCAAGGCAACGGTGTTGATCGAAACCATCCTCGCCGCGTTCGAGATGGACGAGATACTCCACGAGCTCAGGGACCATTCTGCGGGACTCAACGCCGGACGCTGGGACTACATCTTCTCCATCATCAAGAAATTCAGGTCGAGGTCCGACGCAGTTCTCCCCGATCGTAACGACGTCACCATGACGGTCCCGTTCATGCGCGCCTACACGCAGCTCCTCGTTAAGACCTGCCACCGGCGAGAGGCACACGCGATCGGCGGCATGTCCGCGTTCATTCCGAGCCGGAAGGATCCCGCAGTAAACAAGATCGCCCTCGCCAAGGTGCACGAAGACAAGGAGCGAGAGTCGGGCGACGGGCACGACGGCACGTGGGTAGCGCACCCGGACCTCGTCCCGCCGGTACTCGAGGTGTTCGACGGGGCGTTGGGTGATCGTCCGAATCAGCTGGACGTCCGGCGCGACGACGTCGACGTGAGCGCCGATGACCTGCTCGACTTCCGCGTGGAGGGCAAGAGTGTCACCGAGGAGGGCATCCGCAACAACGTTAGCGTCGGCATCCAGTACATCGAGTCGTGGCTCCGGGGAGTGGGGGCGGCGGCCATCAACAACCTGATGGAGGATGCGGCAACCTCCGAGATCGCGCGGTCGCAGATATGGCAGTGGGTACGGCAAGGGGCCCCGTTGAACGACGGGCGGATCGTCGACCGGGATCTCGTGGAGGCGATCGAGGAGGAAGAGCTCGAGGCGATCCGCGCGACTCTCGGTGACGAGCTTTACTCCGAGGGACGATTCAAGGAGGCGCAGGCGATATTCGAGCGTGTGTCCCTCGAAGACGAATTCGAGGAGTTCCTCACCGTACCGGCCTACGACTACCTGGACTGACGTGCGGGTCCTGCTGTTCCCGACCTGCCTGGCCGAGCTTGTGCGCCCGCAGGCGGCGATAGCCGCCCAAGAGGTCCTGGAGCGCGCCGGATTAAGCGTTGAGGTGCGATCCGGCGCCGTCTGCTGTGGCCAGCCGGCCTGGAATTCGGGGCACGTAAAGGAGGCGCGCCGGGTGGCGCGAGGCACGATGGCCGCTCTCGACGACGGCCGCGAAGTGGTCGTCTGCTCGGGCTCGTGCAGCACGATGATGCACGAGTACTGGCCCCAACTGTTTGACGGCACTCGGGACGAGGAGCGCGCGCACAGGGTGTCGGCGCGCGTTCATGAGTTCTCCTCGTTCGTTGCAAAACAGGAGCTTCCCGTGGAGGTGTCGGCCGGGGGGATCAAGTGCACTTATCACGACTCCTGCCACATGATGCGTGCGCTCGGCCTTGCCGAGGCTCCGCGAAAGTTGCTGGGAATGGTCGATGGTCTGGAACTGCGCGAGCTCGAGGCAAGCGAGCGATGCTGCGGCTTCGGCGGCACCTTCTCACTTCGCTACCCGGAACTGGCCGCGACGATGGCCGATGAAAAAGTCGACGACGTCGTCGACCGCGACGCCGGCGTACTTGTTTCCTCCGATATCGGATGCCTCATGCACATCTGCGGGCGCGCCGAAGCCCGAGGACTCAGTCTCGAGGGCCGATACATCGCGGAGATGTTGATCTAGTGGCGGGCGAGTACGACTACACAGCCGGCTTCGAAGCCCGCGCCGCCGTGTCGCTAGCCGATCCCAAGCTGCGCCGCAACATCGCCGACGCCGACGACCGTCAGATTGCCAACCGCCTGAGCGCTATGGCGTCGCTGAAGGACCCGGACCGCCTCCGCGACCTGGGATCGGAGATCCGCTCGGCGGTCCTTTCGCGCCTCGACGAGCATCTCGGGACGCTCGCCGACAAATGGGAGAGCAATGGAGGCAAGGTCTTCTTTGCGTCGGCCGCCTCGGAGGCGACCGACTACGTGGCCGAGGTGGCGGCTCGCTCCCGTGCGACGAAAGCCGTCAAGTCGAAGTCCATGGTGACCGAGGAAATCCACCTGAATCACGCTCTCGCCGATGCCGGCGCCGAGGCCATCGAAACCGACCTCGGCGAGTACATCGCCCAACTCGCCGGGGATCATCCGGCGCACATAATCACCCCCATCATTCATATGTCGAAACACGATGTGGCCGCGTTGTTCTCCGATATCTCCGGCACGACCATGCCCGCGGAGGTCGAGCCCTTGTTGGAGTTTGCGCGGGGTCGCCTCCGTGAGCATTTCCTGAGTGCCGGA
>DASQUP010000012.1:0-8044 GCA_035641235.1 Actinomycetota bacterium
GTGACCCAGGAGGAGCTGGCCCACCGCCTGGGGGTGGACCGCACGGCGGTGGCCAAGATCGAGGCAGGCCGCCGGCGCGTTAGTGCCCCCGAGCTGGCCCGCCTGGCAGACGCGCTCGGCTACCCCATGGAGTGGTTCCTCTCCGGGTCCGGCCCCCGGACGATCGCGGAGCTCAGGAGCCGCAGGCGGCAGATCCTCGCTGTCGCCCGGAAGCACGGAGCCAGCAACGTGCGGGTCTTCGGCTCGGTAGCCAGAGGGGAAGCGGACGCCGCCAGCGACATCGACCTGCTGGTCGACATGGCGCCCGGGCAAAGCCTCCTCGACCTCGCCGCCATGAAGCTCGATCTGGAGCGTCTGCTCGGTCGGCCCGTGGACGTCGGCACCAAGCTCCGGGAACGCATTTCGGTCGAGGTCGTTCCCCTGTGAGGGGAGATCGGGATCGCCTGGCCGACATCCTGGAGGCACTCGCGCGTATCCGCAGACACGCGACGGGCCGGGAGTCGTTCGCTGCCGATGAGTTGGCCCAGACCTGGGTCGTTCACCACCTTGAGATCTTCGGCGAGGCCGCTCGGTCGCTGTCCCAGGAGGCTCGCAGCCGGTCCGAGGGCGTTCCCTGGGCAGAGATCATCGCCATGCGGAACGTTCTGGTTCACCGGTACTTCGAGGTCGACGTGGAGCAGGTCTGGAGGGTCGTCGAGTCGCTCCCGGATCTGGAGACGAAGATACGCGCACTGATGGGCGAGCTCGAAGCCTGATCCGCTCCTTGCCATAGCGGACTCATGACGAACCGTGGGACTGGGATGACTCGTCGAACCATTCCGCAAAGACCGCGTGCGCCGACGCTCCGCAGCGCTGTGCGCGAGGGGTGCGCACCACGGCGTAAGCATCTCTGCAGGTCGTGCGCCCGGAGGGACTCGAACCCCCAGCCTTCTGATCCGTAGTCAGGCTGGCCTGAGCGCTGTGCGGCCTTCACGGGCGTGCAAACGGTGTGCGCCCCGTCAGACGCTCAGGTCCGCTACCTCGAATCCCTCAGTATTTTGGACCTTGGGGCTGGCCCAGGAGTGTCCTCTTCGTCTCAGGCCCCTCCGGCGGTCTCGAAGACAAGCCTGAGCAGCGACGTTCCTCTGCAAGGAGCTGACGCGAATGCACTGTCAATCATCGAAGGGGGCGGCACGAATTAGCCATCGGATCCCAAGGCGAGAGTACAGATGGGCCCGGGATCCTGGATGGTGGTGCTCCCGCCGAAACAGTTCCGCGAACCCCTCCTTGGCTGCCTCGCGGGGGAACCGGCCGAGGACCCAGGCCCTGGCGCCCCGAGTAAGCGCCCAGAAACCGATTCCGAGAACATCGAGTTGGCTACCTCGGGAGAGCAGCTCCGCCTCAGCACCGTCTCTCCTCCGGACCTGAGGATTCATGTGCAAAGTGATGGCTTCTTCCGTCTTTCTGGAGCGTTCCTCCGGCCACCCGGCGGACAGACAGATACGCCGCGCCTGCTTAGCCCCGACCAGAGTGAAGCACGCCGGCGGAGCGGGACCTCGGTGCGCCTCCGACAAACCGACGTCGTGTAGCAGGCAAGCGACATACAGAACCGTGTGATCAACCGCTATTCGATCTCGAGCGGCGAGAATGCTGGCCCACGTGTAGGTGCGACGGCTGTGACCAATCAGGAAGGAGGGGGTGAGGCGCCTGCAGAGCTTCTCGGCCTCGTCCTGCGCCTTTAGGCTGGCCGAATCCTCATCGGGAGGCCGGAGATGGCGCTCGCTAACCTCCCGGAACCCGCGGAGCAACCCAAAGCGACCAAGAATCCGCTCGGGAACCCCCTTACCGAGAACGAGAACCAACTGTCCAACCAGAGGAGGGTAGTCGCGTGGCACGAGCTTGCCCTTGGTCTCGCGCGTCCACGCCAGCGAGCCAACCCGGCCCTCACCCGGCGCCAACAACCTTCTCGTCCCAGTGTTCTTTCGTCTGAACGATCCAGTAGACGGCGAAGAGCCCGATCTCGTAAGCCTCCAACGCAAAGACAGTGTGTTCGTCGAAGACCCGAGTCAAGGAGATGATGAGGCCGCCAAGGGCCATCAAGGCCGGTATCGCCAGGTAGACCCAAACCAACCCCCTGTCTCCCTCACGGCGGTGATGGATCGCGTGCGCGATGATTGCGACGCCCAGGAGAACGATCAGGACGACGGCCGACCAGCCGTGAGCCCTCGAGTAGAAGTCGTCCCAGTTCTCGATCAGCCACCAGCCGAAGAGCAGCAACACGAGGGTGACGCCCAGTGATAGTCGCACTCCCAGCTCCCTCAGCGGACCGTCTCGGTCTACCAGAGCGATGACCAGCGCGATTCCCAGCCCAATCAACCCGGCGATCAGTAGCGCGTAGAAGTTGTTGTCGATATTCGTTACGACCCAGTTGGCAAGCGAGCCGTCTTCCTGGACCGGAAGTGGGCTGGGGGCGACCGACCAGCAGCGCCCAACATCTGTGGTCGGAGCAACAGCTACCACGGGGGCAAGCATGCCCGCGATGTTGAGAGAGGCATCCTCCGCGGTTGTCCGTCCCTTGTATACGATCAGAGCGAGGCCTATCGCAATCATGAATCCGACGAAGATCGCTCGGACGGGCGTGTAATAGTAGGCACTAATCGACGTCTGGAAGCAATCGACCTTGTCGCGCTCGATCGCGATCGCAACGGCCAAAAGTACTACCGCACCGATTATCCCGATACGCAGATAGCGGTAAGTCTTGCGAACATCTTCGCTTGTCAGCTTCTCCGGCTGTCCTGGTGCCATCGGTTTCTCCTCGGCTCGGGATTGAACCCCGACAAGCTCCTCTGCTAGTCACCTCCCGTTTGATCCATTAGCGCCTGGATCCAGCTGCCGCTGCTACCACCTTCTCGACACGTCTGTCCCGCGGGATCTAAGGCCACTTAGTGAGACTCTTTGCATGGGCAAGAGTCGAGAAGGAAGGATGGGTGGGAGATCACGGCACAACCCGAAACATTCGGGCGCTCCTCGAACCAGGGGATCGTGGGACGGCGGCCGGTGGGGGGCGGGCTCGTCGCTCATCCGTACTCGACGCGGATATCGAGGTCCTCGGGGATGACGATGTTCCTCTTGTCGCTGGTCTCGCTGGGCCGGAGGAACAGCTTCCCGTCCGCGCGGAACAGGAGTCTCAGCCCGGTGTACCGGTACCGGTACGCGCCCTCTTCTGCCGGCAGGGCCTGCTCGACCACGGGGTCCTCGAGGTACAGCCGGGAGACGCTGTAGATCGTCACGGACGGCGTCTTGTCGAGGTCCTCTTCCACCGTTCGTGCCAACGCCCTGCCCTTCACCGTGGCGTAGCGCGACACCGTCCAGAACGCGCCGAGGAGCAGGAGCACGGTCACCAAGCTCCAGGCCAGTCGGGCGGCCGACCGATCGCTACGGCGACGTCGCTCGGCTCCGCTCGGCGGAACGAGCGTGGCCGCGTACGCCAACAGCGCGACCCCCACGGTGACGCTCAGGGGAGAACCGACATAGAGGATGGCGGATGCTGTCTCCATCGGCGACAGCGCCAGGCCCACGACCAGCAGGATCGCCCCTGCGAGGACCAGGGGACCCGTGAGGCGCCGCCGCAGCGCGGGACGCTCCAGGAGGCGGCCGTGGGCCAGTACCCCGAGCAGGATCACACCCGCCGCGACGAACAGTGGCAGGAACAGCGAGCCGATGCTCCGCAGGATGTAGTCCTGCGCCGAGAACCCGAAGAGGCTCTCGTGCAGCCCCATGCGGGCAGCTTGCTGATCGGTGCGCGCCCAGCCGAAGTAGTAGAGGAGCGCCACGATCAGTGTCGTCGGCGCCACCAGCGTTCCGAGGACGCGAAGCGTCCCCAGCATCGATCGGGTGGGGCCGCCCTCGGCGCCGTCGGTCGTCAGGGTGGCTCGCGGCGCGTCGGCTCGCGTGCTCATGGCGACGGTCCGACGGTCGGTTCGTCGCCGTCCTCGTCCTCGCCGTCGGGGCAGCGCGACGACCCCTCGGACCTGAGGATCTCCGGCTCGAAGGACGGATCCGCCTTCCTGGCCTCGATCAGCGGCTTCAGCCAGTCGTAGACGACGTCACGCGGACAGCTCCCCTCGAGCTCCGGGGTGCCGATGCGATCGAACGCCTCGATCGCAGGGTCCCACTCCCCGAGGCATACATGGGCGGCGCTCCGGTAGAGTTCCACGGCGTCCGCGCCGTGCTGGGCGGCGACCTCGGCGGGCCAGCGTTCGGCTGCCTCCTTCAGCTCCTGGCACTGGCCGGCGGCCAGCAAGTCGTACGCGTCGTCATCGGCGGGGAACATCGGATCCGTCGGACCGCCGGCCGGCAGCGCCACCTCCTCGGGCCCCTCGGTGGTCTCCTCCGAGTCGCCGCCTCCGCCCTCGCCGATGCCCGGGGACCCCTCCTCACCGCACGAGGCCAGCATGAGGGCGACGGCGAACACGGCCGTCGACGTCAACCGCCTCCCCATGGACAACCCCCTGCCCCTCCGAGCGCCAGGGACGATCGGGGAGATGATACGCATGCGTCCCTTCGGCCGATAGCCCCAGTCGGCCTAGGGGCGATCGGGGGAGGCCGCGCCCCCTTGCCCGGACGGCAGGAACGCCTGATACTCCCGTGCCGTGCCCCGAGGTCGTTCGGACCGCACCCCTCCATGGCAGCATCCGGTCGGGGTCCTCGTCCTCGGGCTCGGTGGGTTCCTCGCCGGTGTCGGGCTCCTGTTGATCGGAGCGCCCCAGACCGAACGGAGTGAGGACTTCGTGCGATCGGCGGGGTTCGCCCCGTGGGCGACGGTCATCGGAGCGCAGACCGCGTTCTGGCTGCTGGTCGCCGGTCCCCTGTGGTCCGATGTGGTCTCCGCGTGGCGACGGGCCAGGATCGGTCGCTCGGCGACGGCGGCCCTCGCCGGCGCGCTCGTCGTGATCCTGGTGGTGTTCCCGATGCTCTCGCTGGCGCGGGAGATCCCCTGGCCTCTGTGGGGCCACCAGCCCAAGGTCCGCCTGCTGACCCTCGTGGGCGGCCTCCTGGTCGGGGTCCCGGCCCTGTCCGGCATAGCCCTCGTCCAGCAGCGGGTGCGACGCCGACAGACCGAGCCGATCGACGCGGACGACGTCCGGTTCGAGGTTGAGGCGCGGTCCGAGGTCCTCCGGTACCTCGTCGTGGCCGGTGCCGTCATCGGACTGGCGGTCCTCTCCGCCGGCGCCTTGCGGAGGGCCACGGTGCCGACGTTCGTGCGTGAGGACCGGTTCCCTGCGGAGGGGGTCCTGCTCTACGGGGCGTTCTTCACGGGCCTGCTTCTCCTGGTCTATGTCCCGGCGCATCTCGCGCTGAAAGGTCTCGGCGTCAAGGTCCGCGACCACTACTTCCCGATCTCGGGCATGCCCGATCCAAGCTCGGATTCGCTCAAGGGATGGGTGGACAAGCGCGCCACACTGGAGACCCTGCTGCAACTGAACGTCACCCCGTTCCAGCAGCTCCAGACCAGCCTCTTCATCCTCGCCCCACTACTGTCGGCGATCCTCACGTCCCTGGTCCCCAAGCCCGGGTGAGTCGCGGCCGGCACCCCCTGGCGGGCGTCCGGCCTGGAACGCGGTTACTGGAGCGCGTGAACCAGTCAGGTGGCCGATTGACCGCTCCCCCACCGGCTCGCTACGGTTGACTGGCTTGCGGCTTGCCGGGACGAGGCCGTCGTTGACCAAGAGGGGGCGGAAGCATGGCAGTGGAGGGATTCATCGGGGTCGGGCACGGGCTGACGCCGAAGGGGGTCTTCGACCCGGGGGCGACATCAGGCAACCTCGTGGAGCACGACGTCGCCGTCTCCGTCGTGGACGCCTACGCGGCGACGATGAAGCGGGCGGGCGTTCGGGTGGCCGACGAGAGCCACTCGGGGGGCAGCCATCACGACCCCAACCTTGTCGGTTCCGCCCTGAAGGCGAACCAGCTTGGAGTCAAGTACGCGGATGAGGTGCACTTCAACGCCGGAGGGGGAACCGGGCCGGAGGTGTTCGTCCATCCGAACTCCTCGCGGGCCAACAAGAACGCCTGCCGGAGGATCTCGGCCGCCATCGCCCAGATCCTCGATCTCCCTGACCGGGGCTTGAAGTTCAGGGACTCGGAGCCGCGTCCACGGCGAAACTCGTTTCCGCAGGTCGTGCGCCCGGAGGGACTCGAACCCCCAGCCTTCTGATCCGTAGTCAGACGCTCTGTCCAAATTGAGCTACGGGCGCGCGGAGGCGGCGCGATTTGAACGCGCGAGGGGCTTGCGCCCCAACGGGATTAGCAATCCCGCGCCATAGGCCTGACTAGGCGACGCCTCCAGGCCAAGTGTACCCAACCTCAGGGGGAGGCCGGGCGGAGCCCGCTCGCGACCGGGGTGAGCGCCGACCTCCGGGCGGTCGGCGGGCCCCGGGGTAGACCCCATGACATGGACCCGGGGTGGATCAGGTCGAATCAGACGAACCGGGCCTCCCGGTCGGCGCGCCGCCCCAAATACCTCCTCCTGACTGCGCCCCGCGGTCAAGTCGGTGGCACTTTCGCCCGATACCTCACTACCTAAGCGCCGTCAGTCGATCGGCCGAGGGGGTTGGAGAGTGGAGGATCGCACGGATCGGTGGGAAGCCCGGCCCATCCTGAGCCTGGCCCTCCGGGGCGTGGTCATGCTGGTCCCGATCGCCGCGGGGGTGGGGATCGCCGCGTTCCTCTCTCGAGCCATCCCCCGACCGTCCGGTGGCGAGGCCGTCCTGTGGTGGGCGGGGCTGTTCGCAGCGTCGGCGGTCACGGCCTGGGCGGTCGACCGCGTGGCCAGGCGACTCCTCCCCCTGGCCGTGCTGCTCCAGCTAACGATGCTCTTTCCCGACCGGGCGCCGTCCCGGTTCGCCGTGGCCCGCAGGGTCGGCACCACCAAGAGCCTTGAGGAGCGGGTCCGGAAGGCCCGCGAGGCCGGGGAGGAAGACGACCCCACTCAGGCCGCGGTACGGATCTTGGAGCTGGTGGCCACGCTCAACGCCCACGACCGGCAGACCCGAGGACACTCGGAGCGGGTCCGCGTGCTCACCGACCTCCTGGCGGCAGCGATGAAGCTTCCTCGAGCAGATCGGGACCGGCTGCGGTGGGCGGCCCTGCTCCACGACATCGGCAAGCTCGAGGTGTCCACCGAGATCCTCAACAAGCCGGGAAAGCCCGAGCCGCACGAGTGGGAGGCGCTGAAGCGCCACCCCGAGGCCGGGGCCCGTCTGGCCAGGCCGCTGCTCCCCTGGCTCGGGGAGTGGGGATCGGCTATCAGCGAGCATCACGAGCGCTTCGACGGCGACGGGTACCCGACGGGGCGCTCTGGGATGGGCATCTCCCGGGGAGGCCGCATCCTGGCCGTCTGCGACTCGTTCGAGACCATGACAGCATCACGCTCGTACAAAAAGCCCATGGGCATCGCCGCGGCCCGTCGCGAGCTCACCAGGTGCGCCGGCGGGCAGTTCGACCCTGATGTCGTCCGGACGTTCATCGCGGTGTCACTGGGACGCCTGTGGTGGAAGGTCGGGCCTGTCTCCTGGGCCGCCCAGCTTCCGTTCATCTCCCTGCGCTCGGCGGGCACGTCGCTGGCCGGGGCCGCCCGCGCCGGGGCCGCCGTCGTGACCCAGGCCGCGGTCGGCGTCGTGGCCCTGAGCGCCAGCGCGTTCGTGCCCGCGCCCCCCGCGCAGCAGCCGGCCCGGACCGCGATCATGGCCGATCCCGTAACCGCCCAGACCTCGACCGGCCAGACCTCCGACGGGGGCGGGCCTGGAGGGAGCGACCAGGGACTGGCCGGGAACGATGGCCGCGGCTCGGACGACCAGGAGACGGGACCCGTCGAGGACGGCAGCGGAGGGTCCGGCGGCTCCGGCTCGTCCCCCGGCGGCGGAGGTGGCGGTGGCGGTGGCGGTGGCTCCGGCGACCCCGTCGGGGATCTCGTCGACGACGCGGGCGGAGTGGTCGATGACACCGTCGATACAGTCGAGGACGTCGTCGACACGGTCGAGGATGTCGTGGATGACGCGGTGGA
>DASQUP010000013.1:0-5750 GCA_035641235.1 Actinomycetota bacterium
GCTCCACTGGCTACGGCTTCAGCATCACGGGAAGGCGCACCTTGAAGATAGGCGACCCATCCTCCGCCGATTCCTCGAACACCTCGATGAACCCCGCCTGAGTCTCCGCGACCTCGAACTTCAGCTTTTTGCTATACCCACCCCGACATCCGGTGCCGCATGTAGCTGTGGTGAAATCGCGCACCAGCACGTTCCCGCTCGAGTCGACTATTCGCATGGAGACGGTTGCTTCGAAGACGTTGGCATTGCCGGTCACGTCCACGGGACTCGATACCGTTGCTCCCGGGCGCGGCGACTCGACGACAATCGGAGCTGCGATGTCCTCGAAGTCAGCGCGCGTCTGCGGCTTGTCGAGGGCGATTCCCTCGGATGAAAAGACGTCAACGGGCTCACCCTCAATCTCGAACGCAACTCGGTCCACCGTCGGGAACTGGGTGATCGTGAACACAACCTGCGCGAGGCGCCCGAGCATCGAGAACGAGCCGCCGCCCGACTCGAATTCGGAGCTGAGATCTACGGTTGCAAGCCCGTCTTGAATCGTCAGACCGAGCAACGTGGCGTCTGCGGGGATCGCGGTCGAGACTTTTCCTTCGCCGGACTGCGGCCCGCCCAGAAGTGATTCAAGCGCCGCAGTACCGATGCGCGGAGTCGATTCCTGCGACCGGTAGGCAACCTGCAGGAAGCGCCCCTTCTTCTCTACAAACCAGACCTCGTATGTGGTGTCCTTCTTCGGCTCGTCGTTCGTCTCTCCGTTGGCGGCGGGGGACACCTGCGGAGTTGCTGAGGGGGTGGCCTCAGGACTAGGCGTGTTTCCTCCTGCGGCCGGAGTGTTGGAATTGCCGCCGCACGCGACGGCGAGTAGTGCCAGAGCAAGGAGCCCCGTCCCAATTCTTGAGGTGTGGCGCATACCGACCATTCGTTTGCCTTCCTTGTTTGTGATTCTGACGAGTTAGACGCCGCTACCCCCGTTCCGGTTGCCCGTGGGCAAACAAAGCCCGCCGGCTTATGGTCAATGCGATGCCTGATCACAAACCCGGGCCGGTAACGGTTTATCGCAAGCTCGGCACCCGACTGCGCCGCCGAGGTCTCGGGGAGGTCTTCACGCTGGCGGTCGATCGCATCCGCGAGCTTGCAGCGTCAGACGACCGGCTTATTGCACACTCGCTTGTAGTGGGCGATATGCCCCCAACATCGACTCCACAAGACCTTGTTTTCAAGACGGCGGATTCGAGCGACGGTGCAGCGTATGCACGCGACATCGGAACGGACTCCGCAATCACGTTTGGTTGGAGGCTCGCAGGAGGTGGGCTCTGCTTCGTCGTGTTGAAGCGTGATCTCATCGTCCACGCCACCTGGGGGACCTACTCGTCTGCATGGACGCGCGAACTGCAGCGATATTTCTGCCCGCCGGGAGGAGACCTCTATGTCTACGAGTCCTACACACGCCCGGAGGTCAGGGGCTGGGGGGTCTATACGTTCGCCCTCCGACAGATCGCGACGTGGGCAGCCGAAAACGCCACGAAACGGCTATGGGTGGCGGTCGAACACGACAACCCAGCCTCGCTGAAGGCGGTGGCCAAGGCCGGCTTCGTTCCGGCCTTCGAAGTGGCGTTCAAGCGCCGCATGGGCCGCCTCACCGTCTCACCCCCGATGGGTCCCCGGGTTGGAGACTGCAGAGGCTGCCTCAGCGAGGTCCCCTGTCAGGGTGAAAATTTGCCACCAAGGGGGTAGCGGAGTGAACCTGACCAAGCCATAATCCCGGATTGGGAGTTGCCCAACGACCCGGCCCTTTGCTGAGGGCCGCGTATTAGCGGGCGCTTGGTAGCCAGATCCGACGACGGCCCCTGTGGCAGAGGGCTCTCCGCTGCAGGGAGCGTACCGGCACGACCCCCTCAACTGGCACCTGTTGCCGGACGACGGTTTCGCTCCAAGCGCCCGCTTCATCGCGTTTGGCCACGAATCCACTGGTCCACGAGCTGAGATGGCAAGCAGCCACGAAATACCGTGGTCAATCGCCATTTGGGGAGTCGGTGCGCGACCGACTGATCGCTAGGAAGAGCGGGATGATTTCTGCGACGCGAGGCTCAGAACTTCGTCAAGGGTGATGGCTCCGCCCTCGCGCTCCCACCATTTCTGCTCGCAGCGACGGCAAGAGTAGAACTGCACGGTGTCCTCGGTCTGAAGGTGGATTTCGATCTGGATGCAGTCCTCCCCACCACAGTGCGGACAGCGCATAAGAGAGCCTCCCTTTAAGCCGGAGCCTTTACCACCGGTTTTACCCAAGATCGCCGCCTGAGCCCGCCGGTGGATTCGGGCCGATCCCCACGGTACATGCCCGAATCCACCGCACATTTTGCGGCCAAACCGAGCCGGAGGGAATGGCCTGGATGGGTAGTTTTGCACAGCTTGTTGATAGTCATCCCGAATCGGGCATTTCGGTCTCCTCGGACTCGACTTCGAGTTCGGGGCCGATGTAGTGCGAGCGCAGCCGCTTGCCCTCTCGGTAGTAGGCGTACCAGTAGGGGCCGTGCGGGCAGGATTTACATCCGGGCTTCCCGCACTTCACCTTCTCCAAGCGGTAGGTGACCGCCCCGGCGGCCTGGACCGCCCCGGCGGCATCGTCCTTTCTGGCAACGAGCAGTCCTCCGACGAAGATCAGCACCCGTCGGAGCTCATGGCGATCGAGCCGTCGCAGCTCGCCGAATAGTTTGCGGTTCATCCCCAGGCAGCTCGCCGTTCGGCCGCCCCCTCTTGGTCCGGTCGCTGGGGGACGAAGAGCCGAGGAGCCGTGCGGAGATCGACGAGCTCCCAGCCGCGTGGAGGTCGGAGCTGGTTCGCGCACGGACCACACAGCGCGTAGTTGTGCGGAGAGACCTCTCCCTCAAGGGGATCCTCGAGAACGGCGATCCGGGCGGCGTAGTCGTACGCAAGGATGGCCGATCCAGGGCGAGCGCAGGAGGGCTTCGAGCACAAACTCACGATCGGCACGCTACGGGATGGCACAGCAAAAACCCCGGAAATCCGGGGTTTTGGCCGAAGAGTCGACGATGTCTAACCTTGGTGATGCTTACCTCGTGATGCTTACTTGGTGATGCGAGTGGGCTCCGGGCTGTTGGTCTTGGCGACAACAACTGCGGCGGCGCCGAGGGCTACCAGCAGGTAGGCGGCGGCGAGCCAACCATCGATGTCGGATCCCGTGGTCGGCAGCGCACCGGAATCGTTGGCGGGCTGGTTCTCGTTGGAGTCCGTGTTGTTCTCAGCCGACCCGCCCACCGAATTACCGGTATCACCCGCGTTCGAGCTGGTGTCCTTGGTCACCAGCGGCTCGAAGGGATCGCGCTGCGCGAACGCAGGGGCGGCGACGATCATGACCAGCAGCATCCCGGCTGCCAAGGTCACGACTGCCCGTCGCATCCTCGTCCATCGGGCACTCATCGGAAGTGTCCTCCTCTGTTGACCGTTACTATCCGCGTCATGCCCCTTGCGGAACTCGACGACGTCACCCTCCACTACCAAACGCGCGGCGAGGGCTCTTCTGTTATCGGAGTCATGGGGTTCGGACTTGACCAGCGATTTTGGGCCGGTCAAATCCCCACGATCACGGCCCAGAACACGTTCATAACCTTCGACAACAGGGGCACGGGGACGTCGACCGGCCCGCTCCCGAGGTCGATGAGCGAGATGGCCTCAGACGCCGTAGGCCTTATGGACACCCTGGGGCTCGACCGGACGATCGTGTTCGGCGTCTCGATGGGTGGAGCGGTGGCCCAGCACATGGCCCTCGAGTATCCGGAGCGAGTGAGGGCGGTGATCCTGGCGGTGACCTGGGCGCGGCCGATCGAGTACATGAGGCGGGAGGCAGAGCTTGTTCGGAGCCTCCTGGCAACGGCGGGAGAGGATGCCTTCGTGGAGGCTTCGATACTCCACCTCTTCACGCCGCAGTTCTTCGAGGTCGGGCGCGACGCAATCGAGCAGATGATCAGAGCGTTCTCCGCCGGAGGAGCGCCGCCCGTTCCCACCGTGGAGGTGCTGACCGCCCAACTGGATGCGATCGCCGAGCACAACACGCTGGCGGAGCTTCACCGCATCTCGTGTCCGACACTGGTTGTAGGTGGGCGCTTCGACATGACCGTCCCGTTCTTTGCATCCGAGGAGATTGCGCGCGCCATACCGGACGCCGAGTTCGAAGCGTTCGATTCGGGTCACGGCCTGATGCTCGAGCAGATGGACGCTTTTAACGCGCGGCTCGGCAAGTTCCTCATCGAGGTCGAGGAACGGACCGCGCCTTGAGGCGACCCTTCCGCTTTCGGCCCTTCCCGCAGCATCGGCCGCCGAAAGGCAAGGGTCGCTTAGGTAACGCGCCGTACCCAAGAAAGGTTTTGTAATCCGGCGGGCCGTCAAGTAGAAGTCGAGGGTTTCTTACAGTAACGGTCGAGGCCTTGCGTGCGGCGCCTCAGAGATTTATGTTGGGCCGGTACCTCGCAGAGATAAGTAGGTTCCGGCCGAACGTCACTGCGGGGTACATTTTTTTCCGAACTGGTCGCAACCGGCCGCGGAGTCCCGGAATGAGCGCCGAGGGTTCGACTAGGCGTCTTGCTTCTTCTTGTCCTTGCCCTCGCTGTCGCGCTCCGCATCACTCTCGGCGTCGACAACGCTCGTAGAGCCATACAGCGGGCGCGCCGGTGCAGCGTTGATGGACACGATGGGAGTGCCGACCTCGATCAGGTCGTACAACTCGATGACATCTTCGTTGGACAGGCGGACGCAGCCGTGCGAGGCGTTGTATCCGAGCGAGTAGGTGGCGTTCGTACCATGGAACCTGATTGCGGCGGCAGACCAGTTGAGCGCGCGCAGACCGAGGGGGTTGCTCGGACCTGGTGGAATCGATTCGGGCATGTCGGCACCCCATCCGTCGGGCGACGGATTCACCCACGTCGGCATGAACCTCTTCTCCGTGATTTCCCACAAGCCGGTTGGGGTTGGGAATTCGGGCAGTCCGGTTGCCACAACCCACTCTCGCTTTATCTTGCCGTCCTCGTAGTAGTACAGCTTGTTCTCGCCGATGCGGACGAGAAGCACCTGCTTGTAAGCGTCCCTGGTAACGGTGGGAGCGATCTTCGATACCGTGAGGTCGACACTCGACCCGCCGTTCGCAAACGCCGCCCTGAGGTCTTTGACGCTTTTGTTGACTCGAACGGTCCGGCCCTCTTGCTCCTTGACGATGTCAACCCAGCCGCTCGAGTAGTCGAGCTCCGCATCGCGCGGATCGCGGTCGAGCGCGGCCGCCAGCCCTTCTATGAATCCTTTGGTCCCTTTGCGGGGGTACTTGATCGCTACGTCGCGGTTGAATCCAAGGTCGTCACCGAACAAACGCATCCGCGTCTTCTCGACGAACGTCACATCGTTGCTGACGGAGAGTGCTGAGTCGACTGCTTTTCGCGCGTCGCTCCTGGCTCCGAGCTCCTTGGGCGTTACCGTCCACGACTTGTCACCCCAGGTAACAGTGACTTCGCGTGTCAGCTGCGGGCGGATTACCTTCTGAACTGCCTGGAGGGCCTCGTCGCGTGTCATTCCACCGATGTCGACCCCGGCCACAGCGGCTCCCGGCAGGATCTTGCCCTCGTATTTCTTGGAGAAGTCGTAGCCCGCATACGAGATACCTGCAACGCCGATCAAGAGCAGCCCGAGAATGATCCCTGCGACGATCGCCGTTTTCTTCCCCGGGCGGGGGAAGCGGCGCCTCGACGTCG
>DASQUP010000014.1:0-4632 GCA_035641235.1 Actinomycetota bacterium
AGGGTGCGAAGTGCGAAAAATAGGGTGGGGACCACCCGGCTGCCGATGACTGCGAGATCAGAGGTAACGGTCCGTCAGCACGCGCTACTTTCCCGGAGATGCGCTCCCCCGTCCCTCACATGACCCAGCGCCGGAACCCACCTTCGGAGTTGATCACCTGCCCCGTAATCCAGGAGGCGTCGTCCGAGGCAAGCCACAGAACCACCTTCGCAACCTCCTCAGGGCTGCCCCAGCGTCCAGCAGGTAGGGCGCGCCCCACCCGACCCGCCAACTCGGGGTCGGCCCACCCTGTGTCGACCGGGCCCGGGTTGATCGTATTGACCGTGATTCCCCGATCCGCGAGAGCATCGGCGAGCGTGAGAGTCATCTGGTGGATAGCCCCCTTACTTACTGCATAGGGCAGTTCCTGACTCATCGGCGCGAGATGCTGACCGGAGGTAAACAAGATCACGCGGCCGCCAGTTCGGCGGTCGTCGTGGACGGCTGCGAAGGCTTGCGTGAGCAGCACGCTCGCGCGTGAGTTCACGGCCCACGAGAGATCGAGTTCGTCTGCGGTCACGTCCGCCAGCCCCTGTTTCGAACTGCGAGCGTGGTTGGCGACGACCGCATCGACGTGGCCGAATGCCGCCACCGCCTGCTCGACTACCAACGCGGGCGCCGCGGGATCGGCGAAGTTGGCCTCCACGTGCCGGAGTCGATCGCCAACATCGCCCAGTGCCTCCAACACACCGGCGATCCCCACCGGGTCCGCGCCCCATGGCTGATCGGCATCGTGTGGCGTATACGAATGCACCAGGACGCGGGCGCCCGCCGCCAAGAATTCACGTGCGATGGCAAACCCGATGCCGGCGCGCCTGGAAACACCGGTCACGATGGCCACACGTTCCCCCATCGAAACCCGGCCGTGGTGTTCTTGCTCAGCATCGTTCACTAGCAGATCCTCGCGCCGTCAATGGGAGCGCCCGTCCGGACCTCGTTGCCGCTATGCACCTGCGTCGGCTGGTACAGGGAACCAACGAACCGGCGCTCCCTCGGTTGGCAGAGGCTGCTAAGGGTGTCTGGAAACCGATGATCCACGCATGGGCCACAAGGTCGTAGACCAGCTAGACAGGTAGGCGACGATCGAATCGAGAGGTTGACCCGCGTCGTCTGATTCCCAGGACCGTAATTCGTCCGCGAAAACGACGTGTATAACGGCATGGGTGCAAGACAGGAGGGATAAAGCGATGAGCGAGCAGGGCAATCGAGTTCAAGTGGAGCCGGAGGACTACAGTTACGTCTTCAACCCGTATCGCGATCCAATAGCGAAGGTCTCTCCCGGCAACGAAGTGACGATCCACTGCAACGATGCTTTCGAGGGACGGATCCAGAGCAAGAACGATCTGCCGAGCAAGGCGCTGGCCACGGCAAAGTTTCTCAATCCGCAGACCGGTCCGATCTTCGTCGACGGGGCAGAGCCCGGCGACACGCTCGCCGTGCGAATCATCGAGATCGAGCCGACCCGCGATTTCGCTGTCAGCTGCCTGATCCCCTACTTCGGTGGGCTGACGAGCACCGTCGGCACGCGAACCCTCCAAGAACCGCTGCCCGAACGCGTATGGGTGTGGAACCTGACCGACCACGGAACCCTCGCCAATGACGACCTCGGTGTGGAGGTCCCCTGGGATCCGTTCATGGGGACGTTTGCCGTGGCACCTGACCTGGAGGCGATAACCGCTCTCGCGCCGGGTCCATTCGGCGGAAACATGGACGTCCCGGACGTCAGGCCCGGGAACACGATCTATCTCCCCGTCTGGAACGATGGCGGCCTCTTTTACACAGGTGATACGCACGCGGCACAGGGACAAGGCGAGCTTTGTGGCGTGGCAATGGAGATTACGTCGAAGGTGACAGTCTCGTTCGAGGTGATCAAGGGCAAAAGGATCGAATGGCCACGGATCGAGTCACCCGACAAGCTGATGGTGGTCGGCAGCGCTCGGCCGATGGAGGACGCCGCCCGTATCGCCAACACAGAACTCATCCTGTGGTTAGAAGCGGAACACGGCTACGATCGCTGGGACGCTTACCAACTGCTTACACAGGCGGGGGGCCTGTACGTCGGGAACATGGTCGACACCGTTTACTCGCTGGTGGCGTCAATCGACAAGCGGTACGTGCGGGGCCGCTAGAGGCCATCGCGCCAGACCATCAGCCATGACGCAGAACGCGCTCTAGTTTCTGGATTCCGCAAACGGGCGCGGCCGGTTGGTCTTATGCCTGAGGCATACTTCACCGAGGCTCCGACGTATGTCGCGACCTACGGCTACCGGAGCGTATCGCTGGAGTCGCTGGTCAAGGCGATTCTCGGCGAGATCGCTCCCAGCGGGCTGCTGCCCGTCGATATCCCACGCGCCGACAACCCATCCGAGGTGCTCTACCCGTATGGACCGGACTGACCGACTGAGCTCCGGACGGGTCACCTGTGGAGTCGACAGGCCATCGAGTGGTTCGCTTGGGTGTGGAGGTCGAACGCCTCGCAGAGGCTGTCGGGTGACGCGAACAGCTTTCCATCTGCTTCATCTAGGGTCAGACTGACCTACGCGGTAAACGTGCATCTCGCCGGATCGCGGAGTGGCTAGTCAACTTCCCGCGGGGGCTATGAACTTGATTCAATGACTATCATGTCGTCCTCGCTTGCACCAACCATTCAGCGTCGACTCCGAGGGAATCCAGGGAACAGGAACCACTCGCCAAAAGAACAGGTTGGCCTTTTCAGCTCCAAACCTTTGGGGAGGATTCGACAATTGGTTCCATTGCAGCTTTGAGACTGGCTGTCACCCGAAGCCACTCCGTTAGGTCGACAACCGGAAGGGGAGCGCGTTCATGCGGATCCATCTCGACACCGACATTGGGTCAGACCCGGATGATGCCTGTGCGCTGGCAATGCTCCTTGGTTGGCCTGACGTCGAGGTTGTCGGTATCACCACCACCCTCGACCCGGAAGGCCGCAGAGCCGGCTTCGTCGCCAACTGCCTCGAGCTTGCCGAACGCAATGACATTCCGGTGGCGGCCGGGGCCAAGACCTCACTCACTACACTCCGTTGTCCCGGGTCCATTCCAGACGACGAGCGCTACTGGTCAGGCCCCGTTCCTCCCCAACCTTCAGCGCCGGGCGCAGCGCTCAACCTCCTCGCCAAAAGCCTCGATGTGGGAGCGACCATCGTCGCGATCGGCCCCTACACAAATCTCGCGCTGCTCGAGGTTGCCCGGCGCGGGAGCCTCAGCCGAATTCCTGTCGTGGCGATGGGTGGATGGATCCGTCCCCCCGCGCAGGGCCTCCCTCAGTGGGGGCCGGAGATGGACTGGAACGTGCAGGCCGACACGCGAGCGGCCCAAATTCTCGCCGCCAGCGCCCGTCTGATACTGGTCACGCTCTCGGTAACGCTAAAGGCTCATCTGCGCGCCGCCGACCTCCCGCGGCTGCGTGCGTCGGGGCGGCTCGGACGGCTGCTTGCTCGCCAGGCCAAGGCCCATGGTGAGGCCCACAAGATGGCTGAACTGGGTCGCGCCCATGCGGGCTTGCCGGACGACCTCCTGAACTTTCACTACGATCCCGTAGCCTGCGCGATAGCGCTCGGATGGACAGGTGCCGCAGTGGAGGAGACACGCCTCCAACCGGTCGCCGACGACGGGGCCCTGCACTTTGAGGCCGACCACGAGGGGCGACCCACGCAGGTAGTGGTGGATATCGACGGGCCGAACTTCACTGAGACATGGCTCAGGGCCGTCGAACTAGCTCAAAGGCACCCATGATTCTTGACCTTAAGCTCGTGCGGCTGAATCCAATTCATCACTTGGCCGGCTGGCATGGACTCATGCCCAAGAGCTTGCAGGTTTGCTGTTCCAGGAAGGTATGGGTCAGTCGATCACACGGTGGGAGTTTTGGTTCAGGGTAGAACGGAGTTGTTCCATAGGGGCATGACAAGTAGCGATTCACCGTCAAAGGTAACAGAAATGAGCTTGGCCAAGCTTCGAGAACACGAGGACATTCTCAACCGAGCCGTCGCTCTATTCGGCGAGGACTCCCGAGTGCTGGGTGTTTACCTGGCCGGATCGTTTGCCGCGGGGTCACCGGACAAGTGGTCGGATATTGACCTTTACGTCGTCGTTTCGAATGGGGAAGTCGACCGAGTGCTTCGGCGCCACCATGAACTCTTCGGAAAAGTGGGTCCGCTATTGACTTTGTTTCCGGCTACGCACCTGGGTGACCCACACCAAATCATCGCTTTCTACAGGGCGTCCTACCCCATACATGTCGACTATCAGTATCGAGCCGTAGGCGATCTCATCCCTCAGCGCAAGGACACAAAGGTCAAGATCCTGCTCGAACGCAACCACGCGCTTCGGAAATGGCGAAAGGCCTGCGAGACTGCCGAAGAGACAACCGACCTGGCCATCCAGCAATTGCAGTACTTCGAGGACCGATTCTGGGCGTGGTGCTGGTACACGCATGGGAAAATACTGCGCGGTGAGCTATGGGAAGCACGGGACGGAGTCGAATACCTAAGGACTAACGTTCTTGTTCCGCTTGCGTGCGCTTCAGCCAGAGTCGTGTATGAGGGCAATCGGCGTGTAGAAACGAGGCTCGACAGC
>DASQUP010000015.1:0-6475 GCA_035641235.1 Actinomycetota bacterium
GGGGCGGCGCTCACTTTCGGCTCGGAAAAATGCCCGAACCCGGCGCGGGCGATTAGGATGCCGCCATGGGAACCAGAAACGGCATGCGGCTCTTCACGTCCGAGTCCGTAACTGAGGGGCATCCCGACAAGCTGGCGGACCAGATCTCCGACGCCGTCCTCGACGAGATCCTCGCCGACGACCCGTTCGGGCGGGTTGCGTGCGAGACGCTCATCACGACGGGCTGGGTTGTCGTGGCCGGCGAGATTTCGACATCGACCTACGTGGACATCCCGGCGGTCGTGCGCCGCACCATCACCGACGTCGGCTACACGAGCTCCCGTATCGGCTTCGACGGCGAGACCTGCGGCGTCTCCGTGGCGATCCAGGAGCAATCGCCCGACATCTCCGCCGGCGTCGACCACGCCTACGAGGAGCGCAGCGGCGATATCTCCGATCAGATGCTCGACGGCCAGGGCGCCGGCGACCAGGGCATGATGTTCGGCTACGCCATCCGGGAGAACGGCGACCTCATGCCGACTCCCATCTGGCTGGCCCACCGCTTCGCCCAACGCCTGTCTGAAGTCCGAAAGGCAGGCGTTCTGCCTTACCTGAGACCCGACGGCAAGGTGCAGGTGACCATCGGATACGACCAGGGCAGACCGGCCACGCTCGAAACGGTCGTCGTCTCGACCCAGCACCAGCCCAACGTCGACATCGAGACCCTGCTCAAGCCGGACCTGTTGCAGCACGTCATCGACCCGCTCGTGCCCGCGAACCTCGACGCCACCCGCACCAGCTACTTCATCAACCCGACGGGCGTCTTCGAGATCGGAGGCCCGAAGGCGGACACCGGCCTCACCGGTCGAAAGGTCATCATCGACACCTACGGAGGAATGGCGCGCCACGGGGGCGGAGCGTTCTCCGGCAAGGACCCCACCAAGGTCGACCGCTCCGCGGCGTACGCGGCCCGCTGGGTGGCGAAAAACGTCGTGGCAGCAGGCCTCGCCGAGCGCTTCGAGGTGCAGGTTGCGTACGCGATCGGGGTTGCGCATCCCGTGTCACTGGCGATCGATACGTTCGGGACGGAGACCGTCGATCCCGTCCACATCGAGGACGCGATCAGGGAGGTGTTCGACCTCCGCCCGGCTGCCTTGATCAGGGACCTCGACCTGCGGAGGCCGATCTACCAGCCCGCAGCCGCATACGGACACTTCGGTCGTTCGGATAAAGACTTCACGTGGGAGCGGACCGACCGCGCCGACGAGCTGCGGCGGCTCTGCACATGATCGATCCATCACAGATCTGAGCGAATCCCACGCCCCCCGGGTCGCTGCCGTCTTTCCGCTGATCCCCGCGTGGCGGATCGACCGCACGTTCGACTACTCGATCCCAGCCAAGCTCGCCCCCAAGACAGCGCCGGGCGCGCTGGTGAGGATTCCGTTCGGTCATCGCAAGGTGAGGGGACTCGTCGTTTCGGTGAGCGAGGGAGAACCGGCCCCTGATCTCGAGAGGATCGCAACGGTCTCGTTCCCGGTCCCCGTCGCTCCGCCCGGTGTTATGGAGCTCCTGGAGTGGGTTGGACGCCGTTATCTCGTCCCCCCGGGCAGAGCGCTGTCCCTGGCCGTTCCTCCTCGGGTGCGCGTGGCGATGCCGGAGACGCAGGCCCTTGAGGGCGGACCGGCGGCCTCCCGCATCCTCGGCTACGAGGGAGGAGCCGGCCTGGTCAGCGCCATCGAGAGCGGGGCCGCCGGGACGTGGTGCGTGTGCGCTCGGCCCGGAGAGGACCGCGGCGAGCTCATCTCCGAGCTGGTCGCCGCCGCAGGACGTTCCCGAGGCGGCGCCGCCCTGGTGGCCGTGCCGGAGATCCGCTACGGCTCCGGCGTCCTCGACGGCCTCACGCACCACTGGTCCGGCATGGCCCGCTTGGAGTCGACGCGCGACGAGATGGAGCGTGCGAACGCAATGGCGCGGCTGGCCGCAGGCCACGGCCTGGGGGCCGGGGGCCGTTCAAGTGTGTTCGCCCCCATGCCTGATCTCCGACTGATCGTCCTCGACGAGGAACACCACACCACTTACAAGGAAGACCGGTCCCCCCGCTACGACGCCCGGCGCACCGCGATGGAACGTGCCCGAATCCAGGAAGCGGTGTGCGTGTTCGTCAGTACCGCTCCATCCGTAGAGCTCGGAGGCGCCGCAGCCGAGGGCCGGGCGGGCTGGGTCAAGCCATCTCGCGCTGACCTCAGGCGCGCTCGGCCCATCGTGGAACTTATCGACAGACCGGACGACCGGAGCCTGTCACACGAACTCCACGAGCGTGTCCGTGATGCCCTCCGTGCGGGCCGGCGGATCGCTTTGCTCGCTCCGCGCAGAGGATTCGCGCGTGCTCTCTGGTGCGCCGAGTGCAGGCGGTCCCTCCGCTGCCCGGTGTGTGAGGCCGGGCTCTTCTTCGACAAGACTCCGCGGAGTGTGCGTTGTGCGCGCTGCGGCTACACGTCCGAACCACCCGCGCAGTGCCCCTCGTGCGGTGCGAGCGAATGGCGCTACGTCGGAGCCGGAAGTGAGCGGCTGGCCGAACAGCTCACAAGCATGTTTCCGAGGGCCCGAGTCCGCCGGGTCGACCCCGCGGTCCTAGAGGGCCTGTCCGGTGACGCCCCGAGTTTCGAGGATGCCGACATCTACCTCACCACCTGGATAGGAACGAAGGCGGCGCTGAGGCCCGACGTCTCGGTGGTTGGAGTTCTCGACGCCGATGCGCTGATACGCCGGTCCGATTTCCGCGCCGCCGAACGCGCCTACCAGGCCCTCGCCGAGATGTCCGAGTGGGCCGGCCCGGCGGAACTTGGTGGCCGCCTGGTCGTGCAGACGGCAGAGCCCCGCCACCACGCACTGCAGGCCCTGGTGCGCGCTGACTACGAATTTTTTCTCGAGCGGGAGCTGTCCCACCGGAGGGAACTTGCCTACCCACCCTTCAGCGAGCTGATCAAGGTGACGGTGAGGGGGGCGGAAGCGGCCGAAGAGGTGGAGCGCATAGCGCGCGCCGTCCGGATCCGAGGCGCCCGTGTGCTGGGGCCCATTGGGGTCCCTCGCACCGAGGAGCCGACCCTTCAGTTGCTTGTCAAAGCCAGAGCAACGGAGGAGCTGAGCGACGACCTGCGATTGGTGCTAATGGAGGGCTCGGCCGGCGCGCGGGTTTCGATCGATGTGGACCCACGTTGAGCGAATCCAGTAGTTTGCGCGGAACAGTTCAATATCGAGAGGTAAAGAGTCAGTGGCAATTCTGCGGATAAGGACGTTTGGAGACCCGGTGCTCCGTCAGAGAGCACGGGAAGTCGAGGGAATCACCGATCTCCACAAGAAACTGATCACCGACATGTTCGACACCATGCGGGATGCTCCCGGCGTGGGCCTGGCTGCTCCTCAGGTGGGCGTGATGGAGCGAATCTTTGTTTGGGAGACGGAAGATCAAAGCGGCGCGTTCATCAACCCGAACATCATTACGCGGTCGCCGACCGCTGAGGACGACGAGGAGGGGTGCCTGTCGCTGCCCGGAATCGTCTACGAGGTTCGGCGGTCCTCGGACGTGACCATCGAGGGCCTCGACGCCGACGGCAATTCGATAAAGATGGAAGCATCCGGCCTGTTGGCGCGTATCTTTCAGCACGAGGTCGATCATCTCGACGGAGTCCTTTTCATTGATCATCTCTCTGAGGAAATGCGTCGGGAGGCCCTGACTACCCTTAGAAACCAGGCTTTGGGGCTCCCTGCAAAAACGACCGAGGTTCCGGCGGAGGAAGTGCTCTGAAGACGGTCTTCTTTGGCACGCCGGAGTGGGCGGTTCCGAGCCTCCAGGCCCTGATCGAGTCGGCTGCAGAGGTCTCGGGTGTCGTCACCAACCCGGATCGGCCGGCGGGCCGGGGGATGGACTTCCAGGCCACTCCCGTGAAGCGAGCCGCGCAGGCCGCCGGGATCGAGGTGCTCCAACCGGCCACGGCGCGGGACGAGGAGTTCCACGACCAGATTCGAGCCCTAGCGCCGGATGTGGCCGTCGTCGTTGCGTACGGGAAGATCCTGCCGGGCTCGCTGCTCGAGATCCCGCGCAAGGGGTTTGTGAACGTCCACTTCTCGCTGCTTCCGGCCTACCGGGGCGCGGCCCCCGTGCAGCACGTAATCATCGACGGCCACGACGAGACCGGAATCTCGATCATGGTGCTCACCGAGGGCATGGACGAGGGGCCCGTCCTGGCCGAGGAGCGAGTCCCCATTGCCGCCGACGACACTGCGGGGAGCCTCGGGGACAAGATGGCGACGATTGGTGCCCGTCTATTGGTACCGGCGCTCGAAGGCTATGTGGACGGCACGCTTCAGCCGGTGGAACAAGATCACGACCGAGCCACCTACGCTCCGAAGCTCGATACGGAGGCGGCCCGGATCGAATGGTCGGATCCGGCCGCACGCATCCGCAATCTCGTGCGCGGACTCAATCCTGCGCCCGGGGCGTGGACCATGTTGGATGATGCCAGGTTGAAGGTCTACGCGGGAGAAGTTGTCGGCGAAACGGGACTAAAGCCGGGTGACCTCGGCGTGCGGGGCACCGACCTTCTTGTCGGCACAGGAGACGATGCGTTGTCGTTGACCGATGTTCAGATGGCCGGGAAGAAACGAATGGGTGGTGCAGAGCTTGCGCGCGGCCTCCGGTTGGCCGGCGGTGAGAGGCTGCAGTGACCAAACGCATCCAGTTGGCGCCATCAATCCTTACTGCCGACTTCGCCCGCATCGGCGATGAGGTTCGAAGTGTCTCCGACATCGTGGACTGGTTCCATCTCGATGTCATGGATGGGCACTACGTGCCGAACCTGACGTTCGGCCCTTCGACGGTTGAGGCCATAAATCGATGGTGCGAGAGGCCGCTCCACGTGCACCTGATGATCACCGACCCGAGTCAGTACGCGCCCGAGTTCGCCGCAGCCGGAGCCGACCGAATATCTTTTCACCCGGAGGTGGTCGAGGAGCCCGGAGAGGTCATCAACGAGCTCGAGGCCCTCGGCGTTGGAGCCGGAATGGCGGTCCACCCCGACATTCCCTTGAGTAGGGTTGCGCCCTTCGTGGAGCGATTGGACGTCTTATTGATGATGACCGTCAGGCCCGGCTTTGGCGGCCAGAAATTCCTCGACGAGGGCCTCCCGAAAATCGTCGAGGCCAACCGACTGGTTCGGGAGACCGGTGCACGCGCCGACATCGAGGTCGATGGCGGGGTGAACGGCTCCACGATTGACCGAGTTGTGGATGCCGGAGTAGATATCGTCGTCGCGGGTAGCGCCATCTTCGACGGGGTTGACGCACCGGCAGCCGCAAAGAACCTCAGGGAAAGGTTGGATGTGCTGGCTGGGTCGAGCGCCTAATGAGTGAGCCCGAGCACCACCTCGTACTGGTGGCCGACGACGACGAGGACATCGTTCGCTTCGTGGAGGTAAACCTTCGGCTCGAGGGGTTCCGGGTTGCGACCGCCTCCGACGGAGAGGAGGCACTCCGCGCTGCCTACGACCTCGCTCCGGACCTGGTTCTGCTCGACGTCATGATGCCCGAGATGGACGGATTCGAGGTGTGCCAGCGGCTGCGCAGCGACGCCCGCACGAGGCACATCTCAGTCATCATGCTGACTGCTAAGTCTCTGTCGGCCGACAAGGTCGTGGGGCTGACTGCGGGTGCCGACGACTACATGATCAAGCCATTCGATCCGATCGAACTCATTGCGCGGGTCAAGTCGGCGCTCAGGCGCTCACAGGAGATGCGCGATGCAAATCCCCTGACGCAGCTTCCGGGGAACGTTCAGGTTCAAGAGGAAGTCGCGCGTCGCGTGGCCGCGGGGAACCCGTTCGCACTCATGTACATCGATCTGGACAACTTCAAGGCGTTCAACGATCACTACGGGTTCCTCCGGGGGGATGAAGCGATCAAACTGCTGGCCCGGTGTGCGTCGGAAGCGGTGGACCGAGAGGACGGTGAGGAACCGTTCCTTGGACACGTCGGCGGCGACGACTTCGTCGTTATCGCCGACCCACCTGCGGCGGAGCGTCTCGCCCAGGAGATCATCGGGCTGTGGGACGAACGCGTTGTCGACTTGTACGACGCCGAAGACGTTGAGCGGGGTTACATCGAAGTGGCCGATCGACGCAAGCAGCTACACCGGTTTCCGTTCACGACCGTTTCGATCGGGATAGCCTCGAACACCGGGCGAGTGATCGACAGCCACTGGGCGGCCTCAGAGATCGCTGCTGAGATGAAGGCGTTCGCCAAGAACGACAGCGGATCGAGTTATGCGATCGACCGCAGGCGGACGGATGAGGCCGGCTGACAGTGCCTCGGCCAGTGATGTTTGCGAGGTTCTGCGGCGCGAAAAACAAGCCTGGCAAGGCCGCAGGGAGGGTGCGTACCAGGAGCGTACGTGCCCGACCGAGAACGCAGCCAGGCGCAGCTTTTTCGCCCGCAGAGCCCT
>DASQUP010000016.1:0-11198 GCA_035641235.1 Actinomycetota bacterium
ATGTTCTCGTAGCGGACTCCGAACTTGCCCTCGATGTACACCCCGGGCTCGATGCTGAAAACGTGACCGACTTGCAAAGGCTGCTCGTTGGCTCCCGTTAGATAGGGAGGTTCGTGGATCTCTAGGCCGAGTCCGTGTCCGGTGCGGTGTATGAAGTACTCGCCGTACCCAGCCTTCGTGATGACATCCCTGGCCGCGCGGTCGACCTCGTTGCACGGCACTCCCGACGCGACTGCAGCAAACGCGGCATCGTAGGCGTCACAAACGATTCCGTACGCCTCCTCGATCTGCGGGTCGAAGTCCTCGGGAAAGTAGATCCGTGTGATGTCCGACCAGTAGCCGTCGACCGAACAACCGGTATCGAGGAGCAGGGGACGATCCGCGGCGATCCGTACATCGCCGCCCATGTAGTGGGGCATCGCGGCTTTGGCTCCGGAGGCAACAAGGATGTACGGCGAGGGTGTGACTCCGAGCGAGAGGTAACGAGCCTGCATTTTGAGCGCCAGCTGTCTCTCTGTAAGCGAGTCCAGGGCGAGGGTACCGACCCACTCCACCACTCCGTCGGTTACCTCCCCCGACTGCTTGATAGCCGCAGCCTCGTCGGCGTCTTTGCGCTCACGAAGTCCGCTGATGACGCCGGGATCCTCGGCAATCTCCAAGCTTGGCATTGCGTTCTTTAGGGCAAAGAGGTGCGCCGCCGGAAGGGAACCTTGAACGTGAAGGGTGGAGACTCCCTTGAGGGCACGCTGCACGGCAGAGTCCGGGCCCTCCCCGTCGTCCCAAACTTCGAACTCGGCGTCCAGAGGGCCGCATTCGTCTCGAAGCATCATCGGGACGACCATGCGGAGTTCCCCCGTGGCGGGGATGACGAGGCCCGTCACGCGCTCCATACCTATGAGGTCCAAACCGGTCAGATACGTCAGCCCGACGGAGGGCTCGATCCACAGTGCCTCGAGTCTGCGCGAGGCCGTCTCTTCCTGCGCCCTTCGGAGGCGGTCGTGTTGACGTCGAGTAAGTTGACTCATGAGTCGGCCAGCTCCTTTCGTAGTGCTGTGCAGAAAATTAAACGGAGCGGATGATCAAACTCGGAGAGCCTTGCGCGACTAAGCCGCCGACGACAGCGGCTCGATCGCACAAACGTCCAGATGAAGTTACAGGGCTAAGGAGGTATGGACCATGGATCCAGCAGGGCTATCGCGAGAGACGCTCGTAGCCCAGGCCCTCGGCGGCGTCGATCCGGTGTCGGGAGGGCTCGCCCCGGTCATCAACCTGTCGACGAACTACGAACAGAAAACTGACGGCTCCTACCATCAAGACCGCGTCTACACGCGGGCGGACAACCCGACCTACGAGGACGCCGAAGCGCTCATCGCAGCCCTGGAGGGCGCCGGGTGCGCCTGTGCGCTGTTCTCCTCCGGGATGGCTGCCTCAACCGCGGTTTTCCAGTCGCTCTTGCCCGGCGATCACGTCCTCGTAGGCAGGGTCCTTTACTGGGGCGTGCGGAAGTGGCTGGCCGAGTTCGGGCTCGCATGGGGTCTGGACGTGGAGTTCGTCGACACAACGGACCTTGGGGCCGTGGAGTCCGCCATCCGACCGGGGCACACTCGGTTGGTGTGGCTGGAGACTCCGGCGAACCCCACATGGGAGATCACCGATCTCGACGCCGTGTTCCGCATCGCCCATGCCGCCGGCGCGCGGGTCGCCGTGGACAACACGGTGGCCACTCCCGTTCTTACCAGGCCCATTGAGCTGGGAGCCGACCTCGTCGTCCACTCGGCCTCCAAGTACTTGAACGGCCACAGCGACGTCCTCGCCGGAGCGGTCCTGACCGCGCGCCCGGACCCGTTTTGGGAGCGGATCCGTTCGTGGCGCCGAAACGCCGGCGCGGTTCCAGGTCCTCTCGAGGCGTGGCTCTTGGTGAGGGGCATGAGGACCCTGTTCCTGCGGGTTCGCCGAGCGTCCGAGAGCGCCATGAGCATCGCTCGCCACTACGACGGGCACCCGGCCATGAAGGCCGTGCTCTACCCGGGGCTCCCGTCGCATCCGGGCCATGAGATTGCGGCCCGCCAGATGAGCGGCGGGTTCGGGGGCATGCTTTCGATCAGGCTGGCGGGGGGATTCGATCAGGCCATGGCCCTTCTCGCTGCGGTTCGGGTGTTCAAGCGCGCCACGTCTCTCGGCGGAGTCGAGAGCCTCATCGAGCACCGGGGAATCATGGAGGGGCCGTCCTCCCCCGTCCCCGACGATCTGCTGCGCCTGTCCATCGGAATCGAGGATCCCGGGGATCTGGTGGCCGACCTGGACCGGGCGCTCGCTGAGGCGGGGGGGATGGTCGCACCCGCTCCAGGCAAGACATCACTTTCGGGCTAGGGGGCGCGAAGCGATGGGCCTTGCCGAGGAGGTGACTGCTGCGCTCGAGCGCAGTGTCCTCCCGTCCGTGATCGCTCGTGGGGGAAATCTGCGGGTCCTTGCCGTCGAGAACGGGGTGTTGACGCTTGAGATGACCGGGTCCCCCGGCGCGGCTCTTCCGCTGCTCCCGCGCCTGGAGGCGATGGTCCGCGCCGCGGCCCCGGAGATCACAGAGGTCCGTGTTGTGGAACCGGGAGGGAACCCGCTCGGAGGAGAGGTAGGTGGCGGCGACCTCGGCGAACGTGTTCGCCGGGTTCTCGACGACGAGGTCAACCCGACCATCTCCGCTCACCGAGGGCGCGTCGCCTTGGTCGGTGTCGAGCACGGCTGGGTCCACATCCGTATGGAGGGAGGCTGCCAGGGCTGCAGCCTGGCCGAGGTGACACTCCGCCAAGGCATCGAGCCGATGCTTCGGGCCCGGATTCCGGAGATGGTCGGGTTGATGGATGTCACCGACCATGGTGCAGGGACGGACCCCTACTTCTCGCCCGCCAAGCGATGAGGCTCGGTGAGGCAGTAAGCACAAACTTGACGGGAGCTCGGGTGCTGCTGCTGATCCCCGCCGAAACTTACAGAGCCACGGACTTCATCGGGGCCGCGAACCGGATGGGACTCGAACTCGTCGTGGGCAGCGACGGAGCGCTGCCCCTCGGCGATCGCCCGGTGGTGCGGCTCGTTCCCGACGATGTGGGGGGAAGCGCCGACCGGCTCGCGTCAAGCGCGGGGAGGTTTGACGCCGTCGTTGGCGTGGACACCACAATGCTCGTGCCGGCGGCCGCGGTGGCGGCCCGGCTGGGTCTGCCGCACAATCCCATCCGTTCCGTTGAGGCCGCAATGGACAAAGCCGAGCAGCGCCGCGTGTGGGCCGCGGCGCGAGTCCCGCAGCCGGAATTCCGGGTCGTGCCGGCCGAGGCTCCAGATGATGCAGTGATCCTGGCTGCGGCCGAGGTCGGGTTTCCCTGCGTGGTCAAGGCCGTTTCGCTTAGCGGGAGCCAGGGCGTTCTGCGGGCTGACGACCAGACCGCGGCGGCTGCCGCTGCGGAGACGATCCGGCGCGTGCTGATGGACGCGGGACGCCCCGAAACCGAACCGCTGCTCGTCGAGGAATACGTGCCGGGCCCGGAGGTGAGCATCGACGGCCTCCTCACCGATGATTCCTTCACGGTTACGGCCGTGTTCGACAAGCCGGACACGCCTGACGGGCCCACTTTCGAGGAGACGTTGCTCGTGACCCCGTCCCGTCTGCCGGAGCCGGCGCTTGACGCACTAGTCGACACTGCACGGGAAGCCGCCCGCGCCTTGGGTCTCCGATACGGTCCCATCCACGCCGAGCTACGCATGGACAATCGTGTCGGCGAGATAGCACCGACCATGCTCGAGTTGGCAGCTCGTTCAATCGGTGGCCTGTGCTCGCGAACGCTCCGGTTTCTGGACGGAGTGAGCCTTGAGGAGAAGGTGCTGGCCAATGCGCTGGGGCGCCCCGTTTCAACTCCGGAAGTCGCGCGGCCCTCGGGTGTGCTGATGCTCTATCCGGAGCGTCCCGGCACGCTCCGGGCGGTCGAGGGCAGGTCCGAGGCTGCAGCTGTACCCGGGATCACCGGGCTTTCGATAACCATCGCGGTGGGCCGGCGAGTTCGTTCCTTGCCGGAGGGAGATCGATACCTCGGCTTCATCTTCGCTGAGGGCGACACGCACGAGGCGGTGGCGGCAGCGCTGCACGAGGCCCGCGACCGGCTGCGCGTCGTAATCGATTGACAAGCCACGAAATAGGGAGCCTTCCCCATCCTTTCGGGCCCCAAATCCCGCATGCTTCGCTTGTTAATCCCGAGAAGAAAGAGGGGCCGCCATGGGTCAGGCCGTTGGGCAGCAATCTGTTGAGGAACAGTCGGGTGAGTTCGTGGAGCGGATGTTCGAATCTTTGGTGGGTGCGGTCAATCTGTTCTCGATCGACCTCGGCCGCAGGCTGGGTTTGTACGAAGCTCTGGCCCCGGGCCCCGCGACATCCGGCGAGCTGGCAGAGCGCGCCGGCTGCGATGAACGTTACGTGCGCGAATGGCTCGAGCACCAAGCGGTTGTAGGAGTCATTGAGCCGGACGAGCCTGCGGCCGGGGACCACGAGCGTCGTTATTCGATCCCCGACGCGCACCGGGAGTCACTGCTGGACCCGGACAGCCTTTTGTTCGTCGGCGGATTGGCGTACGCCGCGACCGCGCTTGCACGACCGGTGGAATGGCTGGTGGAGGCCTTCCGGACAGGCGATGGCGTGCCCTACAGCCGCTATGGCCGAGAGGGAGTCGAAGTGCAGGACGCGTTGACCCGCCCGGCGTTTGCGCGGCTGCTCACTACGGAATGGGTGCCTGCCCTCCCCGAGCTGGAGGCACGGCTTTTAGAAGCGCCCGCGGCCCGGGTGGCCGACATCGCCTGTGGGGTAGGGCGAGCCGCGATCGCACTCGCTCAGCGGTATCCCGAGATCACGGTCGACGGTTTCGATTTCGACGAGAGCTCGATCGACCTGGCTCGGAAGCACGCGGCGGAGGCAGGCGTTGCCGATCGCGTGCGCTTCGAATCGAAAGATGCAAGCGACGCATCGATAACCGGTGAATACGACCTCATTACGATCTTCGAAGCGGTCCACGACATGTCTCGTCCCGTCGCGGTGCTCGCGGCGGCCCGGCGGCTCCTTGCCCCCGAAGGATGGCTGATCGTGGCCGACGAGAAGACGGGCGACAGTTTCGCCGAACCCGGCCCGTTCGATGGATTCTTGTATGGCGTGAGCGTGCTCTGGTGTCTGCCCCAATCGCGCTCCGAACAGCCGTCTGAGGCGATTGGAGCCGCGATCCGGTCGTCCAAGGTGGAGTCGCTCGCTCAGAGCGCGGGATTCTCCAAGACCGAGATTGCACCGATTGAGTACGACTTCTGGCGCTTCTACCGTCTGATCCCCTGACCGATCGGATCGGTGCAACTGAGGCAGAAATTCGAGCGGCGGCCATGGCCGGCCAATGTGCAGAGAAACCAGGGACACTACTTCGAGGGAGAGGATGAGATGACACTGTTGAGTGAATTCCCGGTCTACGCGGTTTTGCCCTGCTCGGACTACGACCGAGTTCGCCGGTGGTACGAGGAGAAGCTCGGCATGAAGCCGGACATGGAAGAGATGGGGAACCTCTGGTACCGATGTGCAGGTGGGACCTGGTTCATTATCACCAAGAGCCAGTACGCGGGAACGGCCCAGAACACCGCGGCCGGGTTCACCGTGAACGGGATCGAGTCTCTAATGGATGACCTGCGCACGCGCGGCGTGGAGTTCCTCGAATACGACATGGGAGAAGCGGGCAAGACGCAAGACGGGCTTCTGGTCTTCGGTGAGTACAAGGTCGCCTGGCTTAAGGACAGCGAGGGAAACATCATAGAACTGAGTCAGGTGCCTTCCCCACCCACATCCCGGTAGTAGCGGCCGGCCCGGACCTGACAAGTCGGAGAGGCGAAGACCCCAGCGCCAACAAATGGCGGAACACTGTCACCAGGCGAGATGCTTTTTGCCATCTGATGGCATAAAGAATCTCTCTTTTCAGGTTTCTTCTCTCTTGTAGGGAATAACCGGCTATAGTTTTGACTTGTAGCACCTGAAGGGCGCAGCATGCGCTCGTGAGGTCTTTCTCCCTGTTCCCCTTGCGGTGGTCTTGGGTTGGTCGATCTCCCGTGACCGGTAGCGGTTCTACCGAAGCAAGGAGTTGAACAGGTTGTATTCTTTCGCCGAACTTGGCGTGTCCGCGCCCGTCTGCCGTGCCTTGGCGGGCAGGGGCATCGATTCGCCGTTCCCAATTCAGAGCCTGGTGATGCGCGATGCGCTGGCCGGCCGGGACGTCCTGGCCAAATCCCGTACGGGATCCGGCAAGACCCTGGCGTTCAGCATTCCGATCGTCGAGCGACTCGCCTCGAATGCCCACCGTCCCTCCGCACTCGTATTGGTCCCGACTCGTGAACTCGCGGGACAGGTGACTGATGAGCTGCACTCCGTGGGAGCGCCGCGCCGTCTGCGCGTTGCGCCGGTCCACGGCGGAGTGGCCCTCGGCCCACAGGCCAAACGGGCCCAAAGGGCACACGTAATCGTCGCCACCCCGGGACGAATGCAGGATCTGCTCGACCGCAGCCTGATATCGCTGTCGAGAGTCTCCATCCTGGTCCTCGATGAAGCCGACCGCATGCTCGACATGGGCTTTCAACCACAGGTCGACAAGATCGTCAGACATCTCAGTAAAAAACGTCAGACGATGATGTTCTCCGCAACGCTCGACGGCGCTGTGGGTCGTCTCGCTCGCGCCTACACCAACAACCCGGCGCGCCACGAGGTTGCCGAACCGCGCCTGGTAATCGAGGAAGCCACCCATCGGTTCGTGCCCGTAGACGACCACATCAAGGTGGAGAGACTGGTCGAGCTTCTCGGAGAACAGAGGGATCTGGCACTCGTGTTCGTTCGCACGAAACGCGGAGCCGACCGGCTGCGAAAGAGACTCGCCGCCAGTAAGGTCCACGCCGGCGCGATGCACGGCGATATGAGTCAGGGGGCGCGCCGGAAAGCACTCGAGCGCTTCGCGGCAGGCCGCGTCGATGTCTTGGTTGCCACCGATGTCGCCGCCAGAGGGCTCGATCTCGACGGAATAACACACGTCATCAACTTCGATCCGCCGGCCGATCGAAAGGACTACGTCCACCGTGTCGGCCGCACTGCGCGCGCCGGACGTTCGGGCACGGGAGTGACGCTCGTCGCTCCACACCAGCGGCACGACGTCGGCGCCATCGCCCGGGAACTTCAGCTTCACAATGAGTTCCAGGCCGAGGGCCTAAGGATGTCCAAATCGCAGCGTGGGCTCGCATCGCAGGGGAGGCGCTCAAGGGGTAGCCGGCCGCGGAGGCGCCGCTCCTAGGCATGCGTGTATTGTCTGATCTAAGGGCTGCGTTCAACAGGACAGCCCTCTGGAAACAGAACGTGAGTGTGGGTCGTGCTATCGCCTTCCTTACCTCGTTCGTGAGTGCATTAGGGAGGTGTACACATGGCAACCGGAATCGTGAAGTGGTTCAACGACGCCAAGGGTTATGGATTCATTACCCCTGACGACAACTCGAAGGACCTCTTCGTCCATCACACAAGCATCACAGGCGAAGGCTTCAAGAGCCTCGCCGAAGGTGCCAAGGTCGAATTCGAAGCGCGTGCCGGGGCCAAGGGTCCCGAGGCGACTAACGTCACCACCGTCGCCTAGAAGCAACGACTGAACGGAGCCGTGGCGACTACGCAGTCGTCACGGCTCCATTCGACTCACTCGAGTTGGAACATCCACCTTCGAGACGGCCACTTGCAAGGGGGCAGTATGCATGGAGAAGCTGAGACTGCAGAGGGACGACGGCCATGTTGATGACGCCTGTCCCACTGGGAGAGCGACGCTCCAGCGGGGTATCGACGCCGCACTCGGTCCAAAAGGATGACGGCCATGTACTCGTGGACGTCTGCGTGACGGACATCAAAGAAGGCTGCGCCCTCGGAGTCCTCATTGAGCACGTCGATGAAGAAGGGGCTTCGATTGCTACGGAGATCGTAGGCACGTACAGAAGCCAAGAAAACCACCAATGCCTAACCGCGGCCAAAGGTACAAGACTGCTCATAAAGTGGTTGCTGATCGGAGCCAAGCCTTCCTCAACCTTCAGCGTCCAGATCAAAGTGATCTCCCCGGATGCCCTCGCGGAAAGCAGTAAATCGAGTGACCATCCGGATCTTACGGAGCTCGTTGCTATCGACCTGAGCACCCTTGGAGGGCTTCGGTCATATCTCGGAGACCTAGCGTGAATCGGACAGGTTTGTGTGATCGAGCCGCCCACAGCGGCTCATTCGCGCCAACCTCTGCGAAAGATCAGCTAATCGGCGTGCGCCTTTGTGAGTCCGGCTAAACCTACCGCCTCAGCGCGGTCTTACTCTCGGTTCGTCGCACGAGATCTCGATGGACTCGGGCGCACCGCGTCGAGATCCGAACTTCGTCGTCACTCATGCGTCCGATTCATCCACGACTAATACACGCACGAGCGCCGGGAACGTCGCGCTTTACTCCGGGTGCATTTCGACGTTTGACGTCAGAAGGGTCCGGAGATCCCTCCTCGAACGGCCTCTCAGCTTCCGGAGCACATTGGACATGTGGGTCTCGACCGTGCGGCGGGACAGGAACAGGTCCGCTGCGATCTCCTCGTTGGTCTTCCCGCTGGCGGCGAGCAATGCCACCTCGCGTTCGCGGGGCGACAATGCGGCGCCGTACGAGCGGCACCCACCGCGCCACGGACGCGCGCCGGAGCCTTACGTCCCTTCTGCAGCGGGTTCGGCGGTAGCCCGAGGGCCACTCGGCTCGGGCTTGACGTGGCCCTCCACACTCACGCTTGGAAGGAGCCGGTCCAGCCATTTCGGCAGCCACCAGTTCGCGTTACCGAGAAGAACCATCGTGGCCGGAACCAGCACGACACGGACGAGGGTTGCGTCGACGAAGATCGCCGTCGCCAGCCCGATGCCGAACATCTGAATGAGGGGATCGGGCTGCGCAACGAAACTCAGGAACACGGCGATCATGATCAGCGCGGCGCTCGTGATGACGCGCGCCGTAGTTGATATTCCCGCAACGACGCTCTCGACGTTGTTCCTCGTCCTCTGGTACTCCTCGCGCACCCGGGACAACAGGAACACCTCGTAGTCCATCGAGAGACCGAAGAGCACGGCGAACATCAGCATGGGGAGGAAGCTGACGATCGGTATCGACTCTTCGATTCCGAGCAGGCTTCGCCCCCATCCCCACTGGAAGATCGCAACTATGACGCCGTACGCCGCGCCCACCGAAAGCAGGTTCAGCGCCGCGGCTTTGAGCGGCACAAGGATCGATCTGAAGACGAACATCAACAACAGGAACGACAGAACAACGACGGCTCCTACGAAAACGGGAAGGGTGTCGGCGACCTGCTCGGAGAGATCTATGAAGGTTGCCGTGAGCCCGCCCACGTACACGCTCGTCCCCTGGGGGGCGGCGGCCGGTATCACCTCGTCGCGCAGACGGTGCACGAGATCGCTGGTCGCCTCCCCCTGCGGCGCGGTCGTGGGGATCACCTGAATGACCGCCGCGTCACCGGCCTGGTTGGGCTGCGGTGGAGATACCGAAGCGACGCCCTCGGTCTTCGCCACCGCGTCCGTGAGCTGTGCGAGTCCGTCGACGGCGCTCGGGTTGTTGATCTCGACCGATAGAAGAAGAGGTCCATTGAAACCGGGACCGAAGCCCTCAGACAACAGGTCGTACGCCCGGCGGCGCGATTCCGAGGTGGCAGCCGTGCCATCGTCGGGCATCCCGAGGTCCATCGAGAACATCGGGACGGCGAGCGCAATGAGGAGGACCAGCGCACCGGCGAAATACGGGATCGGGCGGCGCTCCACCTCTCGTCCCCACCGCCCCCAGATGTTCTCCTTGCGGTCGGCGTCGTCGCGCCGCCGCGCAAACCAATGGACGCTCAGCTTGTCGATCGCTCTCCCGGCGAAGCCGAGCAGCGCCGGCAGCAAGGTGATCGCAGTGACCACGGCAACCGCCACGACGACGGCCGTCCCGGTTCCCATCATCCCGACGAACGGGATCCCCGTTAGCCATAGTCCCAGGATTGCGATCACAACCGTGCCGCCGGCGAAGACGACTGCCTGTCCGGCAGTCGCGTTCGCAACGCCGATCGCATGATCCGGATCCATGCCTGCCTGAAGGTTCTGGCGATAGCGGGTGACGATGAAGAGTGCATAGTCGATGCCGACGCCGATGCCGATCATCGTCGACAGGGTCGTGGTCACCTCGGGGACGTTCACGAACGCCGCGACGATCGTGATCATCCCAATGCCGGTAAACAAGCCGAATAGGGCGGTGCCGATTGGGAGACCCATCGCAACAACCGACCCGAAGGCGATCAGCAGGATGACTACCGCGGCGAGAAGCCCGACCATCTCCGAGGAGCCAAGGTCGTCTTGCTGCGCGCCGAAGCTTCCGTACTCGCCTCCGATCTCAACCTGGAGGCCGGCGCCGCGCGCGTCTTCGACAACCGCGGCAAGCTGGTCGTATGGCTCGAAACCGAGTTGGTCTGCCGCTTGGTCGTACGCTACCGAGGCGAAACCGATGGAGCCGTCCGGCGCCAGCGCTCCCCCGGCCTCCAGGGGATTGGACACCCCGATGACGTGCGGCAGGTCGGAGAGGTCTGTAACTGCTCGGTCGATCGCGCCGGAGTGTTGGTCGAGACGTCCATCGGAGGAGTTGAAAACCACGAACGCGGACGTGCCGGAGGCCTCGGGGAACCGCTCCTCAAGGACGTCGTAGGCACGCTGGGATTCGGCGTCCGGCAGCGAGAAGTCATCGACGAACTCGCCCCCGAGGCCGGATCCGACCCCGATGACCGCAGCTACGGCGGCGATCCAGAGGCCGAGGGTGAGCCACCGCCTGCGGGCGGCGCCGCGTCCAAGTCGATACAAGAAGTTACTCATGGAATGACCTTTCGCAGTTTTGGCTTTCCATGACGGTAGCGTTAGTGACTACTTTTTGTCAATGACTATGTTTTAAGAACGACTCACGATGTAGAATCGGGACCATGTCGAGCCTCCGGGATCGCAAGAAACAGCAGACTCGTGAGCGCCTCATCGAGGTGGCTCGGAGGTTGTTTCGCGAACGCGGCTACGACGGCGCCACGGTGGAGCTGATCGCGGACGAGGCCGACGTCTCCGTCACCACCTTCTTCCGGTA
>DASQUP010000017.1:0-18282 GCA_035641235.1 Actinomycetota bacterium
GAAAAGCGCCCCCACGGCAAGGACCGCAAGGAAGCCCATCGCCGCGGCGGAGCTTGCCTCCGGCCAGCCGCCGGACCGAAACGCTCGGCCGAGCGAACCGGCCATCTCGGTTGCCATGGCCGCGGCGCCGGGTGATCGAGAAGAGCCCGCGCGCTCCGAGGTCTCGATCGGCGCGGTGTCCGAAGGCGACGCAACTTCGTTCGTCGCGATTGTTTCGGGCGGGGGGCTGGGGACCGGATCTTCGTCGGTTGCGCGTGGGCCTTCGCTCCGCCGGCGGGACGCGACGTCGTCGGCTGCGCTCGCATCGTCCCCTGGTTCGGAGGGTGCCTCGTTCGCCGGCGGCGCGCCGGGAGCGTTCGGCGCGCCGGGCTCGCTCGATCTCAGCGGCCGGCCGCAGCGAGAGCAATAGACCCCCTCGGGATCGGCGACTTCCGCGCCACACGACGGACACCTCATCGAGGGCAATGGTAAGGAATCGACGGCGGCGGCGCGCCGGCACGTAGACTGCGGCGTCATGACCGCGAGCCTCGGCTTCGGCTTCAAGGTTGGCCATTGGACTCACCCCACGACAGAAACCGGGTGCACGGTGGTCCTACCGCCGCCCGGGAACACGGCCTCGTGCGACATCAGGGGCGCATCTCCCGGATCCCGCGAGCTCGTCCAACTCCACCCCGACAGGCGTCTGACCGAGATTCACGGCGTGTTGCTCACCGGAGGAAGTGCGTTCGGCCTGGCAGCCGCGCACGGGGTGATGGAGTGGCTCGCCGAACGAGACGTCGGATACAAGACGCCCGTGGCGACGATTCCCATCGTGCCCGCCGCCGTCGTGTTCGATCTATCGGTGGCCTCGCCGGAGTCGCGGCCCGGGCCGAACGAAGGGCGTTCGGCGTGCGATGCAGCGACCGGCGACGACGTTGTGACCGGTCGAGTGGGTGCCGGAGCCGGGGCGACGGTCGGAAAGTGGGCCGGCCTCGAGTACCTCGCTCCCGGCGGCTTGGGGATCGGTCGCGCGGAACAAGACGAGTACTCCGTCTCGGCGATAGCAGTCGTGAATGCCGTCGGAGACGTTCTTGCCGACGACGGTTCGGTGATTGCAGGAAGTAGTTCGCCCACACCACGTTGGGTCATTCGCCCGCGCGATGAGCGCCGTCTGCCGACCAACACAGTTCTTGCGCTCGTGGCAACCGATGCTCCCTTAGGGAAGCGTGAGATGCGGTGGCTTGCGTCGCGCGGCTCGGACGGAGTTACGCGAACGATCAGGCCCGCGCACACCCCCTACGACGGCGACATCACCTTTGCGATCACGGCTCCCCGCGAAGGAGGGTCGCCGCCGGACCTCGATATCTTGGGTCCGCTTGCGAGTGATGCCGTCGCGGCGGCCGTTCGCGCCGCGGTCCTTCGGGCGTGACGCTCACATCTCGACGACGATCTTCCCGAAACGCTCGCCGGAGTCCATGTACCGAAGGGCATCTGCACCTTCCGCGAGCGAGAACGTCCGATCAATGATCGGACGAAGGCGCGCACCGGCGACCATCCGGAGCATGTCCGCGACGTCGGTTACAGACCCCATCGTGGATCCGATGATCTCGAGCTGATTCCAGAACACGCGCTGCCATCCGACTTCGGAGTGTGTTCCGGCAGTCGCGCCGGCGACGACGAGACGGCCGCCTTTGCGAAGGGCTCGAAGCAAGGAGTCGACGGCCGGACCGGCGGCGGAATCCACAACCATGTCCACACCTCTCTTGCCGGTGAGATTGCGCACCTGTTTTCCGACATCCTCCTCCGTGTAGTCGATGCCTTCGTCGGCTCCCATTTCGAGCGCCCGATCGAGTTTGCTCCGGGAGGAGGAGGTAACGAAGATTCGGCCCGCGGTTGGACGTGCCAGTTGAAAGAGAGACAACGCGAGCCCCCCTCCGATGCCGGTTATGAGCACCCACTCTCCCGGCTGCATGCGTCCGCGCGTGAACAGCATTCGATAGGCGGTGATGAATGTGGTCCCCAGCGCAGCCGCTTCGGCGAAACTCAGGTGCTTCGGGAACGGGAACACGTTGCCGGCGGGCACGGCGATCCTCTCGGCCAGCGTCCCGGGGATATGTTCGCCCAGCATCGTGAAGCGAGTGCAGAGAGACTGCTCTCCGGCCCGGCAGAACTCGCACGCACCGCACGACATCGCCGGATTGATGATGACGCTGGTTCCGGGTTTGAGGCCCTTCACACCCTCACCCACCGACTCGATCTCGCCTGCACCATCGGCGCCGAGCACGTGCGGGAACCTGTGCTCGACCGGCAGAACACCAGACGCGGTCCAGAGATCGAGCCGGTTCAACGCCGCCGCCCTGATGTTGACCAGAACCTCTCCCGGTCCGGGTTCGGGGTCGGCTACATCCGTCAGCGCGACCGCATCGAGGTTGTACTCGGTGATGGCGATTGCCTTCATGTGCTCCCTCCCTGACCGGCGCAGGCGGGGGGCGCGGGTGGCGCCTTTCACCGCCCCTTTGGTTTCGCTATGGGCCGTTTCTGTCACACCTACTTTCTACACTCACCTCACCGCGTTCCCATGGGCCCGAAAGGATGGGTCGCATGGCCACTAAACGATCGGGCAAGCGCGGGGCGAAAAGTCCCCGCTGTCACACGTGCGGCAAGGTCATACGTGTCCCGAAGGGATGGACGGCGGGGTCTGCGTCCCGGCGCCACTACTGGCGTGAACACCGCGACGTGATGCAGCCGGGCACCAAGAAGGAGACGTCGTGACGATCGGTCACTCCAATGGTGATGGCCCGCACGAGACCGGGCAGTGCGACTGCTCCGGCGCGCCGGACCTCGGTGACTTCGTGATCGTGCTGCTGGCCGGGACATTGGCGGCGCTCCGGGATCGGCTGCAAAGCGACGGCTTCGCAACGGCCGCCGACCTGGTCGCCGATCTTGCAGAGCTCACAGATGACTACGTAGCCCAGCGCGCCCGCTAGTCCGGAGGTACCGGCGACCGAGTTGCGGTCGTACCTGGGTGCCGCGCTGAGTCGGGTGGGCGCGGGCGCAGCGCGCCGTGGAGCCGGCGCGGGGTCGCGGGGTGCGCCGGACGCCGATCGCGTGGCGCGCCGGGGCGGGCTCGTCGGGCTTGCGGGGCTCGTCGGGCTCACTTTGCACGGTGCGCGCCGGACTGGATGGGTCGCGCCCTTGGTTGATCCGTGGCCTTGGTGCTGCGCTGCGGTGGGTGGGGCGGCGCTAGCGCGCCGTGCGGACCGGAGACTTCGCTGCCGAGCAGAGGTTCAGGTCGTCGACCTTTCGCTTGGGAGAAACGGCACGGTAACGACCTCGTTTGTTGGGAACCTTGGCCCGGTAGCGTCCGAAATCGTTCGTGTAGACCTTCGCGAGGTTCCTCCACCCTCCTCCGGCGCGCCGCTGCACTTTGATAGGTGCGTTGCGTGTGCACGGTTTGTAGCCTTCAACTGCTGTCATGGTCCCCTTCGCTACGAGTTTGCGGACCAAAGTGAGGCCCACGGTGACCTTGTGGGTCGTCGGCTCGTCCGGAGTAGGAGGAGGTGTAGGAGTTGGATCCGGAGTCGGCGTCGGCGTTGGATCCGGCGTCGGCGACGGGCTCGGCGAAGGGGTCGGAGTGCCCGGGCTCGGCGATGGTTCGGGCGTCACAGATGCCCCGCGTACCGCGTTGTAAAGAGTTTCGGCAGCATCTCCGAAATATGGCCCGTACATCACTTCGTTTTGGCCGATGATCTTGTAGCTGTTCACCGAGTTGACGAGAGAATCCTGGATCACCCAGCCTCCCCCGCTCGATCCGCCGGTCATATCGCAGCCGATGCCGATCGGTTGCGGGCCGGAACCGGGAACGAATCTATCGCTCGTCCCGTAGTTCGCATCACACACGTACAACTTGGACCCGTCGAATGGTGCACCCGCCGGATACCCGAAGGACCTGAAAAACTGCATCGGACTCTGGTTCCACGCGATACCACGGCCTCCGACGACATCGACGAGAAGATGACCCGAGGAATTGGGGCGGACGATTGCGCCACCGATGTCGTAGCGGAGATTCTCTTGTGTCAGCCACCCTGTGGTCGTGTGCAAGCTATCCGCAGACCACACGCCGTAGGGTGCAACGCCGTTGCGGTATGCAGGAGCGAAGGCCCAGTTGGTTGCCCACGGGCCACCCGCTCCGTCGTTGACACAATGGCCCGCAGTGATGACCGCGCTCTTGTTCTCACTCGCGACGGCGGTGGCGGAGCAAACGTAGTTCCCCGCACCCATCTTGAAGAAGACTTTCCCCGAGGCCGAATAGGGATAGGGCTGTGGGTCCGTGATCTCATAACGCGAGTACGGGTAGGGACCGCTCGATGTGCGCCCGGGCTTCGTTGCCGTTGCGCCCGTGATGCCGGCGCCTGATGTCGGAGCCACTTCCGATACCCGTCCCGGGGATCCATCGGGCTCGGCTCCGGCAGCTGCCTGAGCGTGACGCCTGGAGTCGACCACGATGTCGAGCGGCTTTGCATTGCGCATCCGCTCCTTCGTCCAGTAGCGGGCGATGGCCGCTCTCGAGCCGCTTGCAGCGCGTCCCACGATCCGCTGGGGCTGGGCCTTCTGTGCCGGCGTTTCGGCGAAGGTTGGAATGCTGAAACTGATCAGAGCGACCGCTGCCGCGAGCAGGCAAACTGCGGCGCGCCGGGACGAAAATCTGACAGACATAATTACCTGCTTAGTCGGCTCGCAAGGCGCTCACCTATAGGAAAAGGGCCAATTCGAACTACTGGGGGCCAGTGACGCGCCGGCGGGCCCTCGCTCCAATACGTTCTTTGGGCGATTCCCCTGCCATACGCGGTGGATTGCCAAAAAGAGAGATCGATCGCTGCGGCTAACCAGAGCAAGCTCAGCTCCGGCCCTCTCTCCCCACGGCCTACTCCCCCACGGCCTCCAAGTCCCCCACCGCCTCGATGGCTTCCAGGGGCGGCGCCGGATTCTCGTCCTCGAACTCAACCACCCGGTCGAGTTTGTCCCGGAACCGCTCCAGCCTTCGGTAGCCCTCCTCGTATTTCGCCCGCGCGTTGCCGATGTGGCGGCCCAGGACCTCGTATTCGCCCGCGAAACGATCAATGTCGCCCTGCAGGCGGCCGCAGTACTCGAGCACCTCCTTCGCAGTCGATTCGATCCGCAGACATTTCAGACCGAAGAGCACCGTCTGCAGGTAGCCGTACAGGGTGAGTGGCGACATGGGCACCACCCGGCGATCGATTGCCGTCTCGAACAGGGACGCGCCGCGGTGCGACAGATTGAGGACCTCCCCGTAGACACCCTCGGCCGGGACATACATCACCGCAAAGTCGAATGTCTCCTCGTCCGGAATGATGTACCGCGTCGAGATGTCGCGGATGTGGCCGTACACATCCGATGCGAACGCTTTCTGGGCGGCGCTCCTCTCGATGTCGTCGGGCGAGTCGCACATGCGTCGGTAATTCGACAGTGGGAACTTCGAGTCGATGCAGACAAGCTTCCCCCCGGCGCGCACAACGGCATCGACGATCGTTCCGGTCGTAAAACGATGCTGCAACACGAAGGCCTGTGGAGGAAGAACCTGGCGCAGCAGTTCCTCCAGCATCGCCTCACCGATGCCGCCGCGCGCTTTTGGCGGCCTCAGCAGGTCCTGCAGCGAGGAGAACTCGCGCGCCTGCTCGGCAACTGCAGCGGTTGCCTCCTCGACCTTCCCGAGCGTCGAGAAGATGTCCTGCACCATCCTGTTCCCGTCAACCTGGGTCTGCATCATCCGCGAGTCGATGCCTTCGAGGCGCTGGGTCACGACGGTGGTGGTGCTCGACAGCGCCCGGGACAGCACGCGCACCTCCTCCCGAAGGGAGGCGAAGTAATCTCGGTCCACGTCCGATGACGGACGCACCGAAAGCCGGCCGCGCCCCGCGAGGAACGCGATGGCACCGAGGGCGGCTACGAGCAGCGCTACCAGGACGTTTTCCATGTCACCGACGATAAAGAGAGGGTGTGACAAGTTTTAGGATTTGGCCCCCCACCTGGTTCTTTGGCGTAAAAGTTGCGCCTGGCGCTACTTTTCGACCACAGACCCCGCTCTTCGACCAGACCCGCTACGGTTCGGCCGGCCGGCGCACCAGCGGAACGAAACGCGCCGGAGTCACTAGGCGGCCCCGCTCCAGGCGCCCCTCCCGTTTGACGAACAAATAGACGTTGTCACCAGTCGGCTCTCGAACCGGAATGACCAGGCGTCCACCTTCCGCCAGCTGCTCAACCAATGCGTCCGGCACTTCGTCCGCGGCCGCCGAAACGATGGTCACGTTGTACGGCGCGCCGGGCTCGTAACCGGCCCACCCATCTCCAACGACGACCTGGGCGTTCGGAACACCGGCGCGTTCCAGGTTTTCAGTCGCAGCCTGCGCGAGCGACGGCCACAGCTCGATGCCGATGACGCTCTTAGCCAACTGCGACAACAACGCAGTCTGAAAGCCGTACCCGGCGCCCACCTCGAGAGCGTTGTCGTCCGGCCCCGGCGCCGTGACGTCGATCATTCGAGCGATGAGGGAGGGTTGGCTCGTCGTCTGATCCTCGGGAATCCCGACCGGACGGTCCCTGTAGGCATCGAAGCGATACCGCTCGGGCACGAAGTTCGCCCTGTCGATGGTCCTAAATGCCTCGAGGATCCGCTTGTCTTGAACGCCCTCCCGCTCGACAAGCCGGGCGAGCCCTTCTTGCGTTCGCGGCATATGAATCGCCCCGTCCTGGCGCTACGATTTCAACAAGTATGGCGCGCCTCGACCATCTCACAGTGCTCGACGAGCTCTTCTTGCACCTCGAAGGGCCTAATACCCACATGCACGTAGGCGGAGTCACCATATTCGAAGGGCCTCCTCCGGACTACGAGGAGGTTCTCGAGATGGTGGGCTCGAGGCTCCACATGGTGCCGCGTTTTCGTCAAAAGCTCGCAATGGTGCCGCTCGGGCTCGGCCGGCCCGTGTGGGTGGACGACACTCACTTCAATCTCGAGTACCACGTTCGCCACACCGCGCTTCCGGATCCGGGCGACGAGGTGAAGATGAAACGCCTGATCTCCCGGGTCATGTCGCAGCAGCTCGACCGCTCGAAGCCACTGTGGGAGATCTGGTTCGCGGAGGGTCTGACGGGCGATCGTTTCGCACTCATATCGAAAACCCACCATTGCCTGATCGACGGGAGCTCGGGGGTCGACATCATGTCCGTGATGCTCGACTTCGGTCCCGAGCAACAGAAGATCGAGCGGCAACCGTGGCGACCCGAACCGGAGCCCACCCCCGATCAGCTTCTCGTCGATGCGGTCAGAGAGCGAATGACATCACCGGCGGAGATCGTCCGCTCACTGCAGTCCGCAGCAATTGACCCGCGGCTCGTCCCCAACCGCGTGATCGAGTCGCTCAAAGCACTGACGGAGTTCGTGGGAGGAGGATTCTCCGCGCCACCGTCATCGCTCAACCAGCCCATCGGTCCGCACCGCAGGTTCGAGATGGTTCTCGCCGATCTCGGTGAATTCAAGCGAGTTAAGAACTCCTTGGGCGGCACCGTCAACGACGTCGTCCTTGCCGTGGTTGCAGGAGGGCTGCGGTGGCTGCTCGAGTCGCGCGGAGAGTCCGTCGACGACGTGGAGCTGCGAGCGATGGTACCGATCTCGGTTCGCGGTGAATCTGGTGGGGCCGTGCTCGGAAACCAGATCGCCTCGGTGTGGGCTGGGCTCCCCGTGTACGAGCGCGATCCGGTGCGGCGCCTGAGCCTTGCGCACCACGCGATGGAGGACCTCAAGTCATCCGGTCAGGCCATCGGCGCGCAGGTGCTGACGACACTCGGAGAGTTCGCTCCACCGACAATGCTCGCGCAAGCGGCGCGCCTGGTGGCTCGCCAGCGCGCGTTCAACCTCGTTGTAACGAACGTGCCGGGGCCCCAGATACCCCTGTACACGTTGGGTCGCAGGATGCACGAGGTCTACCCAGTAGTGCCGCTATCGGATAACACGTCGATCGGTGTCGCGCTGTTCTCCTACGACGGCTCGATCGGTTTCGGCCTCAACGGCGACTACGACCTGGCGTCCGACATCGGCATTCTGGCCGAAGGCATCGAGAAGTCGATAGCGGAGCTGCTGCAGGCCTCGGGCTAAAGCGACAGGAGCTGCTTCTCAGGGGATCCATCCGGAAATATTCCGGATAATTCCCCTAAGTTGAGCTGGTCGCTACCAAGTAAACCGGCGCGCCGCCTACTTCTCGGATTGATCCGTGAGGTACATATCGAGGCGGCGGTGGACGTCGATGCACCGGCGCTCGATCTCGTCGTAGCGACCCTGCGACGCCAGCTCCGGGTTGAACACCGACGCTCCGAATCCCACCAGCTCGACTCCCGCATCGAGGTAGCCGAGATAGTTCTCCGGGGTGATGCCCCCTGTGACGAGTATCGGCGTCCCGTCTAGCGGACCGAGGATGTGGGTGATGTAGTCGGGACCCCCCAGGGTCTCGGCGGGAAACACCTTCACCCAGTCGGCACCGGCGCGCCGGGCCGTGAAGATCTCCGTCGCCGAGGCCGCTCCAATGGAGACCGGCATCTGCAGGCCATGGGCCGCCTCGATTACCTCGGGAACGACGACGGGGGTGACGATGAACTCCGCCCCGGAGTCGTACGCCTCCTTGACCTGCTCGGCCCCGAGAACCGTCCCCGCTCCAACGATGGCATCCCCACGCCCGGCGACCTCCGAGATCGCGTCGGTGGCGCCCGGTGTGTTGAGCGTCACCTCGACCGCCTCGAAGCCGCCCCGGATGGCCGCGCCGATCCCCTCGACCGCCTGCTCGGCCGAGTGCATCCTGAATATCGCGATCGCTGTGGCGTCCCGGAGCCGCGCGGCCCGGGACTCGAAGAGTTTTCCGTTCACTACCGCAGGTTACTAGAGCGATCGGGTCTATCTGACGCCAAATAACCGTTTCCTGTCACACCCTCGGCATAACCTGAGACCCGATGCTGAAACTCAAAGCAGACCCATGGAATCCGGGCTACGGCGCCGGGGCGGAGGCCCCCTTCGAGGAGGAGGCGGCCGAGGTCGTCGCGGACACTGCCGTCGAAACGTCCGACTGGGCGGAGCCCCTGACGCCGCATCCGTGCCCCGACGAGCCGGTGGGCTTCGTCGATGGCGTCATGCGGATCGACCTGCGGGTCCTGGCGCAGGACGGGGATCACAGGGCGTGGGGGCTTCTCGGCTCGTATGCGGCGGGAGGCGTTCTCTGCAACGGCACCGCCTCGTTTGCCGAGGACCCGACCGTCAGCCGAGTCATGGTCCTGGGCGGAAAACTGACCTCGCCGCCGCTCGAGATCACCATCGGGTCGACCGGCCTCGCCTACGAGACGCGCTCCGTGAGCATGGAGGAACCCCAGGAGCAACGGCGAACGCTCCAGCGCTTGATGCTCGACGCGGAACAGCGAATGGCGATGCGCCTGGCCACCGAGGGTTGGCTTGTCTTCGCGGACGGGCCGCTTCACCTCAAGACGGCGGGTGACCTGCCCGTGGTGGGAGTCGTGAAGCGGATGGTGACCGCCTATCTCGAGGGGGCCGAGGCGGCGCTCCTTCCCCGGCTCCGCCCCGGTCAGCGGTCCCCACTGTTCGCCCTGGGGAACGGAGTGGTCGACCGCTATGCCTGGTACCAGCGCCTTATCCCGAGCAACGGGCTGTGGCACGAGCTCGCCGGGCTCGTCCGGTGTGAGGTGCGCATGGAGATGGGAGTCGCGGAGGCGCGCCGCGTGGCGGACCGGACCGCCTGCATTCTGCCGGCGTTCGCCGGCAGGCCGGGAGTCGATCCCAGAGCGCCGCAGAATCTGACCCCGGTCGGCGCCCTCGAGGGCCGTCTTCGGCACCTCATGGGGCACCCCACGGTCATCCGGCGCGCCCTCCAGGCGCGCCTCGCGGGAGGTGAGGCGCCATGATCGATTCGCCCGTGCCCCAGGTCTCGGAACCGGTCGGCATCGTCCTGGGAACGGAGGACTCAACCCCCCTCGCGTACTGGGTCGGAATCGCGCCGGGTTCGTACCTTCAGCTCGACGACACCGTCATCGTCGAAACGGCCGTCCCCGAAAAGGGAGTGGTTCGCATCTGCGGCCTCGTGCAGGAGGTAAGGGCGCGCCACGAGGGCGTGTCGCTCGACTCCGACGTCTTCCTGGTCGACCGCGGGGTACTGCCCGCCGAGGTCGCGCAGGCGGCCCTCGTCGTCGCGACCCGGTTCGAGCCGGAGATATACGTCCCTCCCCTTCCCGGACAGACGGCGTTCCGCGCCCGCGGCAAGGACCGCGACGAGGCCCTGTACCTCGATCAGATGGACCGCCGGCTTCCCGCCGGGCTGTCGCGTGACGGCGAAGCGATGTACATCGACCTCGAGTTCCTCGACGGAACCCGCGGCGCACACATAAACATCTCGGGAGTGTCGGGCGTCGCGACGAAAACCACATACGCGCTGTTCTTGTTGTACGCGTTGTTCCACTCCGAGGTGCTCGGCGCGTACCGGGCGAACACGAAAGCAATTGTGTTCAACGTCAAGGGAGAGGACCTACTCCACCTCGACAAACTCAACGCCAAGATCGACGCCGATCCTGCCGCTCGGGCGCAGTACGAATCCCTGGGCCTTCCCACCGGGCCGTTCGAGTCGGTCGGCCTGTGGGCACCGGTTGCTGCGCGCGCCGGGGGCCAGGCGATCCCCGACACGGGCGGGCGCAAAGATGGAGTCCAGGCCTACTACTGGACGGTCAAGGAGTTCGTCCGCGAGCGCTACCTGCGTTTCCTGTTCGCCGAGGCCGAGAGCGAGCGTTCGCAGATCGCCGATCTGGTGGCTCGCGTTGAGTCGTTCCTCGACCGCGATGCGGAAGACGATCCCGAGCACGACGCAAGCGTCCTGCTCGCTGGCCACGCCATCGCCAGCTTCGAGGAGCTGGTCGACTACATCGCAGCCGAGCTCGACGACGAGGGATCGCCGTGGCGCGGCCGCATGGCCGAATCGACCGTCGCCGCATTTCAGCGGCGCCTCGAAGCGGCGCGGTTCCGAGTCGGCCATCTGATCTGGGGCCGGGAGGCGGAGAACCCTCAGGCTCACCGCATCGACTGGGACCAATCGCAGGTGACGGTGATCGACATACACAACCTCCACGACCGCGCCAAGCGCTTCGTCACCGGCGTGGTGATCAAGAAGCTCTTCGAGCAGAAGGAACAACAGGGCGTTCGTTTGCCGTTGACGTTTCTCGTCCTCGACGAGCTCAACCGCTACGCACCGCGTGAGGGGTGGAGCCCCATCAAGGAAGTTCTCCTCGATGTCGCCGAACGTGGACGGTCGCTCGGCATGATCCTCATCGGCGCCGAGCAGACGGCGAGCGAGGTCGAGCGCCGAATCATCGCCAACTCCGCCTTTCGCATCGTCGGACGCCTGGACAGCGCCGAGGCCGAGCGGTCCGAGTACGGCTTCATGCCGGCGGTCACGCGAGCGCGCGCGGCAATCCTCAAGCCGGGGTCGATGATCCTGCAGCAGCCGCACATTCCAATCCCGATCCAGATCAGATTCCCGTTCCCCTCGTGGGCAACGCGGGCAGACGAAGTCGCTGCGTCGTCCGGAGAAGACGTTTTCGAAAGGTTCAAGTTCGACCGATGAGATTGCTTCATACCGGCGACTGGCATGTCGGTCGCTCGATCAGAGGACGTTCTCGGGAAGACGAGTTCTCCGGCGCGCTCGATGAGGTCGTCGGGATTGCCACCGATGAAAAAGTCGATGTCGTACTGATCGCCGGCGACATCTACGATCAGCGCGCGGTGACCCCGGACGCCGATCGCCTTGTGTTCGATGTACTGCTCAGATTGAACTCCGCGGGGATCCCGGTGGTGGCGGTGCCGGGCAACCACGACTCGGCGGCCCGTTTGGAGGCGCTCGCTCCCCTCCTCGAGCGCATCGGTGTGTCGCTCGTATGCAGGATGCGGCCGCCCGACCAAGGGGGCGCGGTAACCGTCCCGGCGCGCGAGGGTTCTCACGCCGCCCGGATCTCGTGCCTTCCGTTCGTCTCGCCGCGGCATTTCTCCTCGGCAACGCAGCTATTCGAGGACGTATCGGCCGGATACGTCGAGTTCGACCGGGGCATGGGTGACCTGGTATCCGCCTATTCCCGTGCGTTCGACGAGACCGCCATCAACGTCGTTCTCGGTCACATGTTCGTCTCCGGAGCACAGCCGGGTGGGGGCGAGCGGGAGATAACGATCGGCGCCGACTTCGCGGTATCCCCGGCTCGGTTACCCGCGACCGCCAATTACGTCGCGCTGGGCCACATCCACAAACCCCAGGCGGTGCGCGGCGCGCCGGGGCCCGCTCGATACTGCGGATCGTTGATTCAGCTCGATTTCGGCGAGCGGGACCAGGACAAGTCCGTGGTCGTCGTGGACGCCGCGCCCGGCCGGCGGGCTCAGACTCGTGCCATACCCATCACCTCGGGCCGGCGCCTCACCGACGTGGCGGGGACGCTCGACGAGCTCGAGGCCCTTGCGCCGAAAGTCGGAGATGCCTACCTGCGCGCAACGGTGAAGGTGGACCATCCCGTGCCTGGCATCGCGGATCGAGTCCGCGAACTGCTCCCGAATGTCCTGGACGTGCGGCTGGAATACGAACGCTCCGAAGCCGAGGAGCGCCCAACGCTGCGCGGCTTGGAGCCCTCCGAGCAGTTCGTCGCCTACTACAGGAGCCACCACGCAACCGACCCGGCGGAGGAACTTCTGGCTGCATTCAATCGTGTCTACGAAGAGGTGCGACCCTGATGCGCCCGCTGACCCTCGAGCTGCAGGGATTCACCGCCTTTCGAGACAAACAGGCGATCGACTTTGCGGATCTCGATCTCTTTGCCATTTGGGGCCCGACCGGCTCGGGGAAGAGCAGCATTCTCGATGCGATGACGTATGCGCTGTTCGGAAAGATCGCTCGCATCGAGGGCATCCAGGAGGAGACCAACACCTCGTTGATCAGCCAGGGTCAGCCGCGCATGAGGGTGTCGTTCGAATTCCGCGTCGGCGACGATCACTACAAGGTGACGAGGTCCACAGCCGCCAAAGGCAACACGGATGTACGGCTCGAGGTCCGCGAGGGCGCTGAGTGGCGAACGTACGGCGAGGGAGCGGACTCCGTCAGGCAAGTAAACAAGTTGATCCCGGAAATCATCGGACTCAACTACGACACGTTCACTCGTTCGGTCATCCTCCCCCAGGGAAAGTTCGCCGAGCTGCTGGTGGGTGACGCGGCAAAGCGGCGAAAGATCCTCACGGAGCTGCTCGGGCTGGGGCTGTTCGCAGAGATGGCGGCGCGCGCAAACCTTGTTGCTCGCGACGCAAACACTGCTGCGGAGGTGTCGACGAAAACCCTGGAGCGCGACTATCACGACGTCACTGCCGAGGCACTTCGGTCGGCTCGGGAACGTGCGAAGCGGGCGTCGCACCTTGCCGTCGAGGCGCAGAAGGCCCACAAGACGATTCGCGAAAAGCAGGCACAGGCGGCCAAGCTGGAGGGTCAGCTGACGGCCCTCGAGCGCTGCTCGATCGCGGCGACCGATCTCGCGAGCGACTTCGATCGTCACGCGGTGGACCTCGCCGAGCACGTCCCGGCGCTCGCCGACTATCAGGCACAACTCGATGACGCGGGCATCGCGCTGGAGAAGGCCCAGGGGACGCTCCAAGCGGCAGCGGCGGAACTCCAAGAGTCCGAGAGCAAATGGGGCTCACGCGAGGAAATCGTGACGCTGCGCGGGAAGTTGGACGCTCTCGAGACAGCACGCCATGAAAAAGACGCCGCCCTGACCGTCCGCGAGGAGGCCGCCGCCGAAGTCATGGCGGCAGCCGCCGAAGCTGAAGAGGCCAAAGTTGCCCTGCGAGATGCCGAATCCAGGGCGAAGGAAGCGAACAAAAATCACGAGTCGGCCCGGGTGGCGCACGAAGAGGCCCATCGCCGCGATCTCGTCGGGGCACTGGTTGCCGGACTCGAGCCGGGTGCGCCCTGCCCTGTGTGCGAACGCGCACTCAAGACCATCCCCCAATCCGATGCCGCCGCCCTCGCCGTAGTCGTCGACGCTCTGGCGGCTGCGGAAACCGGGGCGCGTCGTGCGGAGGCGGAATCAGCCCGGGCACAAGCGGCGCTATCGGCCGCTCAAAAAAACGTCGAGGGGACGCGGACGGCCTTGAAGCGAGCCGACAAAGCGCTGGCCGCTCGCGTCGTCGGCGTGGCGAATCTCGAAAAGCAGGTGGCCGAGTTCTTCGACGGGGAACTTCCCCTTGATCCATCGGAGCTGCTCGACGATCGTTTGCGCCGCCTCGACAAGCTGGTGCAGGCGCGCAACGATGCGGGATCTGCTGTGGAAGCGGCCGAGTTGCTGGCCCAGAAATGCCGGCGCTATGCCGACGAGGCGCACGGGAGGGTGGCGAGGATCCGGACGGCTCTCGAAAGCTCCGGGGTGCGCCGGCTGATCGAGGACATCGAAGCAACCGCCGTGCTCCTCGAGCTTCCCGATGTGGTCGGGGCCTGGCCGGAGACAGCCGACGACCTCGTTGCGACTGCGCGGCGCGCCGCGTCGGATCTTGCGGCACTTCGGGATCGGCTGTCCGAACATCAGGATCAACTCCGAGTCGACGCCGACCGCCTGGTGACGCGGGCACGGGCAGCGATTCTTCCGGAGCTAGAAGTCCACGGGACCGATCTCGAGGAGATCGAACGATCCGCCGACACGCAATTGCAGCGAATGAACAAAGAAGCGGTGGCGGCGGAACACGAGGCGAAGCGAGTCGAAGATGCGCTTGAAAAACGACGACAGCTCGAGGCGGAGATCACGGAGCGGCGCGCCGAGCAATCGCTCTACAAAGCCCTTGGCAACGAACTTAGAAGCGATCGCATCGTCGACTACCTCCAGGTGGAGGCGTTGTCCGCGCTGGCCGCCGCAGGGAGTGATCAACTCCATTCGCTGTCGGGCGGCCGCTACCGGATGTCTTACGAGGACGATCGCTTCTACGTGATCGATGCGTGGAACGGAGAGGAGCGGAGGAGCGTCAGGACGCTCTCCGGAGGAGAGACGTTCCTCGCGTCCCTCGCTCTAGCTCTGGCCCTCGCAGACCAGGTGCAGCTCCTTGCCGTGGCCGAAAAGAACCGCCTCGAGAGCTTGTTCCTGGACGAGGGATTCGGAACTCTCGATGCCGAGACTCTCGAGACCGTCGTCTCGGCGATCGAGCAACTCGGAGGGGACGACCGCCTCGTGGGCGTGATCACCCATGTGACGGAACTGGCCGAACGGCTTCCGGTGCGGGTACACGTGGCGAAGTCACCGCGCGGGAGCCGTATCTCCCTCGAAACCCAAGAGGTGGCGACGGCCTAGAGCCTACGCCAGTGCTTCGCCCACCCCCTCGATCACCCGATCGACCATGTCTTGGCCGGCCGTGCGCCCCATCAGCCCGACACGGATCGCCCTGCCCATCGTCGGGTCGAGGCCGCCCGAGATCATGATCCCCTTGGTCAACAGGTGTTTCTGGATAGTGGCCGGGTCGTCGGCCCACATCGCCACGACGAGATTGGCCTCGACTCCCGGTTCGGGGACGGGTTCGAGGCCGAGCCCTCGCAGCCCCTCCCGGCATCGTTTCGCCAGGTCCGCCCGGGCGGCAACCCACGCCTGGGTCCCCTCTTCGAGAATCCGTCGGACCGAACTCGCGAGGGCGAGCACGAGGTTCGTCGGCATGGTCACGGGATGCGGGTGCCAGGCGCCCCACTCGTCCCGGTATCGATCCCAGACCTTGAGGTCGAGATAGAACGTCGGCGGAGGTTCGCTCCTTGCCTCCACGCGGGCGCGCCCGCGCTCGCCGAGTGCAAGTATCCCGAGTCCGGGTGGGGCATCGAGGCCCTTCTGACTGCCGGTGACAACGCAGTCGATCCCCATGGCGTCCACGTCGCACAGCTCGCCGCCCACCGACGCGATGCCGTCTACGAAGTAGATGAGATCGTTTTCGCGGGCCACACGCGCGATGTCATCGATCGGGTGCCGCACTCCGGTCGCCGTGTCCACGTGCGTGCTCAACACGCCGTGAGCGCCCTTCGAGGCGTCGGCGATTCGGCCCGGATCGATTGGACGGCCGACCTCCACGGGAACCTCCACGACCTCGAGGCGGTGGGCGGCGGCGATCTGCGAGAGGCGAGTCCCGAAGAAGCCGGTCTGCGCCACGAGCACCTTCTGGCCGGGCTCGAAGAGGTTTCCGATCCCCGCGTCGAGACAGGTCGTTCCGGTGCCGGGTATCAGATATGGAGGATCGGCTGCGCCAAGCAGCTTAGAGAGATCGTCGATGGTCTGACGGTGGAGCGCGGTCCATACGTCCCCGTAGTGCGCGATGACCTGGTGACCGAGAACGGCGAGATCCTCCTGGTGAAGCTCTCCCGGCCCCGCGATCATCAACTCCGGCAGATCCGGAAGGTTACGGGGGTCGACGTCGCCCATAAGCCCATCTCCTCCTCGTCGAGTGATGCGCCGCACAATCATGCTACCCGGAGGAGCTACAAATCTGCCGCGTCCCCGCGCCTGAGATGGCACCCGACCCCCACATGTCGGTGGTTATTTGACATTTCGGCGCGGCACCGGCTTGCAGCTCCCGCTACGACTCGAAGGGGATCTCGTAGAAAGGCCGCCGCGGCCAGTCCCACGTTGCCTTCAGCATCCGGGACTCCAACTTCTGCACATCCACATTCAACCCGGCCGATTCCGCCTCCTCTGCGACGGCTTCGGCGACAGATCGGGCGTCGACCCGATTCGCGGGGCCCCAGCCGAGCTCCACCCCGCGCGTCCACGATCTGAGCCTGTCGGCCAGTGAACGGGACAAGCCCCCGGTGCGGCCGACGTCCATTGCCTCCGCGGACATCTCGAACTTGCGGGGCGCCCATCCAAGCTCGGACGGCGTCCACGAATAGGTCCCGAGCGCGCCTCCCCTGAACACGATGGGTGTGGACTCCATCTCCTTCCCGACCTGGTCGAGCAGACGCTCGGCCGCAACGGGACTCATCCCGCCGACGTCGACGTGGCCGATCTTCACGCCGTAGTGGATCAAACCGGCGTTGATGCCGAGCTCGGCGATGACGAGGAACGCGAATATGCCGAGCAGTCCGACGGATGCCAAAACGACCCTGGCCGTCATCGAGAGTTTGCGCACAGATAGATGCTAGTGCGCCGCTGGGATCAGGTCGTGGCCGCTGCATGTGTCCGGAGCACAGGCCGCGATCGATCTAGTGCGCCTCCTTTTCCAGCTGAAGGAAAATCCGCGTGGCGGATGTTTGTCGGCTATCGCTTGATGTAGTCGTACCTGCCGCGTTGGGCTAAGAGCTCAGGGCTTCGCACGCAACGGCGACCGCTAACGCACGACAGACCTCGTCCATCCGCGCGTCGCTGAGCCGCCCCAAACGCTGGACAAGCGTGCCGAGGGAAACGCTCTCTACTGAGTCGAGATTGATGGCCGACTGGATCGGGATGGGGTCTTCACGCGGTTCGAGCAGCACCTCACTTGGGATTCCCCGAATGGTCGTCGTGCAGGGTCCGATCAGAGAGCGACCGAGGCGCGGAATCGCGACATCACGGGACAGAACCACCACCGGCCGGCGTCCTACCTCGGGCAGCTCACACCACCAGACCTCGCCTCGGGTAGGGGTGGGGTTCACGAGTTGCCGGCGGCTGCCCGGAACGAAGCCAGATCGCCCCACTCATCCTCCGCAGTGATCGGATCGGCGTCGTAAGCCTTGTACGAATCGTCGATCTCTGCGGCTCGGTACCGAGCCACGAGCGCGGCAAGTGCCTCGTCCATCAGGGCCGAATCCGGGGCTCCTTCCCGAAGTGCGCGAGCTGTTCGAAGGAGCGCCTGGTCCACGGTGGTGCTGATGCGTTGACGAGCCATGCCACAACTATACCACCGCTATGCCACGACTGCAGCTGCGTAGCCTCAGACGACTGAAGCCTAGGCTATGGCTCTGCGTTGCAGCCGTCGGGTGATCACAGGCCACGGTTCGCCTCACGCGCCTCACGTTGCAGATACGCAGCAAGGGACGCCCGTTACGACCTAAGATTTCTCTCGACTCGTGGTGGTCTTCGCGCTCGACCAGGTCAGGCTGGACCAACCAGCAGCGATAAGGACAACGCGAATCACTGCCGTCACCAGTAGGAAGGGCACCGCGAAGCCGATGCCGAGAGCGAAGACCACGGGGCTCGTCACGACGCCAAGGGCTGCTCCAC
>DASQUP010000018.1:0-2485 GCA_035641235.1 Actinomycetota bacterium
CCTGTCCTTCGACAAAACCCCATCCGACCCGCTCGGCGGCATCCGGGTTCCGGGGCGACGCCGCGAGCCGGGCTTGAGAAGGGGAGCGCGTTTCCGAGACTGCCGGCCCATGCGCGGGTCCACCGGATCCACGATTCATGAGCGAGAGCGGGCAGGCGAGCGGGCCGGCCGGCAGCACAGAGGACCGAGGATGCTGGACTACGCAGCCTGACGGACGTAGCGCTGGTGGAGGCCGCCGACTTCCGGGAGCTGCACAATGTTTCCCGCAGCGGGAAACTCGACCGGTCGGAGGTCGGGTGCGTCCTTGTCGAGCGCGAGGTGAGTACGGGCCTGATGGTAATAGGCGAAGTAGCGGCTCAGGATGCGGCGCAGGTGTCGCTCTCCGAGGACGAGTACGTGATTCAGACACTCGCGTCGGATCGACCCGATCAAGCGCTCAGCGAAAGGGTTCTGCCACGGGCTGTGTGGCGCCGTGATGACTTCGCCGATCCCCATGCCCTTCACGCGATGTCGAAATGGCTGACCGTACACGCGGTCGCGGTCGTGGAGGAGGTAGGCCGGCGCGGACTCGTCAGGGAAGGCGTCCACGAGCTGCTGGGCGGTCCAGTGGGCTGTGGGGTGCTCGGTCACGTTGAAGTGGACCACCCGTCGGCGGTGGTGAGCGAGCGCGACGAGCACGAAGAGGACGCAGAGGCGAGCGGTGGGCACGGTAAAGAAGTCGATCGAGACCAAGTCGAAGACGTGGTTGGCGAGAAACGTCCGCCAGGTTTGAGCGGGGTGAGGGCGGCTCTTCGGCATGAGCCTGGAGACGGTGCGCTCGGAAATCTCAATGCCAAGCTTCAGGAGCTCTCCGTGGATGCGCGGGGCGCCCCAGAGCGGATTCGCGGTGGCCATCTTCCTGATCAGGGCAGCGATCTCGGCGTCGAGGGGCGGGCGCCCTCCGGTTGGACGGCGAGAGATCCTGGTCCAATACTCGCGGAAGCGGCGGCGCTGTCAGCGCAGGACGGTGTCGGGCGAGACGATGATCAGCGCCTGTCGCCAGCCGGTCCAGACTCTGGCCAGGCCAACCCAGAACAAACGATCCATCGTGTGGAGCCTCGGCCGGGGCGCCGTTCGCTTGTAGACGGCGAGCTGTTGGCGCAGGGCCAGGTTCTCGATGGCGAGCTGGCGATGGCCACCGATGAGGAAGGGGAGGAGCCGAAGCAGGTGGAGGAGGAGGGTGATCATCGAGCTGGGATTGTGTCCGGATCAGAACTGACAGATCAACCACTTGCTTGCCGGACGGAGTTTTGGCGAAGCACAGCCGTTCTCGAGTGGACCGGTGGAGGGACCTGGCGCGGCGAGTTCGCCGGGTCACCGGCCAATGGCCGGTCCTTTTCCCTTCAAGGCTGCGGGTTCTTCCGAGTGATTGGCGGCAAGATCAAGTTTCAGCGCGGATACTGGGACAAGGCTACGTGGTTCGGTCAGCTCGGGATACCGCTGGAGATCTGAGCGGTCCAAGTGGTCGCCTCCTCGTAAACCTATCGTCGCAGACACGTCATCGCGCCTCCGGTAGGCTCAACCACGTGAGTGAACGTGAGTGAAGTTGGGCGGGTGACAGAGTAGCGGCCGTTCTAGGCTGGCGCCCCGCTGCTGCTGCAAGGAGGATGAGCACTAATGGTTGACCGCGGGATCGTTACCGCTCTGGCTTCGGCCGGCCTGATTGTCCTTGTCGCTGGTTGTGCCGGTCAGCGCACCGGCGCGACGCCGAATCAGGCTAGCCCGGCCGCTGCTGTTACCGCCAGCCAGGTCAGCGGAACCTGGCGCGGAGAGACCTGGGCGGTTGGCACCGACTCCACGTCGGTACTGAACCGGGACGTGACGCTGGAGATCAAGGACGACGCGACGTATCGGTTGACCTCGACTCGGATGGGAACGGGGACCGTGAGCAATGAGTCCGGGGTCGTGATCGGGGAGAGGAACGCCGTCGTCTTGAGGACTTCCACAGGTCAATCCACGCGCCTTCAGCGAAGCGGCGACAAGCTGTACGGCGTGTTGACCTCTGGAGGGCGCGCCATGCACATCATCGTTGAGAAGGCTCGATGAGCGACGCCGGGCCAGCACGGAGGTGAACGCCGTGAGTTGGGGGGTGGCGGAGCGTTTGCACGAAGGGCGAGCATTCAACGCGGAGTTGGCGACATGACACACGCTTGGACCATCCGACGATTTCTCGCGAGGAAGCATGGATACTACTGCGAGGCCTGCCTTGCCAGAATGGTCGGGCTGCCGATCGACGACGTCCGAAGCAACACCTTGCGCAACGCGTCGGGGGACCTGGTCAGCCGGTACCGCATCTGTCATGGTTGCATGGCCGAGAAAGAGGTCGTCGGCGTGCGGATCAGCGCCTGACGCGGACATCGGCGGCGAGTGACATCGAGTCGTCATCATCGCCTCGTTCGCGATGCTTCCTTCGAAGAAGCGGCCTTCCTAGCGGCAGGTTCGCCGG
>DASQUP010000019.1:0-5529 GCA_035641235.1 Actinomycetota bacterium
AACGTCAGCCAGACTCCGCGCATCGGTGATGCGCCCCTCCTGGGCGAGCGTCTCGAGCCCGTAGGAATGGCTAAACGACCCCGTCGGGAAGTTCCCGTTGGCAACCTGAAGCAAGTACAGGAGAGCGCTCGGGTCAGTCATTGCCGTGTTCGTGGGGGTGGCTGTGGTGTTGATGCGCGACCGCTCCGTAGCGCTCACCCACCAAGCCTCGCGTGACGCGGCGCGCTCGCAGGCTGAGCCCGCCCAGCACCTCCTGGGTAGAGCGGTCGTAGGGTGTGAGGATCGCGTCGGCGAGAAACCGTGCCGGCCGGTGCAGATTTCCAAGCTGGTATGCAGCGAGTGCCCACTCTCGCGTTGTCCGCGGGCTCACCTCCAGCACATCCTCTGGGGCGGCTACGACCACCACCGCCACCCCATTATCGACGTACACCACATCGCCGTCGTGCAGCTCCGCGCCGCGTGGCAGCGAGATGATCAACTCGCGATTGCCCTTCGAGCGCACGCGCCGGTGAGCCCGTTCGCGGTCATCCGCTGTCAATTCGAGCTCATCCACCGCTTCGACCCCGTGATCGAAATCGGAGAGATTCCCGAGTACCTCGGCGACCACCGGAACGTCTGTCGTCATTATGAGCCTCGCTTCGACGCCCGGTTCAGCGTAGGTAATAGAGCTGCGTCAGCGGAAGCGTCTTCGCGGGCTTGACCGTGATCCGCTCGCCGTCCATAAAGACGTTGTAGGTCTCCGGGTCGACCTCGATATTCGGCAGAGCGTCGTTCAGCACCATATCCCGCTTGCCGATCGTCCGCGTGCGCTTGACCGGCAGAAGCGGATGAGACTCGATCCGTGACTCCAAGCCCGCGTCGATCGCGGCCTGCGTGACGAATGAGTAGGCGAGGCGACGTGGGTTCCGACCGAAATAGCCGAACTGTGGCCGGTACTTCAGCGGCTGAGCCGTCATGACCGTGGAGGCGGCATCGCCCATCGCTGCCCACGTGATAAATCCTCCCTTCACGATCAACTCGGGCTTCGCGATGAAGTGGTCGGGCCGCCAAAAGACAAGGTCGGCCACTTTACCCGCACCGACCGAACCCACATACTCGTCTACGCCCATGGAGATCGCCGGGTTGATCGTGACCTTTGCGAGGTAGCGCTTGATCCGGAAATTGTCGTTGTCGCTCTCGTCCTCCGGCAAGCTCCCGAAACGCACCTTGTTCACGGCGGCAAGCTGGAAGCTTCTCTGAGCGCTCTCGGCCGCTCTCCCAACGCCCTGACTGTCGGAGCCGATCATCGAGATGGCGCCTACGTCATGGAGTACATCCTCGGCACGCATCGTTTCAGCCCGTATGCGCCCACCAACGAACGCCATGTCAGTCGGCACCGCCCGATTCAGGTTGTGAACCGTGATCGTGATGTCATTCTCTTCGTCATATGTGTTCAGTGAGAATGGGTTCGTGGGATTGGTCGAGCTCGGCAGAATATTGGGCTCACCCACAATTCGCATGATGTCGGGCGTGTGGCCTCCACCCGCGCCTTCGACGTGATATGCGTGAATCGCGCGGCCGTCGATCGCGGCGAGGGTGTCCTCGTAGTAGCCGGTCTCGTTCAGAGTGTCGGCGTGAAGCTGGACTTGGAAGTCGTACTCGTCAGCCACGGACAGACACGTTCGAATCACGGAGGGAGTACACCCCCAGTCCTCATGCAGCTTCATTCCGATCGCTCCCCCGAGCATTTGCTCGACGATCGCGTCGCGGTCGGACGAGTTTCCCTTTCCGAGGTCTCCGAAATTCATCGGAAAGCTCGCCATCGCTTCGAGCATCCGCGCGAGATTCCAAGCACCCGGACACTCGATGCCTACGGTCTTTGGACCGGTTCCCCCACCGATCACCGTCGTGAAGCCGGCCGACTGGTACTCGTAGAGCTGCTGCACCGAGTCGAAGTGTGGATGAATGTCAATAAGCCCTGGCGTGACAATCCTGCCCTCAACCGAGAGAATGTCGGTGCTAGGTCCGACGACCAACCCCGGGGTAATGTCCATCGTGTCGGGGTTGCCCGCCTTGCCCACCCCCACAATCTTGCCCTCTCTCACACCGATGTCGCACTTAACGATGCCCAGGAGGGGGTCGATGAGAACTGCGTTGGTAATGACGAAATCGAGCGCACCCTCAGACTGCTTGATCCGAGAAACCTGGCCCATGCCATCTCGGATCGCCTTTCCGCTGCCGAAGACCATCTCATCGCCGTAGGTCGTCATGTCTCTCTCAATCTTCGCGACGAGGCCTGTGTCGGCAAGATGGATCCGGTCTCCTGCGGTCGGTCCGTACTGCGCTGCGTAATCACGGCGGTCCATGTCGGTACTCACGATTTGCCTCCTCGCTTCCGCGGTGAGCGATCTGGTCGCGGAGATCCGTGGTCAGCCTCCTCTGAGAAGGCAAAGCCCCGCTGGCGCGCCCTTGCGATTGCTGCTGCCTTCGTCAAATCGCTGCGCATCGAGCCGTTGGTCAGGTCGTTCATTCCCATAGACGCCTCGGCACCCCCGAAGCGCGTCACGCGGCAGTTGTGGCTTTGACCTGGTTCGAAGCGAACCGCGCTCCCGCTGGGAATGTCTAGGCGAAATCCGAATGCAGCCTCTCGGTCGAACGCCAAGGCTCGATTGACCTCGAAAAGGTGGTAATGAGCGCCGACCTGAACCGGACGGTCACCAGTGTTAGCGATCTCCATCTGCTTGGTCTCACGCCCGGCGTTGAGCTCAATAGTGCCCTCCGCAAACTCGATCACCCCAACCATCTCCGGTTCGCCTACGTCGAATGCTTCTTCGGGGACCACCGATGAGGGCGGAGGTGGTGCCACCCATTGGCCCTGAGGCGTGGTCGTCATTCCAGGTCCTTTCTAGTTGCGAATTGGATTCACGACGGTGACGAGCTTTGTCCCGTCCGGGAACAACGCCTCGACCTGAACGAGCGTCACCATGCCGGGAACGCCTTCCATCACGTCGTCTCTCTTCAAGATATTTGCGCCGTACTCCATGATGTCCGGAAGCACCGGGATTGAGCCATCCCGGGCCCGTTCGAGGATTTCGTCGGAGATGAGTGCAATGGCCTCCGGCTCGTTCAGTTTCACACCCCGCGCAAGCCGTCGGCGAGCCATCTCCGCCGCGGTCCAAATCTGCAGCCGCTCCTCCTCGCGAATAGTGAGATGCACCGGTGAAGCCTCCTCTTTTGTTGCTGGCTACCGTGGCAGAGCTGCCTCTTGCCACTTGGGAGCCTCCAATCGAATTCCACGTCTCCCAATTGCCTGCTGTCATGGAATCCGAGGCGGGCGCATACCGCAAGATGTCGTGGCGCTAAGTCATCGGCGTTTCCTATCACCCCGCGCGCGCCATCCCAGCAAGCTTCAGCGTCGTCCAAGCGAAGGAGACGGACATGGATTCAGTCGCTACCTCGAGCCATCTGCCGGCCCTCATGGAGCCGCACGAGCTGAAAGCCGTCGGCCATGAGCTCGAGGCGACGCTTCACGACCTGGTCGCTCTGTCACTGATCGGCAAGCAATCGCATTGGGCCGTGGTCGGCCCGCTGTTCAGGCCGCTCCACCTCCAGCTCGACCAGCTGGTGGACTCCTGGCGCGACCTCGCCGACGTGGTCGCCGAGCGAGCGGTCGCGTTGGGCTACGTCCCGGACGGGCAGGCGCAGGCCGTCGCCGCCGGCTCGGAAATCGGCCCTCTCGCACGAGCGCCGATCGAGGACCACGCGGTCGTATGGGAGCTGGCGAACCGGATCGCGATGGTGAGCGAGCGGGCTCGGACGCGCATGGACCGAGTCGGGGAGATCGACGCCGTGTCGCAGGATGTCCTGATCGACGTGGTTCGGAAGCTCGAGGAGCAACAGTGGATGCTGCGAGCCCAGCTCGTCGGCAGATCCTGATCGGGATGGACGCTCTGGACGGCAACGCGATCGCGGGATGGCTGTTCGAAGGCTTCGGCTCCGAGATGACCACTGTCGTCGGTCGCTGCAAGCACTGCGGAACACGCTCGCTGATCGCCGAGCTTGCGGTCTACACACGAGCCCCTGGTGCCGTTGCACGCTGCCGGACGTGCGGCAACGTAGCGATGGTGCTCGTGAAGATCCGAGACTCGATGCACGTCTACGACGATGCGTTTGAGCTGCTCAGGTGAGCCGTCCTCATCCGAAATGCTGATCGCTCAGCGTCACGCTAGTTGGGGCGCTCGAGAAGCCAGCCAGCGAGCTCCTCGATCACGTCACGTTTGACGTAGTAGAAGCCCCACACCCCGCGCTTCTCGTAGTCGACGATGCCGGCGTCACGCAGCACCTTGAGGTGGTGCGAGACAGTCGACTGAGCCAAATCGAACAGGTCGTTGATCTCGCAGACGCAGATGGCGCCCGCGTGATGGTGAAGGACGTCAACGATCTGCAGCCGCACCGGGTCCCCCAGCGCGCGTGCAACCATCGCCAGACGCCCCGCGTCGCCGACCTCGATCTTGGGGTGAACGAGCGGCTCGCAGACCTGATCGCGCGAGCGCTTCGTCTTCGGCTGGATCGGCAGCTCGAGGGGCCCCACGGCACCGGAACGTTAGCTGAGCGCTCGGTTTTCCTCGCCCGCTTGCTCAGCCGCCGATCTGCGACATCGATCGGGAGGCCGGTCTGAAGCCCGGGTCGCCAATGCGGTGCTTTAGCTCCTTGCGGGCGACGGCATCCCGGAGCGCCCGCTCGATCTCATCGTCTGTGGCGTCGGCGCGCAGGAGGGCCCGGAGGTCGGTCTCACGTCGTGAGAACAGGCAGGTCCGAAGCTGACCGTCGGCGGTCAGTCGGATGCGATCGCAGCTTGAGCAGAACGGCTCCGAGACCGGGCTGATGAAGCCGATCTCCCCGGCTCCGTCTGCGAATCGATAGCGCTTCGCCGTGGAGGACGGCTTGGCATCGACCCGCTGCAGCGGCCAGTGTCGCTCGATCTCGGCGCGGATCTCTTCGCCGGTAAGCACGTCGTCCTGTGACCACGCCTCGTCGGCATCCAGCGGCATGAACTCGATGAATCGGACGACGTAGGGCTTGCGGCGGGCCAGGGCGGCGAAGGCGGGGATCTCCTGCTCGGTGAAGCCACGGATCGCGACCACGTTGAGCTTTATCGGCCGTAACTCCGGCTGTGCCTCGGCGGCCTCGATGCCCCGCAGTACGCGGTCGAGCGCGTCGCGGCGCGTGATCTCCGCGAACCGCACGTGCGAGAGCGAGTCGAGCGAGATGTTGATCCTTCGCAGCCCGTTCTCCACGAGCGGACCGGCGAGCTTGTCCAGCAGCACGCCGTTCGTGGTCAGCGAGAGGTCGCGCAGGCCCCGGATCGTCGCCAGCATTCCCACCAGCTGCGGCAGATCGCGGCGGACCAGCGGTTCGCCGCCCGTGACGCGCACCTCGTCCACGCCGGTCTCGGCCAGGATGCGGGCGAGGCGGCTGATTTCCTCGAAGGTGAGCAGCTCCGCCCGCGGCAGCCAGGGGAGGCCCTCCGCCGGCATGCAGTAGCGACAG
>DASQUP010000020.1:0-8822 GCA_035641235.1 Actinomycetota bacterium
AGGTGGCTTCCACCACGGCGGCCCTGGGATCGACCTCGAATGGTTCGAGGCCGCCGCCGAGTACCTCGGGCTGACCGATGAACAAGTCCGAAATCGTCTCGGCAATGGACGGAGCCTTGCAGAGATCGCGGAGGCCGAGAACAAATCGGTGGACGGCTTAGTCGACACGCTGGTCGAAGAAAAGGAAACGGCGCTCAACGAGGCGGTCGACGACGGCCGGCTCACCGAGTCGCAGGCCGATGCCATGAGGGAGAACCTCAGAGAGCGGGTCGAGTTCTTCGTCGATCGACCCCCGGGCCCCTTCCGAGGGCGGTCGGGACACCACGGCTTTCCTTTCTGGCGGTGATCTCCTGTGGCGAGGATCGCTACGTCCGACCGGTGTGCCGAGCCAGGACGGCGGCGGTCACGCAGGTCAAGTTTGGAGCACGTGCGAGGACGGCGGCATCGCCGAAGGCGACTCAGAAACGGTGCGAGGCAGGAGGTGATGCCGCCGCCCGCAGCGACGATCTCAGGAGGGTCGCCGCCGCCCGCAACGTGGCCAAACGGCAGTAGCGTGCGGAGCGCGTGCGTTAAGTTCCCCGCATGACCACACCGAGACACGCCGCCGTCACGGTGATCGGGAACGACCGTCCGGGCATCGTCGCGGCCGTCACACGAACGCTGTACGAAGCGGGATGCAATCTCGAGGACGTCACCTCCACGATCCTGCGCGGACACTTCGCGATGATGCTCTTCGTGCGTCTCCCCGATGAGGTCGACGCATCCCAAATCGAGGAGCGGCTCGAGGCGGTCGGCCGGGACATGGGCCTCGTCGTCACGGCCCGTGCTGTCGATGAAACCCCCGTTGAGGTCCCGGCACCCACCCATATGGTCTCTGTCTACGGATCCGATCAGCCCGGCATCGTGTACCGGGTCGCGGAGCTCCTCGCGCGCGACGGTGCAAACGTCACCGATCTGACGTCGCGGGTCATCGGCTCGGAAGAGCATCCCGTGTATGCGTTGATGCTCGAGGTCGTTCTCGCCGGGAGCTCAGAGGAGATCGAACGCGATCTCTCGTCGCTCAAGCCGGAGCTGGGGGTCGATGTGACCGTCCGCCCCCTGGAGACGGACCTCCTCTAGTTATGGCGGTCCGGGAAGTGGTCCGGTTGCCGGACCGTGTCCTGAAACGGCGCGCCGTATACGACGGAGGCATCAACCACGGCCTCATCGAGGACCTGTTGGAAACGATGCGGGTATCCCCCGCCTGCGTTGGGCTCGCCGCTCCACAGATCGGGGTCTCGGAGAGGGTCATAGTCGTGGACGTTTCGACACACCCCAAGACGACAACAAGTCATGGGCTCGTGGTCATGATCGATCCGGTAATCGTCGAGTTGGAGGGACGCGAAGTCGGCCGGGAAGGTTGCATGAGCGTTCCCGACTTCACTGCCAATGTTGCGCGCGCCACATCCGTGGTCGTACAGGGCCTGTCGGCCGATGGGGACGAGATCGTCATAGCTACAGATGGATTCGAGGCGCGCGCCTTCCAGCACGAAGTCGATCATCTCAATGGGTTGCTGATCCTCGACCGTGTCGAGTCACTCGCCACGGATGTCTTCCGCCGCAAAACCTACAAGTAGGAACATCGCTTGCGTCTCAAGCGGTCGAGCTACCGGCCCAGCGCGCCGTGGCTTCCCCACACCTTGTAACCATCGGGTCGAAGGACGACGTAAAAGGCAACGGCATCATCCGCCGGCGGCTCGCGATCTTCGAGGATTGCTATCCAGGTCCTCTCGGCGACCTGGACGCCGCAGTTGATCGCCAGGGAGTCGTTGAGCCCTCCAAACCCGCGCCCGAGCACCCGGAGGCCCGCCGCGCGGCCCGGGCCCGCCCACCGTCGCGCCGGGGGTGCTCCCGCGGGTACCTCGATGAGGTGGTCGAGTTGTTTCGTGTAACCCTTGACCACGGCGATCGCGACGCGGATCGCCGTTCTGGTCGCGTCTCTACCTCGGTCCTGGTTGAGGGGGAGGGCGCGGCGCGGGTCTGGGCACCACCCCGGCGAACCTCGGAATCCCAACCCAACGGCCGAGCCTCCGTCGGACGAATCCTCGTCGTCCACTGTGCGGGACACGTCGGCATCCTGCTGCGATGTGGACAGCGCCGTCGTAGCGGCGACGGCCCCCGCCGCAGCGCCCCCGGTGAGGCAAATCGCCACCACGGCCGAGACCCATCGGGCGCGACGGGCAATCCTCGTGACCTCCCGGGCGTCCGTCGAGCCCGCCTCGAAGCGCTCGGCGGCTACGGTCAGCAGCCGCTCGAGTTCGGCGTCATCCGGCCGGGCGCCCAGGCGCGCCTCGAGTCCCTCCCAGCCACGATCGACAAGCGAACCCGTGCCCGCTTCCGAACGCCCCAATACGTCGGCGACGCGCAGGCGGGGCATGTGCTCAAAGGTATCGAGGACGATCGCCGCGCGCTGCTTGAGCGGCAGAAGCATGAATGCTCGCCACAACTCGTGGTTCACCGAGGGACCGTTCGGAGAATTCGACGCGGCGGGGGCGCCTCCCGGCAGCGCCCGTCTCAGCCGGCGCCGGCGTGTACGGCGCGCCACCTGCCGGACGACCTCGCGCCGGAACCACACGTCGATGAGGTCCGCGCTCCTCCGATCCTGCATCCGGGCCACGCAGCGCCCGAAGGCTCTGTGGGCCGTTGCGTTCGCCGCCTCCGGGTCCGGGTCGAGCAGGAAAGCTAGGCGGGCCGCGTCGGCACCGACTCGGCGCCATAGCTCCAAGTACCTATCGCGACGGATGCGTCGGGTCCCCAAGCGGCCTCCTTGAAAGGATCAGGCTCGCCCCAGTTACCCACTCTGTCACACCCAGCGGATAAGGGCTGCTGGGTTCAGCGGCCCCAGACCTGGAACACACACGTGCGGTCTTTGGGTTCGTCGAGTTCGAGCAGCAGCAGTCGCTGCCACCGCCCGAGAAGAGGCTCCCCCGAGCTCACCGGAATGCTCTGGGATGTTCCGCCCAGAACCATCTGGATGACGTGTGACCGGCCGTTGCTGCGTTCGTCCGGCTGGAGATTCTGCGTCCGCCTATCGAAATCATCGTGGGCGTAGTAGATGCCCCCGGGCACCAAATGGTCGAGCCTGGTCCGCAGATCGGTCAGCGCTCCGTCCTCCAGTTCGTTAATGAACAGATTGCATGTGGTGTGGGCACAGAAGGCGACCGAACACCCTTCGGTGACGCCGGAGTCCTTTATCGCTCGCAGGAGGTCATCCGTGAGATCGACGGATCCCATCTGTGCGGGCGCTCGAACGACTACTTCTGACGTGACGATCCTCATACCTGCCTCCTGGTCTTTTGGGCATCGTACGGACTCGATGTGCCGGCGCCACTCCCGCCGTGTGGAGATTCGATGGAGATCATCTCGTGCGACACTGATGAGACGTTGATACGACATTTCTGCCATTCCCTACGTCGCATCGAGATGGTGTCCTTGGAGTATGCGAACCTCGATTGGCGGCCGGTTCGGCCGATTCCTGGTGGTGCTCGCGGCGCTCGTAATGATCGCCGCCGCCTGCTCGGACGACGGGTCCGACCCTGCCGCGGAGTCCGGAGCTCCCAGCAGTGATTCGTCGCCCCCCTGCTACGAGCTCGGGTGGAAGGACTGTCCCGAGGAGCCGTATCCCTTCTCAACCCCGCTCCCGCCCGCAGAGCCGACGGCGATCGACGGTACGTATAGCCGCACGGTCGACGAAGAGTTGGCAGCGGCGCCCGGGAAGTGCACTCGCTGTCCGCCCTACAGGCTGGTGCCCGGAGACGAGACGTTGACGTTCGACCGGGGTCGCTTTTTCGTCCAGCACGGGCCACCGGGCTTCAAGATGTCGGGACATTTTTGGGTGGAGGGAGGGCAGATCCGCCTTTTCAACGATCCGAGCTGCCTCACGATGGAAGGTGTCTATGAGTGGGAGGTTGCCGGCGGGGTGCTGTCGCTCGAGGCCGTGGAGGACGAGTGCCCATTCACTCGGCTCCGGCAGAGATTCCTGATGGCTAAGGACTGGGAGGTCACCGAGGGCGACACTGCGGATGCGAACGCGGACGCGTCCGCGGAGTGTGATCCCCCATCTGAAGAGGCCGCCATTACCGGACACTGGCCGGTTCCGGAAGGATGCGAGGACAAAGGCCGGTCATGAATGCCGCGGTGCTGAGCGAGCGGAGGAAATCCGGTCGTCCGCAACTCATTGCTTGGGTGGCACTGATCAGCGCCGTCGCGCTCAGCGCAGTTCTCATGTCACTGGCCTCCACGACCACACGTGAGGCACGGCGCGCCGTAGGCAACGGCGTCGGCCGCTACATCCACGTGAGCGCCACCACCGATACGGCGATTGCGACGGTCTCGTGGCTGTCGCTCGCCGCCGGCACCGGCGCGTGGGCATTGCTCCTAGGGCGGTCGTCGAGACCCGCCGGACGAATGGCCGCCGCGATCGCCGGAGGAATTGTGGTCGTCACCGGGTACCTGTGGGTGGCCTCTCCCCTGCTCGCAGGAGATGGTTTCTCGGATTCGGAGCGCTACGAGAGCGTGTCGGCGGTCGTGGACGCGCTGCGCTCGTCGGGGATGCCCTGCGCGGAGACAGCGGCTGCTCCGGCCGCCGCCACGACCCAGTTCTTTGCCGACAGCAGGACTTGCCGGCAGCCCAATCCGGCAGACATCCGCGACGGTCACGACGAGGTAGTGGTGTCGATCTTCGCCGGCGGCGGCATGCGGGACCGGTGGACGAGTGAAATCGACCACGACGAGGTGTACGCGGTCATCGGTCCGCGGTGGGTGGCGACGTGCGACTTCCAGGCCACGTGCGCTCGCATGCAAGCCTTGATCGGCGGGCGAAACTACTAGGCGGGCAAACCTTTGACCACGAACATAGGTCGTCCGTGACCCAACGATCGCGCCAAGGAGACGGAGTTTGATCATCCGCGTGTTTCGCGGTCAGGTGCATCCCGGTATGCACGCTGAATTCGAGAGGACCCTCGAGGAAGAGGGCATGCCTGCGTTTCACCGATCGCCCGGGATGATCGCAGTCCACGTCGGCCGGCCAACCGAACAGTCGCCCGACGAGTTCCTCGTCACAACCGTGTGGAAAGACCTCGACTCGCTCAAGAACTTCGCCGGGGAGCGCTGGTTCGAACCTGTCATCGGCGCCGACGAAGCGAAAACTCTGCGCGGCGCATACGTCCACCACTACGAGGACCCGGTGGGAGCAAGCCTCTCTGGGGCAGCGGCAGCTGATTCCGTCCCGAACACCGCTCACGTGCTCCTTGCCGGATCGGCCTCGATCGATCTGCCCGGCGTGGTGAGCGCGCTCCGAGATCGTGGGCTGGGCTCGCTGATCGTGGGCTCTGGGTCCAGCGGGATCCGCCTGGTGAGCCGGTGGCGGCCTCTCGTCGCCGTGGTCGCCGCCGACGTCACCGGGGCAGAGCACTTGTTGCGCCACCTCGAGCAACTCGAGATCCCAGTCGTCCTGATCGGCCGGGCCCGTGAACTCCGGCTCCCCGATCAGATCAAGAACATAGAGGCCGGGATCCTCGCACCCGCTCAGCCGGCCGAGATCGCCGCGGCGGCGGAGGTCGTTGTGGGAGGGCTTCCCATCGACGACTTGCCACACGTCATCGACCTTGGATCCGTGCGCCTCGATGTGGCGGCGCGGACCGCGCTGATCGAAGGGCATTCCGTGGAACTTCCCCCTAAGGAATTCGCAGTTTTCGTCGAACTGGCGCTGCACGCCGAGGTGCCGGTGCCGGTCCCCGACCTGGCGCGCCGGGCATGGCCGGAGAGCGTGTGGACGACCGGCGAGGACGTGCGCCGCACCGTTTATCGCCTCCGAAAGATGATCGGCGACCACGACCGGTCGGAGCCGATCATCCGCAACCGGCGCGGCTACGGGTACGTACTGAAGCCGCCCGCTTAAGTCCGGGCCCGCGCCTCCCCCACGCGCGGCCGGCCCGAGATGGCAAATGACCACCAGGGGGTGGGGGTCGGTTGCCATTTTGAGCCGCGCGCACGTCCCGTTCGTGACATCGCCAGCCAGTCTCGGTTATTTTTGACTGGCGGATCAGTTTTCAACGCCGGTCATCCCAAGGGGGTTCCCGCCATGGACAAGCGGCCGCCGCTGCTGCCGCCCGCTGCGCTAGAGCGGGCTGCCGCCCCGCTCGGCTCCGCGACGCTGCTGCCCGGCGACGCTTATGCCTCCGACGACGTCTTTTCCTGGGAGCGGGTGCATTTCTTCGACGAGTCGTGGGTCTGCGCGGGCCGCTCGGACGATCTCGCCCGTCCGGGGGATCAGAAAGCGATCCGGCTCGGTGCCGAAAGCGTGCTTTTGGTTCGCGACACGGACGGCACGCTCAATTCCTTCTTCAACGTCTGCCGCCATCGCGCCCACGAACTGCTCGAGCCCGGAGTATCCGTCAACCGGCGCGCCGTGAAGTGCCCGTACCACGCCTGGGTGTACGGGCTCGACGGTTCGCTAAAAGGCGCCCCGCGTTTCGGCGACATCGAAGGATTCGAACTGGGGGATCACCCGCTCGTACCCGTACGTACGGTGGAGTGGAACGGGTGGGTCTTCGTGAACGCGTCGGGTGGCGCGCCGGAGTTCTCTGAGCACGTCGGCAACCTCGAGGAGCTCGTCGCCGATTACGGATGCGGCGACCTCGTTGCTGCCGCCCGACACGACTACATCGTGGCGGCCAACTGGAAGGTGATCACCGAGAACTATCACGAGTGCTACCACTGCTCGCAGATACACCCCGAGCTGTGCGAGGTCACACCTCCCGACAGCGGCAAAGATGACACCGGCCGAGGCGCATGGGTGGGAGGGTCGATGGATCTGCGCGCGCATGCTCAGACGATGTCGCTGACCGGCGAGCGGGCCGCACCTCTTCTCCCGGGTCTGAGCGCGGCCGCCTCCAGACAGGTTCTCTACTACAGCCTGTGGCCCAATCTGCTCATCAGTCTCCACCCCGACTACGTGATGACTCACCGGATGGAGCCGCTCGGGCCCGATCGCACGCGCGTCGAGTGCGAGTGGCTGTGGCCGGCGGAGGTTGTCCAGACCGAGGGATTCGACCCGAAATACGCAACCGAGTTCTGGGACGTCACCAACAAGCAGGACTGGCACGCGTGTGAATCCGTACAACGTGGAGTCTCGTCGCGCGGTTTCAGGCCCGGCCCACTCTCGTACTGGGAGGGGAGTACCCATCAATTCCTCGAGCTGGTCGCGCGCAGCTACCTGGCGGGACGGGTCATCTACCGCTCCGGCGCCGAGCTGGATCATCGCCGAGCGCGGCGATGAACTACCCCACAACCGACGACGACCGTAACGTTCTGGAGCGCGCACGGACTCTAGTCGAGGCACTGATTCCCTACGAGGTCGAGGCTGAGATGAACGACGGCGAGCTGCCGCCCGACGTCAAGAAGCGCCATCACGAGCTTGTGCGCGAGCTCGGACCGATCGACCGTCGGCACCAACCCCTTGAGCGCGGGTGCATCGGCATTTTGCGCCCCTGATAACCCACTCGTCCCGGTGCCTGATAGTAGACTGACTCGTCAATTATGCACAAGCTCACTAGGCGGATGGGATGAGTCCACGGCCGAACGTTGAGGACCAGCGACGGCGGGAGATCCTCGAAGCGGCGTGCGATGCGATCGCCGAGCGGGGCTTTGCAGCCGCCCGGATCGCAGACATTGCCGAGCGGGCGAACACCAGCTCGGGCACCGTCCACTACTACTTTGCCAGCAAAGAGGACGTCCTCCACCAGGCACTCAGGTTCGCGTTCGAGAAATCGCTCGACCGCCAGATCGCCGAGCTCGCGAAGATCCGGAGCGCCCGCGACAGCCTCATCAAGCTCATCGAGCTCAACCTCCCCGAGCACTCAGAGGTGGTCCATGAGTGGATCCTATGGATGGAGTTCTGGATCGAGGCACTCCACCGGCCCGAGATGCGTCCGGTCAACGAGGACCTCTACGGCCACTGGCGTGCGGTGGTGACCGACATCGTCGTCTCCGGCCAGGAGAGCGGGGAATTCAAGCATGGCGTCGTCGCCGCCGACCTCGCCAATCGGTTCGTGGCGCTGATGGACGGGCTTGCGATCCAGGTCCTCCTTCACTCCGAGCAGATGACCGTGGCGGAGATGCGCCGGATCTGCACGGAATTCGTCGATTCCGAGCTCGGCCACCGGGAGCTGACGCCGAACTAAGCGGCGCGCCGCCGGTGGGCTCGCTCTGCTCCTGAAATGGCAAATGAGCCCCGAGGGGTGGGGGTCGATTGCCATTTTCGGCAGGATTTGGATGCCCCGACCCGGGCCTCCTCGACGTCCCACAGCGCGCCGGTGGACTTGCCCATCTGCTCCTGACGAGGGCTTGTTGGAACAAGTCGAGGCCCTGGCCGCCGTCCTCGACGGAATGGTTGATGGCGTTGAATCCCCATTCAACGGTCGCGGCCCGAATGCCCGCGAGACTGGCGTCGGACAATCCGTTGTTCATCTCGCACTCGAGCTCGAATGGGATGAGATGCTCGGTCGTGAAGGCCCGGGCCCGCTCCGAAAGCTCTCGGTCGGCACGGGTCAGCTCGAGGTTCACGGAGCGACACTACCGGACTCGTATCCGGTTCGAGTGGTGTCCTCTACTCCCAACGGAGTACGCCCGAGCGGGCCGTCACCCGCTTCCGAACGGCGCCGTCCTGCACGGGAATGCGGTCTACACCATTCGGCTAGTTCAGATTGCGCCCCTCGGTTGACGACGCACTCCTCGTTCGGTCCCTAGCATGGGCGCTATGCGAAAGTGGATTCGGGCGTCGG
>DASQUP010000021.1:0-9679 GCA_035641235.1 Actinomycetota bacterium
TGCCGGACGCGGCCGGCTCTCACGGTAGACGGCCAGTACGATCAGGCCGGCGCCGACCAGGAGGAACACTACCCCCGCTCCCATCACACCGGCGGCGATCCAGCCGAGCGACGGAATCCGAGCTCCGACCTTGGTCTCCACGGAGACTCCGGCCGAGGCGTCGGCGTTCATCACCACTGCGGTCCACGTCCCCTCTTTGACCTCCCAGGTAAGAGTCTGCTTGCCGGGTCCACTGCTCGAGGCGACCCAGAAATCTTCGTTGCCGGGAACCGACCCCGGGGCGCCGCCGGCGTGGGTGACGAGGCACGAATCCCGCAGATCCCCGACGGATGCATAACCCGTGGAGCCGAGATAGCGGTCCACATCCTCAGCTCGTGCAATCCCTACAAAGACAGAGTCGCCCGTGATACCGGTCGCCTCGATTCGCGCTTTGTCGAGGATGCTGCTCGGATAGAGCGCACGCGGCCCGTCGTCGGCGCGGAAGTCGATGTCCTCCGCCACGAGCGCAAATGCGGGTGTGGCGAGTTCATCGGAGACGGATAGATAGCCCGCCGAATCTCGCTGAGTTTGATCCGCCCACAGCATTGCCCCGCCGGCGGCCAGGGCAGCCACCGAGAACAGGGCGATGATCGCTCCAATCACAAGCATCGTGACGGGGCCGGCCGACCACCCCCGCGTTGCGGTGCCGCCCGCCGTCGGGGCCGCGCCTGCAGGCGGCGCGCCGGACGGAACCGTCAGAGTGCCCGCGGGATCCGAACCCCCCATATCGAGCCGGAACGGAGGGTACTCATCGGTCATCAAGCCCGCGTACGCAGCGACGCGCAACACCCAGCGGTTGCAACCCAGGATCAAATCGAAGAGCGAAGTTGGATACCGTCCCGTAAAGGCCAATGCGACCCCGGCAATGAGAACGAGGATGCCGATTAGTCCCGGAGCAGCGATCTGCCAGTTGTCGGTACGCCAAGCAAACCAGGTCCCTCCTACGAGAAGGCCGACGATTATGTAGTGGGGGATCGCCAACAACCACCACTTGACGAGAACCAGACCGCGCGACAGGCGCTCCGGATAGGAAATCTCGAAGTGAGCCGGGTACTCCTCGACCTCGGCCAGAGTGAACGGAGGGTAACGATCCGTTCCAATAGCTCCATGTGCGTAGAAGGCGACCCTCCACGACCAGCGCAGAACTCCGACGTTGAACTCAAAGATGCCGCGCGGGTAGCGGCCCGTAAACAGTATTGCGAATCCGGCGAAAACACTCAGCAGTGCGAAGGCAACCCACAGAAATGCCAGAACGAAATAGTGCGGAATTGCCAGGAACCACTTAACCAGCCACAGCCATCGTGACAGTTGTTGATCGAGGCGCCCTTCGATGCGCGCCGGGTATGTTGCTCCGGAAGCCATAACTATCTTCTCCTTCCCCTACGCGGTCGGCGGCCGGCAGGTCCTCTCAAACGAGCGATGGCGGCCATCCCGCTGCCGCTGCCCACAGAACCGCGACGTCGATAAGCACTCCAACGCTCAGCCACGGGTGGAAGTACAAGGCCTTGAGAACGAGGCCTGCTACTGCCCCCGTTGCGGCGACGGAGACCCAGATGGACGACGAGATGAGCAGGGCGATGCCCGAAAACAGAAAGAGGACTCCCGCAATCACCGAAAGGGCCGCCGAAAACGTTCGCGTCGGATGCTCTGCAACGTGAACGGCGGCCAGCGCCCACGAACGACCTGGATTGAACGGAGTCTTCTCAGGGTCGTATGGGATCGTATAGATCGTGGGATGAAGCGCGCCGTGCGCGATCAGGAATGCACCCAGAAGCAATCGAGTCAACTAGCACCTCCATGAGGCTTACGGCAGCCCGCCGTCGTGCCCTCTTCTTTGGGTCAGCATTGCCTCCGAGCAGATGCTCCGCTAGGGGCTAACGGCACGGGCATCGACTGCCAAATGGGGCACTACTCCCCCGCTGCGATTGCCTCGCTGAGGCCGCCTCTCGAGGTGGTGAACTACAAAGGGAGCAGCTCAGTCTTCGATGTTGAATTCGCCGCGGTCCGCCGCCTGCAGGACCTCCTCGGCGGCGGCAACATCATCGGGCCCCACCATGACGCGGACGGCCGCCAGTGGGCCCACGGTCATGTTGTAGACGCGGTTTGCGCCCTCACCGAACAGCGCACACTCGATCCCGTTCGCCTCGAGAATGGATTTGACCAGCCCCGCTTGCGGGGCGCCCCACGCTCGATACACCTCGACGAGTTCGGGCCCAATAGACGTGTGCGTTGGGGCCGAGAACTGGTTGGGCGCCTCCTCCTCGGGCAGGGATTCCACAAGTTCCACGCCACAATCGGAGCACTGCGTGAAACCAGGCCGGTACTCGGCGCGGCAATTTGGACAGATCATGAGGCGATGGTATCCGAGGGCGCCGATAAGACAGGCTCCCCCGGCGCAAGCCGCGGGCCGCACGGCTACTCCCAGCGGAGTAGACGCGGGGAATCTCGCCGGACGATGACAGAACGACCATCCGGCCTTACCGTTTTCCTGTGACGAACGAAACTCCTCGAACGTGGGGGCGACCAGCCCCGCTCTGGCGAAGCCGGTACGTGCTCCCGGCCGCTATCGCCGTAGTGCAAGTCGTCGGTACGTACTTTGCAAGCACCAAGCAGGTGCATACCGCGCGTCCGTACGACCTATGGGCGGTCCTCCTTCTGCTGGCGGGCCCGGCCGCCCTCACGGTCAGGCGCAACTACCCGGTTGCCGTGCTGAGCGTGACCTTCGCCGCGAACCTCGTTTACGCGCTGGCCGATTACCCCGGCGGTCCCATCTTCTTCGCTCACATCGTTGCTTTCTTTACCGTGGTGATGTCGGGCCGGCGGCTCGTCGCGGCCGGGTTCCTCGTCGCCGGCTACGCCAGCATCGTGTTCGTAGGACCGTTCATGGGCACCGATGAGCGCCCCGATCTTCCACAGGCGCTAGGAATCGCAGCTTGGCTGCTCGTCCTGTTCGCCGTTGCCGAAGTTGTCCGTTCGCGCCGGGAGCAGGCGGTCGAGGCCGAGCGAACCCGGGCAGAGGAAAACGCCCGCCGGGCGAGCGAGGAACGGCTCCGGATCGCCCGCGAACTCCACGACGTCCTCGCTCACAACATCTCGCTGATGAACGTACAGGCGGGCGTAGCTCTTCATCTAATCGATGAACGCCCGGAACAGGCGCGCGAAGCTCTGTCCGCGATCAAGCAGGCGAGCAACGAAGCGCTGGGTGAGCTTCGTTCCGTCCTGGACATCCTGCGCTACGGCAATGAAAACGTGCCGCGGTCTCCAACGTCGGGCCTCGCCGACCTGGAGGACATGATCTCGCGGGCGGAAGCCGCCGGTGTACGCGTAAACAAGAGCGTCAACGGAACACCCGTGGCGCTCCCGCCGAAGGTAGACCTTGCCGCTTTCCGGATCGTTCAGGAGGCCCTCACGAACGTGACGCGTCATGCGGGCCCCACGGAAGCTCGAATCACCCTCGCTTACGGCAACAGCGACCTCACCATCACCGTGGAAGATGACGGCTTCGGCCCGTCGGGCGCTGCGGTACCGCCGTCCGGAGGCGGCCGCGGGATTCGTGGCATGCGCGAGCGGGTTGCAGCCCTGGGGGGCGAGCTGGAGGCAGGTCCTCGCCCGGAGGGCGGATTCCGCGTCCGCGCCCGGCTGCCGCTCGGAGACGACACAGAGACCACAGCATCAAGGGATGAAAGTCACGGCGTGATGCGGCCGTGACGCATGGATCGGCGCCCGAATTGATTCGAGTACTGATCGTTGACGACCAGGTCCTCGTTCGGGCCGGCTTCCGAGCCCTGCTGGATGCGCAAAAGGACATCGAGGTCGTGGGTGAGGCCGCGGACGGCGCGGACGCCGAGCGCCTCACGCGCTCCCTGAAGCCGGACGTGATCCTCATGGACATCCGGATGCCGGGGGTGGACGGCCTGGAGGCAACTCGGGCGATAGCCGGCGACGAAGAGCTCAGCGAGGTGCGCATAATAATCCTGACCACGTTCGACCTCGACGAGTACGTATTCGAGGGTCTCCGGTTCGGCGCCAGCGGATTTCTAGTGAAGAACACCGAGCCGGCGGAACTCATCCACGCCGTCCGAGCGGTCGCGGCGGGAGATGCGCTTCTGTCACCCGGAGTAACCAAGCGACTGGTGGCCGAATTCGCCTCCAAAACGAAGGAACCGCGCCCTACTTCGGAACTCAATGCGCTTACCGACCGAGAACGAGAGGTCATGGCACTCGTGGCCGAGGGGCTATCAAATGAGGAGATCGCCGAACGCCTCGTTGTGAGTCCTGCTACTGCGAAAACTCACGTAAGCCGCGCGATGGTCAAACTCGGCGCCAGGGATCGGGCACAACTAGTTGTGATCGCCTACGAGTCCGGACTGGTTCGGCCCGGCTGGTTGACCTGATCGGCTGACTACCGCCCCCGTGGCAGCCACGGGAGCCACTCCTGCGCCCGGGGTTGTACCCCAACTGCATCCCCCAAGGCGACGACATCGCGCCCCTCTGTGACGAGCATGGGACCCGTAAAGAAATCCGCCACAAGCATAGGAGGGCGAGAGTAATGGTGACCGAGGCAGCAGGACTGCTGGCAGCGCACGGGGATTGGGGGCCGGGTGGTTGGTGGCCGATCTTCCCGATCTTCTGGATTCTCTTTTGGGGCGTTCTGATCTTTGCGTTCTTCCGGTTCCGGGGTGGATGGGCGCGGGGCCGCCCCATGCAATCGGCCGAGGGCGTTCTGGCGGAGCGCTACGCACGCGGTGAGATCAGCGACAACGAGTACCGCGAGCGGCTGAGTGTCCTGAAATCGACCGGCAAGTAACCCGAAGGGAGTGCGGGTCGGTCTTGTCGAACACACTATGTTGCGCCCCTTTTATCCCGGCATAGAGCGCGCAACAAGTGTGTTCGCCCCCCTGGGACCGACCCCTCCCAGTTTTCTGTCCGCTCAAAACCGCGCATTCCGCGGTTCTCAGCAGACAGAACGAGATCAAGGAGGCTTGATGTTGACCGCATCGACCAAATCACCACGTCCCCCGAGTGTGACCAACGGCCGCATCCTCGTAGCAGAGGAAGTCGGCAAGACCTACGGCAGCGGCGCCGGGCAAGTGCATGCCCTTGCCAACGTCTCGCTCGAGGTCGGGACGGGCGAATTTGTGGCGGTAATGGGACCTTCGGGCTCGGGGAAGACCACCCTGCTGAACTGCCTTTCCGGCTTGGACGAAATCGACACGGGATCCGTCTTTGTCGGCGGTGTGGAAATTCATTCGCTGGCAGACGCGAAGAGGAGTCGTAACCGCGCCGAACAGATGGGGTTCATATTTCAGTCTTTCAACCTCATTCCGGTGTTCACTGCGGCGGAGAACGTCGAGATGCCGCTTCTGCTGGCCGGGGCGTCACCCGCCGAGGCGCGCCGGCGCGCCGAGGAGACACTCGACCGCGTCGGCCTCGGACATCGAAAGGACCATCGTCCCAACGAACTATCGGGCGGCGAGCAACAGCGCGTCACCATCGCCCGCGCATTAGCCGGAAACCCGGCCATCGTCTGGGCCGACGAACCGACGGGGAACCTCGACACGGAGACGGCCCAGTCCGTCATGGAATTACTGCGTGATCTCAACGATGACGGGCTCACATTGGTGCTCGTGACTCACGATGCGGCGATCGGAGCTACGGCTCAGCGGATCATCAGAATGCGCGACGGCAGAATCGAAATGGGGGCTGCAGCATGAACGCCGCGCTGCTTTCGATTCTCTTGATCGCCGTAGGTGTTGTGCTGTTGGCAGTCGCGGCGCTCGCTTTCCGGCGCCCCATTCCAGGGCGTTTCGCAGTTAGAGACGTCATGAGGCGGCCCGGTGAGGCCGCGCTCGTTGTCGCCGGCAGCCTGCTGGGAACGGCCTTGATAACCGGATCTTTCATCGTGGGCGACACACTCGACTCGTCGATCAAACAGAGGGCATGGGATCAGCTCGGCCCGGTGGATGAGGTCATCGTTGTCGATGAACCGAGGCGCGCCGATGACGTCGTCCGGAGAATTGCGGAGGCCGGCGAACCGCTGATCGACGGAGTGATGTCGTTTACCACCGCACCCGCTGCGGTTTCTACCGGATCCACGGGAGCGACGCGGGCGGAGCCGGGCGTTCAGTTGATCGAGCTCGATTTCGAAGCCGCTCGGGAATTCGGTAGGAATCCGGACGACACAGGGATCTCTGGACCGACTCCGAAGGCGGGAGAAGTCGTCCTTATTGAGGACCTTGCCGATGCCGTCGGCGTCGCCGCGGGCGACGAGATTACCCTCCACCTTTACGGGACGGAGGCCCGACTGACGGTTGGCCGCGTACTCCCTCAAAAAGGCTTCGCAGGGTTTCAGACCGACGGCGGAACCGATTCCCCAAATGCATTCGTGGCTCCCGGAACAATCGAGCTCCTCCTGGAGGACGGCGGGATGCCACGGGGCGCGCTTCCGCCCACGGCGCAGGTCGTGGTATCGAATCGCGGCGGCGTCGAAGAGGGGGCGAAACACTCCGAACGCGTTTCGGAATCCATCACCGAGGCTCTGGCCGGAACTCCAGCACTGAGGATCGACCCCGTGAAGAGCAACCTTCTCGAAGCTGCCGAGAACGGGGGCGAGAACCTTGGCTCAACGTTCTTGACCTTCGGGATGTTCGCCATCATCGCCGGCATTCTGCTTCTCGTGAACATCTTCGTGATGCTCGCCGAAGAGCGAAAGAGCCAGCTGGGCATGATGCGGGCGGTCGGAACGCGTAGGTCCGATCTCATTCGGATCTTCATCTTCGAGGGGACGATGTATTCCCTCGCGGCTGCGGTCGTTGGTGCGATCGCCGGCATCGGAGTTGGATGGGCAATCGTGGCGATCGCGGCACCTATCTTCTCGAGCCTCGGCGACGCGGCTCTGGACTTTCGCTTCCACGCGGAGCTAACCAGCATCGCCGGCGGATTCTCGATCGGTCTGCTCGTCGCGATTGCGACAATCGCCGTTACCGGCATCAGGATCAGCCGGATAAACATCATCCGGGCTATCCGCGAGTTGCCGGAACCCCCAGGGCGCAAAGCACGTCCCGCCGTCCTTGTCGGAGCAGCAGTCGCCGCGGTAGCAACGCTGGCATGGTTCGTTTCAACGCTCGGCAACGACGGCGCATGGGCGCCTGCGCTACTTGCACTTCCCCTTGCAGCCTTTCTTCTCGTTCCTCTTGGGGCACGCGTGCTCGGGCGCCGGATCAGTCTGCTGGCCGCCGCAGCATTTGGCCTCGCTTGGGGATTGGTCGGCGGGCGCGTTCTAAACAACCAGCTGGGGGACGACGTCGACCTGACCGTCTTCGTCTTTCAGGGGGTCCTGCTCGTCTTCTCCTCGGTTGTTCTCCTCAGCCAGTTGCAGGAAACATTCGAGGGCACCATTCGAAGAGTTGCCGCCAAGAGGCTTCCTCTACGTTTGGGTCTCGCCTATCCCCTCGCGCGAAGATTTCGCACGGGACTGACTCTCGGCATGTACTCACTCGTCATCTTCACGCTGGTGATGGTGGGCGTCATGTCGGGTGTGTTCGGAGGACAAGTCGTCATCGCTACTCGCGATCAAGCAGGCGGGTACGACCTCCTCGTCACGGGTGGAGAGTCGAACCCACCAGAGGCCGAAGAGATTGCCGGCGTTGAGGGTGTGGAACGCGTCGTGGGTGCCGGCTTCGGCCGTCCCCTGTTCAAGTCCTCCTCCGTAAGTCAGGCGATCCCCTGGCCGGCAACCGGGATAACGGCCGAGTTCACGGCCGTCACCCCGCCGAATCTCGCCGCGATCGCGCCGGGCTTCGAGGGTGCAGAGGACGCATGGGAAGAAGTGGTCTCGAACCCAGAGGCAATGATCGTGTCGGAGGAGTTCCTGCAAATGGGTGGAGGACCCCCCGAGAACCTTGTCGACGTCGGAGAACGGGTGGAGGTAACAAACCCGGTCTCTGGAACCATCACTTCGCGCGTAGTCGTTGGCATCACCGAAGGAGATGAGGCCCGGTCCGGAGCCTTCTTGTCGCTCGAATCTCTCACGGAGGTGCTCGGTGGGCGAGCAAGTGTCTCTCGTTTCTTCGTAGTTGCCTCCGGATCGCCCGCCGAACTCGACGATCTCGCAAGTCGTATGGAGGGTGCCTTTGTAGCCAACGGCGTCGAGGCGAAGAGCTTCCGGACGATCGTCGAGGAGGGATTCGCCACCACGATGCAGTTCATGCGGTTAATCCAGGGATACCTCGCCCTCGGGTTGGTCGTGGGTATAGCAGGACTTGGTGTGGTGATGGTGAGAGCCGTTCGTGATCGCCGCCGTCACATCGGTGTGCTCCGGGCCCTGGGTTTTGTCGCCCCCAGCGTCCGGCGCGCGTTCCTTTTGGAGTCGACCTTTGTGGCACTCGAGGGAATCCTCGTGGGCGCCTCCCTGGCACTCGTCACCGCCAACGAGATGATCTCCCAGGGAGCGGTCGGCGACAGCGCGGTCTTCGCCGTCCCGTGGCTTCAGCTGACCATCGTCTGCGGAATCGCTTTCGTGGCCTCTCTCCTGGCCACTGCTCGCCCGGCACAGAGAGCCGCGCGGATACCGCCCGCAGTGGCGCTGCGAATTGCCGATTGACTCGGCGAACTGTCCGTGTTCTGTCACGCTAAACGTGACTGAGCGCGGACAGTTTGCTCGCGCCCGCTAGGATCGCCCGATGACGTATGTGGCCGCATCGGATCGATACGAAGTCATACTGTACAGACGCTGCGGACGGAGCGGGCTCCAGCTCCCCGGTGTGTCGCTTGGGCTCTGGCAGAACTTTGGGTACGACCGCCCGCTCGAGACGCAGCGCGAGATCATTCTGCGCGCCTTCGACCTCGGCGTCTCCCACATCGACCTCGCCAACAACTACGGGCCGCCGTACGGATCCGCTGAGGAGAACTTCGGGCGGATCATGGCTCGAGATCTGGGGCCGTACCGCGATGAACTCATAATCTCAACGAAGGCCGGCTACGACATGTGGCCGGGTCCCTATGGCGAGTGGGGATCGCGCAAGTATCTGCTGGCGAGCCTCGATCAGAGCCTCGCCCGGTTGGGACTCGAATACGTCGACATCTTCTACTCGCACAGGCCCGATCTCGATACTCCGCTCGAAGAGACGATGGGTGCACTGGACTCGGCGGTGCGCCAGGGCAAGGCCCTGTATGCCGGGATCTCGTCGTACACGGCTGACAGAACGCGGGAGGCAGCGAGGATCCTGTCTGAGATGGGGACTCCGCTGCTCATACATCAGCCCTCCTATTCGATGCTGAATCGCTGGATCGAGCCCGAGTTGTTGGACGAACTCGGCACAAGCGGGATTGGGTGCATCGTGTTTTCGCCCCTCGCTCAGGGTTTGCTCACCGATCGCTACCTCGATGGAATCCCCAAGGGGTCGAGGGCGAGCAGACCCGGAACGCTGAACAGCGACATGCTGAACGAGGAGAACCTGGCGCGTGTCCGAGCCCTCAATGGAGTGGCTCAGGGCAGGGGCCAGTCGCTCGCACAGCTGGCGATCGCATGGACGTTGCGCGATCCGCGAGTGACCTCTTCGTTGATCGGCGCGAGCAGCGTGCGGCAGCTGGAGGACAATCTCGGCGCGCTCAACAACATCGAGTTCGACGCCGACGAACT
>DASQUP010000022.1:0-5300 GCA_035641235.1 Actinomycetota bacterium
CTCCTTCGCATCGGATGAGTATGCGTCACCTCCGCTCGCCATGGCTACATAGCCTGAATCAGGCCCACTCCTTCCAATGGTTTCCAACAATGGTCGCGACCGTTTCGGTCTTACAGGGGCAACGTCCGGAGATCGTTACGAACGATGTCTCGCCGCCGGCCCGAAAGCGCGCCGTTACGAAGTCCAAATGCGGGAGAATTTCGTGGCGTACGCAGCGCGTCCGAAGAGAAGAAGGAGCCGGTTTGACCGGATTGAAGGTGCTCTTGATGGGCTCGCCTCGAATCGAGGTCGACGGTGCCCCCATCGAGGTCGATACGAGAAAGGCGGTCGCTCTCCTCGCGTACCTGGCCGTTGAGGGCGATGCGGCGCGCCGGGATTCGCTCGCCGCCCTCTTGTGGCCGGAATACGAGACCGAGGCGGCACGGGGGGCCCTTCGCAGGACCCTCTCGACGCTCAAGGGTGGCCTGGGCGGTCGCTGGCTTCGGATCGACCGCAGCACGGTCGAGTTCAGCCCCGATGAATTCTCATCCGTAGACGTGACCGAGTTCCACGCCCTGGTGTCCGCTGCCGATCGCCACGATCACGGTTCCGCCCAGGCGTGCCCGGCCTGTGAGCGGGACCTCGCTGCCGCGGCCGCGTTGTACCGCGCCGACTTCATGAAGGGTTTCTCGCTCCGAGACAGTGTCGACTTCGAGGACTGGCAGGTCTTCCAGTCGGAGAACCTCCGTCGCTCCTTTGGATCGGTTCTTGAACGACTCGTGGAGTTGCAGGAAGCCAGAGGGGATCTGGAAGGGGCAATCGAACGGGCGCGGAGGTGGCTCTCGCTCGACGTTCTTCATGAGCCCGCGCATCGTCGCTTGATGCTCCTTTTGGCCATGGCGGGCGATAGGGCCGGCGCGCTGCGCGCCTACCGGGAATTCGTCGCCATTCTCGACAAGGAACTCGGAGTTCCCCCTCTTACGGCCACCACCGAGCTCTACCAAGCGATCCAAGAAGGTCGCATAGCGGCTCCCGCGCCGGCTCTCCCCAAGACGCCCCCCGTCCTTGAGCGCGCGTCCCCCTCACGTCTTGTCGGGCGTGACGGTGAGATGGGTGTCCTCGTACATGCGCTTGAGGCCGCCGCGACCCGAGGGCAGCTCGTTGCCATTGAGGGTGAGGCCGGGATCGGGAAGACGAGTCTCGCGGAAGCCTTCTTGGAGCGCGCAGGGGATGCGGGCTCGACGGTCGTGGCAGCGCGCTGCTACGAGGAGGAGGTCGACCTCGCGTACTCGCCGGTAATCGATGCCTTGCAGACCGCGCTCAACCAGACACATGAATGGGTGTCGAAGGTTCCGGAACACGTGCTCGCCGAAGGCGTACGTCTGGTTCCCCCTCTTGCGCCGAACCTCCGACCGGAGGCCGATCTCGGCGGCCCCGGCGCTCACCATCGATTCCTCGAAGCACTCAGCACTCTTTTGGTTGCCTCTTGCAGTGGTGAACGTCCGGGCGTCTTGTTCTTCGACGATGTCCAGTGGGCGGATGAGGCTGCGATCGATGTCCTCGCTCACCTAGTAAGACGGTTCGAGACGCAGCGCATCGTCTTGTTGCTGTCGTGGCGCACCGAGGAAGTCGCAGGCGACGATCGGGTTCGAGGGTTGATCGTCAATGCCAGGGCCAACAGGGCATCGACGGAGATCCCGCTGACGAGGCTGGGGCGTGCGGAAGTCGCCGAAATGGTCCGTGCCCACACGCTTGATGCACCCCCGCCTGCGGATCTTCAGGATCGACTCTTCGCCGAGACCGAAGGCATTCCGCTCTTCGTTACCGAGTATGTCGCCGCACTCGCGGAGCGATCTCCACAAGAAGAGAGGTGGCCGCTTCCGGGAGGTGTTCGTGACCTTTTGAAGCAACGCCTCGCCACCGTCGGTGAAACCGGAGGTCAGGTCCTCACCGCCGCAGCTGCGCTGGGCCGCTCGTTCGACTTCGACACTGTCAGGGAGGTGAGCGGACGCAGCGACGATGAGGTCGTCGAAGCTCTTGAGGAACTGATCAGGCGAAAGCTCGTTTTGGAGGTGGGTCCAGACCACGCCTACGATTTCAGTCACGAGAAGCTCAGAACGCTCGTCTACGAGGAAGCGGGGATGGCGCGCCGCCGCTTGCTTCACCGAAGGGCGGCAGCAGCGGTGAAGAGGGGCCACTCCGGAGACCCGGGCAGGGCGGCCGTCGTTGCGCGGCACCTTCATCTAGGCGGTATGGACGAAGAGGCTGCCGAGTACTACCGGCGCGCCGGTGACTACGCAAGGTCTCTGCACGCTCACGTTGAGGCGCTGTCGCACTTCGAGGCAGGGCTGGCGACGGGTCACCCGGACGCTGCCACACTGCATGAATCCAGTGGGGACGTACATACTCTGCTCGGCAACTACCCGGATGCACTGGCCAACTACGAAGCCGCGGCCGCCTTGTCCGCGGAGCCATCGCCGGCGATCGAGCACAAGATCGGCGCAGTGCACCTCCGACGTGGGGAATACGGTCTCGCGGAGCGGCATTTTGAGGAATCCCTTGCCGGTTACGGCACGGGCGCCGAGGCCAGCAGGGTGCTCGCCGACTGGAGTATGGCGGCCCATGGTGCGGGCGACACGGAGCGGTCGCGGGAGCTGGCGGGACGAGCGCTGGAATATGCAGAGGAATCGGGTGACGACACAGCTTTGTGCCGCGCTCACAATGTAGTTGGGTTGCTGGCTACAAGGAGGGGTGATCCGGAGGCCGGAACCGCACATCTCGTAGAGAGCCTGAGGCTTGCCGATCTGACCGACGATTCCGGTGCTCGAGTGGCTGCCCTCAACAGCCTTGCGCTCACACACCGCGCCGCCGGAGAGTACGACGCAGCAATAGAGCTGACCCACGAGGGCCTCAAGCTGTGCGCGGCCCTTGGCGACCGTCACAGGGAAGCGGCGCTGCACAACAACCTCGCCGATCTCCTGCGGGCGTCGGGCCGCTCCGAAGAAGCAATGGCGCATCTGAAACAAGCCGTTGCCATCTTCGCCGAGGTCGGGGAACCGGGCGAGATGGAGCCCGAGATCTGGAAGCTGGTGGAGTGGTAGAAGGCTCGGCGCGCCGGGTAGTCAACATCGCTCATCGAGGAGCGTCGGGCCATGCACCCGAGCACACGCTGGCCGCTTATGACCTCGCGCTCGAGATGGGAGCGGATTTCCTTGAGCAGGACCTCCACATCACTTCGGACGGTGCTTTCGTTGCGATTCACGATGCGACTCTGCAACGCACCACGGGGCGTCCTGATTTGGTGCGTGAGACGCGCCTCGAAGACATTCGAAAACTGGATGCCGGCAGTTGGTTCAACGAGGCGTACCCAGAACGTGCTCGCGCCGGCTTTAGCGGTCTTCGGGTGCCGGCTATGGACGAGATATTCGATCGATACGGAAAATCAACGAAGTACTACGTCGAGGTCAAGGATCCGCATCTCTTCCCCGGAGTGGAGCAGAGCTTCGTCGACCTTCTGAGGGAGTCGGGGATGATGGGACACGCCCGCGAGGGTGGTGTGCGGGTCCAATCCTTCGACCCCGAGAGCCTCGCTCGATTTCAAGCGATCGAGCCGGGTCTGGTCCTCGTTCGACTCTTCTCGTTTATCCAGGACAAGGGCATCATCTCCGACGAGATGGCGGAGACGGCAACGTACGCGGCCGGAATCGGTCCGGACAAGTTCAACGTCGACGACGTTGTGGTGTCGTCTGCTCACGACCACGGGTTGTTCGTGAATCCATTCACCGTGGACACCGAAGCTGAGATGAGTGACCTCATCGAGTCCGGGGCGGACGGCATCTTCACGAACTTCCCCGACCGGCTCGCAGCCCTCGCTGCTCGCTAAGCCGCCGAGCGGCATTGGATGGCACACTTGCCCTCAACACATGCCGGAGGGAAGGGGTCGGCAGAGGGCGGTGAGGGGGAGTCGGCCACGACGCCGGCTGCCAAGGGACCCGCGCGCCGCCGCGCGCGTGCGCCGCCGCCGGCGCATGATGTACCGGAGGCGCCGCACGGTATTGGCCACGGTGCTGATCCTGCTAACTGCACTGGGAGCGACTACCTACCAACGCATCAACCGCAGCTCGACTGAGATGCTCGGGATCGAGGCGGGCGCCGGCCTCCCGTCTCCGGGGCCGGTGAACGAGGGGGACGATCAGCGTCCTGACTTCGAGATTCCCATCAAACACATCGTCTTCATCATCAAGGAGAACCGCACCTTCGATAACTATTTTGCTCGTTACCCCGGAGCCGACGGTGCGACGCACGGCGAAACCTCCACCGGGGAAAGAGTGAAGCTCGCTCCCGCCACCGATGTCCTGGAGCCCGATCTCGGCCACTTGTTCCTCGATGCCGTCAAGGCCATCAACGGCGGCCGAATGAACGGATTCGATCTCGTCACCAGCGGCGAGACCCTCAACGGCTACACCTCTTTCAAGAGGGAAGGCATACCGAACTACTGGGCCTATGCAGACAACTTCGTGCTCGGTGATCGGATGTTCTCCTCGATGTACGGGCCGACCTTCCCCGAGCATCTTTATACGGTGGCCGCACAGGCCGGGCGTGTAGTCGGTAACAAGGACCAGACCAACATCGAGGGCGGCTACTGTGACGATCCGGGTGAAACCGTTTTCCGCTACATGCGTATGAACAAACAAGAGCGGGAAGAAGTTCTGCGCGCCGTCCGGAACGTCGATCTGGACGGCATCGTCAAGTACTGGGAGCACGTCCGAGCCTGTTTCGACATCCCCGTGATCATGGACCAGCTCAACCAGAAGAACATCTCGTGGCATTACTACGCCGACAACGGTTCCTGGATGAACGCGTTGCTGGCGATCAAACATATGCGCTTCTCCAAACACTGGGGCCGGGACATCACGCCGGAGGAGCAGTTCATCGATGACATCGAGAACGAAAATCTCGACCGGGCCACCTGGGTTGTCCCGGGTCCGGGCGTCAACGAACATCCCGGAGGCCCGAGCGTCTGCGTCGGCGAGAACTGGACGGTCGACGTCGTGAACCGGCTGATGCGGTCGAAATACTGGAAGAGCACGGCAATCTTCCTCACGTGGGACGATTTCGGGGGCTTCTACGACCACGTCCCGCCACCGCAGTACGACATCATGGGACTCGGCCCGCGGGCGCCGTTCCTGATCATCTCTCCGTGGGCGAAAGAGGGGTACATCGATTCGACGGAGTACGAGTTCTCATCCGTGCTCAAGTTCATCGAGACGGTCTACGACCTCGAACCCATGACGGCGCGCGACGCCCGGGCGAGCAACATG
>DASQUP010000023.1:0-12904 GCA_035641235.1 Actinomycetota bacterium
GGACGCGCGGGTCCCCGACGGCTCCGAGCAGCAGCGCATCGCTGTTGCGAACGGTCTCCAGTTCCTCGTCGGTGAGCACCTCACTCGTGGCGAGCCAGCGATCCGCGCGAGCATCGATGCGGACGGTCTCGAAGTTCTCGGGCAGGACTTCGAGTGCGGCGCCGATCACTTCGGGACCGATTCCGTCACCCGGGAGCACTGCTATACGCGCCTTCATGCCGGGACTCCGTGACGCTCCCGCACCCAGTTCACGAGGCCACCCGCGCGAACGATGTCCATTACGAAATCCGGCAACGGCTCGGCCTCAAAGGACATGCCCTTGGTGACGTTGCGGACGACTGCGCGCTCCACGTCCAACTCGATCTCGTCGCCGGCTTCTGTTGCGGCAACGGCTTCTGGACTCACGGCTATCGGCAGTCCGGTGTTGATCGCGTTGCGGAAGAAGATCCTGGAGAACGAAGCCGCGACGATCCCTGAGGCGCCACATCCTTTGAGGGCAAGAGGTGCGTGCTCCCGGCTAGAACCACAGCCAAAGTTTTCGCCGGCAACCACGACGTCGCCGGGCCGCACCGTGGCCACGAAGTCCGGATCGAGATCCTCGAGCGCGTGTTTCGCCAGCTCGGCCTCGTCGGTTGTGGTCAGGTAACGCGCCGGAATGATGACGTCCGTGTCGACGTTGTCCCCGTACTTGAATGCCCTACCCAACGGGAATCGCCTCCTCGAGGACGGGGGCTACGGCCGTCACTACAGAAGGGTGCACGATCTCGCCGGCGACGGCCGCGGCCATCGCCACGGCGGGATTCGCAAGGTATACCTGCGCAGTCGGATCGCCCATCCGCCCGACGTAGTTCCTGTTCGAGGTGGATACGCACACCTCGCCGGGACCGACCACGCCCATGTGGGCGCCGAGGCAAGCGCCGCATGTGGGGGTGGAGACGCTGGCTCCGGCCAGCGAAAACCGTTCCAGCAGCCCCTCGGCATTGGCCTGCTGCCACACCCTCTGAGTCGCCGGGATCACCATGAGGCGCACGTTCGGTGCTATTTGGTTGTCACCAAGGACATGAGCGGCAACCCTCAGGTCTTCGATGCGGGCGTTCGTGCACGAGCCGATGAAAACCTGATCGACCTTCACCGGTTCCACCTCGGATACGCCGACCGCCCTGGAGGGCAGCGACGGGCGGGCGATCATGGGCTCGAGCTCCGATACGTCGACCTCGACCATCGACGCGTATTCGGCGTCGTCGTCCGACTGCAGTACCTCGAACTCGCGGAATCGTCCGGTCGCCTCCCGTCGTGAACGGACGTAATCGAGCGTCCGCTCGTCGGGAGCTAGGATGCCCGACTTCGCGCCGGCCTCGATGGCCATGTTCGTTAGCGTCAGCCGCGCGTCCATCGACAGGTGGGCGAGGGCATCGCCGGTGTGCTCCATGGCCATGTACCGAGCACCGTCGTCGCCGATGCGTGCGATCACCTCCAGGATGAGGTCCTTGCCCATCACCCACGGCGCGGGAACGCCCGAGTACACGAGCTTCATAGACTCCGGAACGCGCAGCCATATCTGTCCCGTAGCCCATACCGCGGCCATGTCGGTGGACCCCACTCCCGTCGAGAAGCACCCCAGGGCACCGTATGTGCACGAGTGTGAATCTGCGCCGATCACAACATCACCCGGCAGGGTCAGCGCCTCCTCCGGCAGCAGGATGTGCTCGATGCCGCCGCGGCCGACCTCGAAGAAGTGCTCCACGTCCTGTTCGATGGCAAAGGCCCGCATGCGGGTCATGAGGTTGGCCGAGGGAATGTCCTTGGCGGGAACGAAGTGTGAGGCAACCAGCGCGACCTTGCTTCGATCCCACACCACCGGCACGCCCATCTTCCGAAACGCATCGGCGGCGGCCGGTGCGGTTACGTCGTTGGCCATCGCCAGATCGACGTCGCACATGACAATCTCGCCGGGTTCCACGTGGGCGCGCCCGGCGCGCCGGGCGAGTATCTTCTGGGTGATCGTCTGCCCCGGCATTAGACGGGAACCTCCGGCGCGGTCCGTCTGCTCAGGCGGACGAGACGATTGATCGCCGACAGGTAGGCGCGGGCGGAGGCCTCGACAACGTCGGTCGACACCCCCCTGCCGGTCGCGCGCCGCACAGGCGTTCCGTTGTCTCCACCCATCGCCAGGACGACCGTCACGTCGCCGAGAGCATCTATTCCCCCGGTGACGCTCGAGACCGTGAACGACTCCTGACGGGCCTGTACGCCCGTTGCGCGCTGGATGGCACCGCACGCCGCATCGATCATCCCGTCGCCGATGGCGGACTCGTCGACAAGCTCGTCGCGATGCATCAGCCGCACGGTCGCGGTCGGCGACATGTGAGTGCCTCCGGCAACCTGGATCGAAACCAGTTCGTATTCGTCGGCTTCGGACGCGATCTCGTCCGCAACGATCGCCTCGAGGTCGACGTCGGTGATGCGTATCTTGCGGTCGGCGAGAGTCTTGAAGCGTACGAACGCCTTCTGGACGTCCTCCGTATCGAGGTGGAAGCCGAGATCCTGTAGGGCCTTTGCGAACGCGTGGCGCCCGGAATGTTTGCCCAGGACGATGCGCGACCCGTCGAGACCGACGTCGACCGGATCCATGATCTCGTAGGTCGTCCGCTCCACCATCACGCCGTGCTGGTGAATGCCGGCCTCGTGGGCGAATGCATTGGCGCCGACGATGGCCTTGTTCGGCTGCACCGAATACCCGGTGAGCATCGAGACCATCCGCGATGTGCGAGCGATCTCGCGCGTGTTGACGGCCGAGTCGACCCCACGCACCGAGGTGCGGGTGCGCATCGCCATTACGATTTCCTCAAGCGAGCAGTTCCCCGCCCGTTCACCGATGCCGTTCACGGCGACCTCGACCTGACGGGCACCGGCGTCGATGCCCGCGAGTGCATTCGCTACGGCAAGTCCGAGATCGTTGTGCGTGTGGACACTCCACGTGACTCCGTCGGCGCCGACCTCTGCGATCAGATATCGAATGAGCGACGCGAACTCTTCGGGCAGCGCATAACCCACGGTGTCCGGAACGTTGAGCGTTGTGGCTCCCGCCTCGACAACGGCCGCATAGACGCGCGCCAGGAACTCCGGGTCTGACCGGGTGGCGTCCTCACAAGAGAACTCGACGTCGTCGACGTGGCTCCTGGCGCGCCCCACTCCGGACACGGCAGCAGCGACGACTTCCTCCGGAGTCATCCGGAGTTTCGCCTTCATGTGAATCTCGCTCGTTGCGATGAAGGTGTGAACGCGAGCACGCTCGGCGGGCCCAACGGCCTCTGCAGCACGGTCGATGTCGCCGTGCTCGACGCGCGCGAGCCCTGCGATCACCGGCCCGCGGACCGTCGCGGCGATCGCCTTAACCGCTTCGGTCTCACCATCGGACGCGATCGGAAAACCCGCCTCGATCACGTCAACGCCGAGCCGCGCCAGCTGCTCGGCGATCTCGACCTTCTCCTTCAGATTGAGCGAGATCCCCGGAGACTGCTCCCCGTCTCGCAGCGTTGTATCGAAGATCCGTACCGCACCGGTTACGTCTGCTTCAACCACGACATCATCTCCCTGAGGCCCGCACCCACATGCTCGATCGGGTGCTCTCGCTGACGGCGACGTTGGGCCTCCAGAACGGGCGTCGAGGCCTTGTTCTCGAGGACCCACTCCCTTGCGAAGGCTCCGGAACGGACGTCCTCGAGGATCGTCCGCATCGCAGCCTCCGCCTCAGCCCCCACCACCCGGGTTCCGCGGGTGAGATCGCCGTACTCGGCCGTGTCGGAGATTGCATCTCGCATGTGGGTGAACCCACCCTCGTAGAGGAGGTCGACGATCAGCTTCAGCTCGTGCAGGCACTCGAAGTACGCGATCTCGGGCTGATAGCCGGCCTCGACGAGAGTCTCGAAGCCGGCCTGGATAAGTCGCGATGCTCCACCGCACAACACTGCCTGCTCGCCGAACAGATCGGTCTCGGTCTCCTCGGCGAAGGTCGTTTGGATGATCCCGGCCCGGGCGCAGCCCAGTCCGAGCCCGTAGGCGAGGGCCGTCTGCAGTCCACGGCCACTCGCATCCTGATGCACGGCGACGAGCGCCGGAGTTCCGCTTCCCTGCTCGTAGGTCCGGCGGACCAGCGGCCCGGGAGCCTTCGGAGCGATCATCACGACATCACAGTCGCTAGGTGGGCGAACCTGCCCGAAGTGGATGTTGAAGCCGTGAGCAAAGAGCAACGTCGCGCCGCTCTTGAGGTTCGGCTCCACGCTTTCGGTGTACAGATCGGCCTGGTGTTGGTCGGGAGCGAGAACTGCGATCACGTCAGCACCCGAACACGCTTCCGTGACAGTCGCCACTGTGAGGCCATCGGCCTCTGCGCGCGACCACGACGACGAGTCTTTGCGCAAACCCACAACAACGTCGAATCCGGAGTCGCGGAGATTGAGCGCGTGCGCCCGTCCCTGCGAGCCGTATCCAAGAACCGCAATCAGTTTGCCCCTGAGGGCATCCGCCGAGGCGTCGGATTCGTAGTAGATCGTTGCAGGCATTGCGGTCCTCCTGGGACTAGGAAGCGGTCAGATCTTGGATCGGCACGGGTCTGATGGCCGGGGCCTTGAGCCCTGCGGCGCCGCGGCTCAGCGCGACCCGACCGGTTCGGGCCATCTCGAGAATCTCGTACGGGCGCATCAACTCTTCGAAAGCAGTGATCTTCTCCGGCGCGCCGGTGACTTCGATCACAAGCGCTTCAGGGTCCATGTCGACGACCTTTCCGCGGAAGATCTCGGCGGTCTCGATCACCTCTGAGCGCCTCCCCGGTTCGACTTTGACTTTGATCAGCGCGAGTTCACGCTCGACAGTGTTGTCGTGCGGGAGCTCGTCGATCCGGAGCACGTTGATGACTTTGTGGAGCTGCTTGACGATCTGCTCCACGGGACTGCCTTCGGCGAGCACTGCGATCGTCATCCGCGAAACTCTCGGATCTTCCGTCTCACCTACGGCCAATGAGTCGATGTTGAACCCTCGCCTGGCGAACATCGTCGATATACGTGCCAGGACTCCGGGTTTGTTGTCGACGAGCACGGACAGCGTGTGGCATTCAGACGCCATCACGCGCCCCTCTCTGCTGCTTCTTCCAACAGGCTGGGACGAACTTTGAGTACGGCCTCGGGCGAAGGATCTGGGCCGAGGATGATGTCGTCGTTCGACGCGCCGGCCGGAATCATCGGGAAGCAGTTCTCCGCCGGGTCCACCCTGAAGTCGATGACACAGGGGCGATCGTCTACGGACAAGGCCTTGTCGACCACCGTGCCGACCTCGTCGGGCTCGGTCACGCGGTAGCCGACGGCACCGTAAGCCTCCGCAAGCCGAACGTAGTCGGGCACCTCCGGAGGAAGGTGAACTTCCGAATAACGGCGGTCGTAGAAGAGCTCCTGCCACTGGCGCACCATGCCGAGGTGCTGGTTGTTGAGGATGGCAACCGTGAACGGGATCTTCTCCAGGGTCGCGGTTGCGAGTTCCTGAGCGGTCATCTGGAAACACCCGTCGCCGTCGATGCACACCACCGGAGCATCAGGCCTGCCGACTTTCGCTCCGAGTGCCGCCGGGACCCCGAATCCCATCGTCCCCAGGCCGCCGGAGGTGACGAACGAATAAGGGTTGTTGCACGGCATGAGCTGCGAGGCCCACATCTGATGCTGGCCCACGCCCGTGACGACGACGGCCTCGCCGCCCGTCGCCGCGCCGAAGCTGTCCACGACATACTGCGGCTTCACCGGTCCGTCGCCGGGCTGCTCGTAGAAGAGCGGATAGTCGCGGCTCCACGTATTCGCTTCCGCGAGCCACTCGGAGAGATCCGCGCCGGCGTGTTTCGATTGAAGATGAAGAACTGCCTTGGTCAGTTCGATGATCGTCAGGCGGGCGTCACCCACTATCGGGACGTCGACCGCGCGGTTCTTCCCGATCTCCGCGGGATCGACGTCTGCGTGGATGATCTTTGCATTCGGTGCGAACGCATCTAGTTTCCCGGTCACGCGGTCGTCGAATCGCGCGCCGAGCGTGATCAACAGATCGGCGCGCTGCATGGCGGTGACGGCGGCGTAGTTGCCGTGCATCCCCGGCATGCCGAGGCACAACTCATGATCGTCGGGGAAGATGCCGCGCGCCATTAGCGTCGTAACGACCGGCGCGCCGACGGCTTCGACGAGGCGCCTCAACTCGTCCGCAGCGCGGCCCTTGTGGACGCCACCCCCGACGTAGAAGACGGGCCGGGCGGCGGCGCGGATCAACTCGGCGGCGGATCGGATCTGGCGCCGGTTGGGATGAACCGTGGGCCGGTACCCGGGAAGGTTGATGCTTGACGGCCACTCGAACGTTGTTGGCGCCTGCAAGACATCTTTGGGAATGTCGACCAGCACCGGGCCGGGCCGGCCCGAAGTTGCGATGTGAAATGCCTCCGCGATCACCTCCGGGATGGAATCCGCTTCCATCACCTTGTAGTTGTGTTTGGTGATCGGCATCGTTATGCCGGTGATATCGGCTTCCTGGAAGGCGTCGTTACCGATTACCGGACGGGGCACCTGGCCGGTGATTGCGACCAGCGGTACCGAATCCATGAAAGCGTCTGCGATCGGAGTAACGAGGTTGGTGGCGCCGGGCCCGGAGGTCGCCATACACACCCCAGGTTTGCCGGTCACTTGCGCGTAACCCTCGGCCGCATGGCCCGCGCCCTGCTCGTGTCTCATGAGCACGTGGCGAATCGGCGAATCGAGTAGCGGGTCGTAAGCGGGGAGAATCGCTCCGCCCGGAATCCCAAACACCACATCAACGCCCGCTGCTTCGAGCGAATCGATCAAGGACTGAGCTCCGGTCACGGCCGTCATCGCGGCGGCCTCCTCGTTTGGATTCGGATCCGCATACCGATCAGCTGCTTCCGTCGTAGGGGCCGGAGACCTTGTAGGCGTAGGCGGCCAGCATGAACGCGGCGTGAGCAAACGCCTCCGGAGACGAATCGCGGCGATCAGAAGTCATCTCCGCGCTCTCGACCGGACCGCTCAGCCAGGCATCTTCAGTGCTGAAGTAGTCCTCGAACCACTCCCGTTGCTCTGGGTCGGCGACGTCGACATCGACCTCTCCGGGGCTCTTCCATTCCGCCGTTCCTATGACGTTGCCGTTCTCGATCGTGACTTTCATCGTTCTCCTCCGTAGGTTCTGCTTCGCTTTGGGTTTGTTGACCTGCACGTTTGCTTCGAACACCACCTCTCCTCGCGGGAATCGGGGAAACAAAAAACCCTCCGGGTCTCGGAGGGTTTAGGCGCACGCTGCTGCGGCCGAGGGCCGAGAGCGCGCGCCTAGGTAATAAGTACGAGGGTAATCAGGAAGATTCGAGTCGTCGCCGCTGTGTCTGTCCGGTTCGTCGTCATTCTCACGTCCACAGTCTCGTCTGCGTTGCGAACCCCGGCGACGGTGCAGAGGTCATTGGGCCGGAGTATCCCGGATACTCCGGAATGCGTCAAGCCGCTTCAGTGAGAGTCGGCCTTTCAGACCGAGCACTTTAGCGATCGCCCCAAACTGTCCGCTCTCGGCAAAGGCGCTATGTTCGGCGAATGAGCAATCCCTACGAGAACCCGTCAGATCCGGCCAAACGGCGCAGCGCCATCCTGACAGACGGACCCGACCGGGCTCCGGCGCGATCCATGCTCAAGGCGATTGGTTTCGGCGACGAGGACCTCGCGAAACCCATCGTCGGCGTTGCCACGAACTGGATCGAGACGATGCCGTGCAACTACAACCAGCGAGAACTTGCGGCGCAGGTCAAGGCCGGTATCCGCGCCGCAGGTGGCACGCCGATGGAGTTCAACACGATCTCGGTCTCCGACGGCGTGTCCATGGGGACCCAGGGCATGAAGGCGTCGTTGGTCAGCCGGGAGGTGATCGCCGATTCCATCGAGCTCACGGCGCGCGGGCACCTCTTCGACGGTCTGGTGTGCCTCGTCGGATGCGACAAGACGATTCCTGCAGCAGTGATGGCGCTGTGCCGCCTGGACATACCGGGACTCGTTCTCTACAACGGTTCGATCGCTCCGGGCCGGTGGCGCGGGAACGATGTGACGATCCAGGACGTCTTCGAAGCCGTGGGCCGACATGCCGCCGGGACGATGTCGGCGGCCGACCTCCACGATCTCGAAGGCGCCGCCTGTCCGGGCGCGGGAGCGTGCGGAGGGCAGTTCACCGCGAACACGATGGCGACGGTCATCGACTTCCTCGGCATAAGCCCCGCAGGGCTCAGCGGCATCCCTGCTACCGAACCGGGAAAGCGCGCCGCCGCCGAAGCCGCCGGGCGCCTCGTGATGGAGGCGCTACGTACAGACGTTCGGCCATCGGAGCTGGTCACGCGCCGCGCACTCGAAAACGCAATCGCGTCTGTGGCGGCGACCGGTGGATCGACGAACGGGGTTTTGCACCTGCTGGCGATCGCCCGCGAGATGGGCATCGATCTCACACTGGAGGACTTCGACGAGATCGCCGCCCGAACACCCGTTGTCGCCGATCTCAAGCCGGGCGGGCGGTTCGTCGCAACCGACCTCTACGCTGCCGGTGGCACGCCGCTCGTGATGCGCGAGCTGCTCAAGAAAGAGTTGATCCATGCCGGCGCTCCGACGATCGACGGCCGGACCATCGGAGAGATCGCCGGGTCGGCCGAGGAGTCATTCGGGCAGGAGGTTGTCGTCTCCATCGACCAGCCGCTGAAACCGACCGGGGGGCTGGCGATTCTGCGCGGAAACCTCGCTCCGGAGGGCTGCGTTGTGAAACTCGCGGGCCACGAGCGAACCTTCCACCGCGGTCCGGCGCGCGTCTTCGATTCCGAAGAGAGTTGCTTCGAGGCGGTATCCCGCCGGGATATCCAGCCGGGGGACGTCGTGGTGATCCGTTACGAGGGTCCGGCCGGCGGACCCGGGATGCGCGAGATGCTTGGGGTGACGGCGGCGATCGTCGGAGAGGGGCTCGGCGATTCCATCGCCCTGATCACCGACGGCCGCTTCAGCGGCGCCACCCACGGGCTGATGGTCGGTCACGTCGCCCCAGAGGCGGCGCGCCGCGGGCCGGTCGCGGCGCTCAAGGACGGAGATGTAATCGAGATCGACGTTGACGCCCGGGAGCTGCGCGTTCTACTCGACGACGATGCGATCGAAAAACGCCTCGCCGACTGGACGCCGCCGGCCCCGCGCTACAAAACCGGAGTCTTCGCCAAATACGCGGCGTCGGTCTCGTCCGCTTCCGAAGGAGCGATCACCTCGCCAACCGAACGCGCCTAGGCCTTTTTGTCTGCTGAAAACCGCGGATTCCGCGCTTCTGAGCAGACAGAAAGCGCGGCGCGCTGAAAGTCGGTCACCCGAGCGGCGGGTGCACCTCGGGATGTTTGGCTGCGAGCCACTCCTGCTCGGCGCGCCCCAGCTCCGTCTGCGACGGCTCCCCGAACCAGAGTTCCCGGCCGATGGCCTGCCAGTTCGCCGTCGCCTCGAGCCGGCCGATCAGGGAACCGACGCCGAACGACATCCGGTTGAACGTGATCATGACCCCCGGAATGCCGACCTTACGGAGGGTTTGGAACGCCTGCGACCTTGGGTCGAACCCCGCAGCGGCGATGTCTTGGATCAGGGCCGGATCCACCTTGAAGGGCCGGTCGTGCAGGATCGGGTGGTTCATCGCCTTGAGGTGATCCCAGATGGCATCGATCTCGGGAGTCTTTCGATTGAGAACGCCTAGTCCCTCCAGGGCCGCCCTCCCCCGCTCCTTGTCGTCGATTACAAGGGCGAGCGTGATCTCCAAAAGGAGCTCGAGTGTCCCTGGGTCGACGGCACGAACCAACCCGAAATCCAGGAACGCGACCCTCCCGTCCTTCAGGAGGAGGTAGTTCCCCGGATGTGGGTCGGCGGAGAACAGAAGGAAACGGTACAGACTGCCGTAGAAGAAACGAAACAGTGTCTCGGCCAGGCGGTCCTTCTCCGGCTGCGACCACTCCATCGACGTCATGAACGGCTCCCCGACGACGAACTGCTGCGTAATTACTCGCGTCCTGCAGTAGTCCGGATAGACCTTTGGGACATAGATGAACGGATGGTCCGAGAACAGCTCCGCGAATTTCGCCTGATTCGTTGTCTCCCGCCGGTAGTCGAGCTCCTCGGTAACGCGTTCCTTGACTTCGTTTGCCACTTCGCTGGGATCGAGATTGGGAGCGATCGCGACGGCGATCTTTGTCATTGCAGTCACGTTCTTGAGATCGGCCCGCACCGCATCATCCACGCCGGGGTACTGGACCTTCACGGCCACCGTCTCTCCGGAATGGAGTGTGGCGCGGTGGACCTGTCCGATCGACGCAGCCGCTACCGGCTCATCTTCGAACGACGCGAAGACCTCCTCGACCGGCCTGCCGAACTCGGACTTGACCACCGACTTCGACGCCTGAGGATCCATCGGCGGAGCGGAGTTCTGGAGCATCGTGAGCGCGTCCCGGTAGGTGGATAGGTACTCGCCCGGAGCGGCAAACTCGTAGAAGGAGGCCAGCTGGCCGACCTTCATAGCGGCGCCCTTCATCTCGCCGAGCATGTCGACCAGCTGCTTCGCCGTCTGCTGGTGGAAGCCGTCGAGGAACTCCTGCGCCCGCTCGGGGGCGGCAAACGAGCGCGCCCGGGTTCCGACAAAACGAGCGGCCGACCTGCCCGTCTGGCCGGCGAGCCGGGCCCCGCGCTGCCACCAGCCCGTCGGGATCGGCGCTTTACCCTTCTTTTCTTCGGCCATCTGGGGGCTACTGTAGTACGCAAAGAAAAGGAGCCCCGCCGTTCGTATCCATGTGAGAAGCGTTCGGAGGGAACCGGGACATGATCCGCAACACATTGAAGTTGGGAGCCATCGGCGTCGCCGCCGCGCTGGCGCTGACCGCGTGTGTCCCCGCTGGGTCGGTGTGGCAGGGAACGGGGAGCTCCAGCACCGTCGTCGAGGCCGAGGCTTATCCTCGCTTCTCGAAGAAGAAAGCGATGCGTCACGTTCGGGAGCTCGCCAAGAAGATTGGGGTGCGAGTAAGGGCAACAAGAGGCGAGCGTCGGGGAGCAAAGTACATCGCCGCCGAGTTTGACGAGCTCGGATACGACGTGACGATCCAGAAGTTCTCCGTCGACGGTGCAAAGTCCCGCAACGTCCGCGCGCGGTGGCCCGGCATCACGAACCATCCATTCGTTGTGGGCGGCCACATGGATTCGGTGCCCGAGTCTCCAGGAGCGAACGACAACGCTTCCGGAGTCGCGGTGGTGCTCGAGATGGCCCGGATCTTCGCCGAGAAGGAACAGGCCGGCCTCGTCGAGTTCGTCGCCTTCGGAGCCGAGGAATACGGGATCGACGGAAGACATCACGTGGGGTCAGAGAAGTTCGTGAAAAGACTCGGCAAGAGGGGCAGAAAGCGGTCGCCCGGAATGGTCTCCGTCGACATGATCGCCGACGGAAAGCCGCTCATCATCGGTACGGCGGGCATTGGCCCGGAGGTCGTCGCCAAGACGGTCTTCCGGAAGATCAAGAAGAAAACGAGCATCAACGTCGTCTACCGGACGACGTGCGACTGCTCGGACAACGGACCGTTTGAGCATGCCGGCATCCCGGGGGCCTTTTTGTGGAGCGGGACGGAGCCCGACTACCACGCCCCGAGCGACAAGCCCGCCAACCTCGAGCCCGAACATCTACGCCGAACAGGCCGCGCGGTGAGGGCTTTTCTCAAGATTCTCGACGCAGGCATGCTTGCCCGCTTCCGTAACCGCTGATCGGTGCGTTTTACCAGCTAGCGGGCCACTTTCTGGACTCCGCCGAGGTTCCGGCGTGCCGCCAAACCGGGCAATCCTGGCGCTTCGGAGTCGGTTAGGGCACAATTCGACGAGTAGAGAAGGAAACTTGGCGAATTATTGGCTACCCTGACAGCAACCTAAAACCGGACTCAGGACGGTAAAGACATGGCGATGCGTGAGCAAGACTCACTCGAACCGTACGAGCCTTCCGACCCGGGTTACGACTGGGACTACGAACCCGAAGACCACAGTCGCAACATGCCCAACATCATTTGGGGCCGAGTCGCGGTGCTTGGAGCGGTTGTGCTGCTGGCTTTTCTGATCGGTCGGATGACCGCGGGTGGCGGCGGAGTCCCCGAGGAAAGGCTGGCGTCGGCACGCAACGACCTGCGCGACGCGCGCGCCCAAGTAACCGACCTCGAGACGCAAGTGCAGCGCCTCGAGGACGAACTCGCAGCGCAACCCGCGGACACCGGAACGGACACAGGTGGCGACACCGGTGGTGACGCAGAAGGTGTCGGAGAAGACGAGGAAGCCCCCGCCGGCAAGGAGTACACCGTCCAGGCCGGCGACACCCTCAATACGATCGCCATAGAGTTCTACGGTGACGCGGAGCTGGCGGACTACATCGCCACCGCGAACGACATCGCCGACCCGAGTCTGATCAGCACCGGCACGGTGATCGTCATCCCGCCGAAGCCCTAATAATCGGGCTCACCCGAACTGTCCGCGTTCAGTCACGGTATGCGTGACTGAGAGCAGACACTTGGCGCCGCCTAGTCGCCGAGGGCCCTAAAGGCGTTCTCGCCCTTTTCTCTGTACGCCTCTTCGATGTGCGCTGGGAGGCCGGTGCAGTCGCGCGGCTCCAAGAACAGCTTCCGATCGCGCGGCTTCGTATCCTGCTCGAAGTCGAAGGCATTGAGCATGTTGCTCGCCCGGGCGTCGCGCGCCGTCATGGGTTCGAGGTCGTAGACCGTCTCGATGAACTTGAGCACGGATGAGAACTCGTACTCCGTCGAATCGATGTACCCCTCTTTCGCCCACGGAGAGATGATCAGGAACGG
>DASQUP010000024.1:0-4396 GCA_035641235.1 Actinomycetota bacterium
GGCACCTCGGGCGAGTCGAAGAACATTCTCTTGACGACTGCGAGGTAGTACCACGCGGCGATTACCGCGTTCACGCCCATCACCACTGCGATCCAATAGACCTCCGCCTCGATGGCCGCCAGGAACACGAACAGTTTCGCCCACGCCCCGGCCATAGGCGGCGCGCCGGCCAGCGAGACAAGGAATCCCGCGAGCATCACGGCGAGTGCGGGGCTCCTTCGCCACAGCCCGGCGTAGTCGTCGATGAAGTAGGTCCCGCCTTTTCTCGCAAAGGCGATGGCCGCAGAGAACGCACCCGCGTCCATCAGCCCGTAAATCGCGAGATAGATGATGGCGCTCTGGAACGCCTGGCGGCTCGAGGCGACGTTTCCGGGGTCGATCAGCGCGAGCGTCACGAGGATGTAGCCGGATTGCGCGATCCCCGAGTAGGCCAGCAGCCTGATGATGTGGCGCTGTCTCAGCGCGATCAGGTTGCCGACGGACATTGTGAGAACGGCCAGGACGGCAAAAGCCGGTCGCCATGCGTCTGCGACCTCGGGGAACGCGCGGAACATCAGCACGAGAACACCGACGAACCCGCCGATCTTCGATGCCGTCGAGAGGAACGCGGCCACAGGAGAGGGGGCGCCCTCATAGGTATCGGGAGTCCAGAAATGGAACGGTACGGCGGAAATCTTGAAAGCAAATCCAACCACCACAAAAAAGACCGCCAGGACAACGATCGGCTCGTCCGCCGACCCGGCGAGAGCTTGGTTGATGGCGGCCAGGTTGGTCTCCCCGCCCGTGAAGCCGTACACGAGTGACATCCCGTAGAGCATCACTGCGCTCGACAGGACTCCGAAGAGGAAGAACTTGAGCGCAGCCTCGTTGGACTTCGGATCCCGTTTTCGCAGACCGGCCATAACAAATGCCGGCGTGCTGATCAGCTCGATGGCGATGAAAACGGAGATCAAATCACGAGCGCTGGCGATAACGAGCCCGCCGAGGAGCGAACACAACATGAGGAAGTAGTACTCGCCCTGGTAGTAGGTGCCCGAACGGAAGAAGTGGAACGAGAGGGCAAGCAGAACCAGCCCGATGACGCAGAAGAGGCCCTTGAAGACAAGTGCAAAGGGGTCGACCTCGAAGGAGCCGCCGAGGGTCAGTCGGTCCGATCCGATCAGCGAGACGACGGCCGCGAGGGTGCCGATGATCCCCGCCGCACTGAGCGGCATCGCAACCCATTTCGCATCGTCGGGCATGAACAAGTCGACGACGAGAACGACACAGGCCGTGACGGTGAGCACTATCTCGGGCGAAAGCGCGTGCCAATCAACATCGGGCTGCGTGATGCCCTGAGCGAGCTCGATCACGACGCTGCCTTTCTTTGTTGCAGCAACCACCTACAGCGTGGTGGCACGCACAAAGAAGCTGCCGAGGTCATCATGCGCCGAAGGCCCTCAGGAGGTTCTGAACCGCCCCATCGGTAACGGCCAGGATCAGCTTCGGGTACAGGCCCGCCGCAAGAATCAGCAGGAGCAGCGGAGCCCACGCGTACCACTCAAGCGCACGGATGTCGAAGATCCCATGTCCGTCCGCGAACTTCTCGGGGACCCGGCCCATGTTCACCCGCTGCAGCGTCCACAGGAAGTATCCAGCGGTCAACACAGTCCCGATTCCACCCCCTACCATCAGCACCCTGAACAGCTCCTCCGAGAGCTGCGGATTCGGCTGGTAGCTGCCCAAGAGCGCCAGGATCTCGCCCCAGAACCCTGCAAGCCCCGGAAGTCCCAGGGACGCGATCGCGGTATAGGTCAGCACTGAACCGAACCTCGGGATCTGATTGAGCAACCCGCCCAGCTGAGATATCTCGCGCGTGTGGTAGCGCTCGTGAAGGGATCCGGCCAGGAAGAACAGCATTCCGGTGATCAGTCCGTGCGCCACCATGCCGAAGATCGCCCCGTTGATACCGGCGTCCGTAAGCGTTGCGAGACCCAGCATCACGAAGCCCATGTGGCCGACAGAGGAAAAAGCGATGAGTCGCTTGATATCGGACTGCGCCAGACAACAAAGCGCGCCGTAGATGATGGCAATGACGGCCAGGATTCCGATTATCGGCGCGTAGGTGACCGCTGCGTCCGGCAGGATCGGGAAAGCGATCCTGATGAACCCGTAGGTCCCCATCTTCAGCAGTATGGCGGCCAGAAGAACGGATCCGACCGTGGGCGCCTCCGTGTGCGCGTCCGGGAGCCAAGTGTGGAACGGCCACATCGGCACCTTGATTGCAAACCCCAAGAAGAGGCCCAGGAAAACAAGGTTCTGGAAGAGATCCGACCCGCTCACACCGGCCTGGCGGAGGGCGACGATGTCAAACGTACCGCCCGCCGGGCCGCCGGAATTGATCCACAGTGCCAGGAATCCCAGCAACATGAAGATCGAACCAAACAAGGTATAGAGGAAGAACTTCACCGCCGCGTACTCGCGCCGCGGGCCACCCCATATGCCGATCATGAAGTACATGGGGACGAGCACAGCCTCCCAGAAGATAAAGAAGAGAACCAGGTCGAGGGCCGCGAATGTCCCGGTCATCCCCGTCTCGAGAAGCAGCACGAGCGCTATGAAAGCCTTCGGCATGCCCGGCTCCGGAACATGCCACCACAGATAGATAAGGCACAGGAACGAGACCAGCAGCGAGAGCTCGAAGAGCGGCAGAGACATGCCGTCGAGACCGATGTGGTAGCGGGCGTTGATCTGGGGGATCCACGACGAGTTCACAGCGAACTGGACTTCATCGCCCGGCGCGCCGTAGTCGAACCGCAGGGCGACGATGGCTCCGACAAGGAGGGCGACGCCGGCGAAGGCCGTGCCGACGATCTTGATCGCCTTCTCCTGCGCGGCCGGGATGAAGAGCAGGACGATAGCCCCGACGACGGGCAGGAACGTCGCCAGGCTCACTCCCCAATCGTCAAACCACTCCACGAAAGTCGAGCCCCCTTTAGGTAAGTGCGAACAATCCCACGAACACGGCAACGGCCGCAAAGAGCACCGCCGCGTATCGCTGGATCTGACCGGTCTGTATGTACCGCAGCAGGCCTCCGGACCAGCCTGTGATGCCCGCAGCCCCGTTCACCATGAAGTCCACGACATCCTGATCGATCGTGTCGTAGGTATGTCGAGCCGTGACGACAGTCCCCGTCGCAGTTCCGTTGACGACGCCGTCGAGAATGTGCTGATTGGTCCAGTAGGTGAACTGAGCGATCGGGTACTGGATGGGCGTGACGATCCCGCCGAGGTAGATGTCGTCGAGGTAGTACTTGTTCTCGACGAAGCGGTACGTCCAGGCGAACGGACCGGCAAGGATGTCGTAGCGGAGGCGCTCCCGGTAGAAGAACAGATACCCGATGTAGATCCCGGCTCCCGCAATCAACAATGAACCGACCGGGAGAATGACGTTGTAGAGGGTCTCGAAACCGTGGTGCTCTTCTCCCGGGACCGTGATCCAGTCCTGGAACACACCGACCACCGGGAACCCGAGGAACCCGACCGTCACCGTCCCAAAGGCAAGGATCCATAGGGGCGTAACCATGGACCCCGGACTCTCGTGAGGGTGCCCGTGGCCCCGGTACTCACCCCAGAACGTCTTCACGCACGCCCTCGTCATATACAACGCGGTGAGGAACGCAGTGACGATCGCCGTGATCAAGACGACCCACGCGGCCACCTGGGCGCCCTCGCTCGCCGACCTCAGGGCGCTCCCGATGATCTCATCCTTCGAGAAGAACCCGGCAAGTGGAAAGATTCCGGCGAGGCCGAGAGACCCGATAATGAACGTCCGGAACGTATGCGGCATGTACTTCCGTAGTCCGCCCATGTCGCTCATGTTGTTGGAGTGCACCGCATGGATCAGGGAACCGGCTCCGAGGAACAGCAGCGCCTTGAAGAATGCGTGCGTGAACATGTGGAAGATACCTGCGGTGTATGCGCCCACCCCGAGCGCCGCCATCATGTAGGCAAGCTGAGAAATGGTCGAGTAGGCCAGGACCTTCTTTATGTCGTCCTGCAAAACGGCCAACAGCGCTGCGATGAGCATGGTGATGGCCGCGACGATGGCTATAACATCGAGGGCAGCACCGGCGTGCTCGAAGACCACAAACATCCGCCCAACCAAGTAGATGCCGGCCACCACCATCGTCGCCGCGTGGATAAGGGCGGAGACGGGAGTGGGGCCCGCCATCGCATCGGGGAGCCACACATGCAGCGGGAACTGCGCCGACTTACCGACCGCCCCACAGAAGAGCAGCACGGCGGCGATGGTCAGCGACGTGCCCCCGATCTCTCCCTCTTCGGCGAGATGGTTGAGCTCGACGATATTGAACGTGTGACCGATGATGAACATGGCGAAGATGCCGAAGATGAA
>DASQUP010000025.1:0-5749 GCA_035641235.1 Actinomycetota bacterium
CTACAGTGCACCCACAATCACTCGATCGGGGAAGAACTTTTCCCCTATCGGGGGTTGAGCGGAGATCTACTACACGGCATCGATGCCGTGGCTTCTTTGAAAACACAGCGGAGCGGCGGCCCGAAAGGGCCGGTCTGAAAAGACACCTCTACTACTAATTACTTAGGAGGTCCGCGTGAAGGCTCGTCTGATCGGTCTCGTTAGCACTCTGGTCGCCCTGTTTGCAGTTTCCGGCGCACCGTACAAGTGGTAATTCCGAACACACCTTCAAACTGGGGCCTGCCACTTACGGCGGCCCCAGTTTTTTTCTGCAGACGCGACGGCCGAGACGCAGCACTTGTAATAGACCCAAGCTGTGCAACTTCCACCTACCATTGGGAGGGATGAGGGAGAAGCTATTTGCATGGCTGGTCACTGCCTTCGCGGCGGCGGCTCTTGTTGCACTCGTTGTCATCGACGAGTCCCCACAGCCGGACATTCCACAGCCGAGTGTTCCGGACTTTCTTTTCTGGCTATCCATTCTTTTGGCAGCCCAACTGCTCCCGGTAACTCTGGGATTCGGCACCCAAGTCACGATGGCCTATCCAATCCTGGTCGCAGTAGCAATTCTGTTTCCACCCAGTCTCGCAATGGTGACGGCCGGCCTGGGGTCAGTGGATCCCAGAGAATTCAAGCGCGAGATCCCGCTTAACCGCGCTCTGTTCAACCGAGCGCAGTGGATGCTCGCATTAGGTGCCGCCGCGGCAATCGTGAGTTTGGCAGGCGGCGCATTCCGCTTTCCGGAGGGACTTCTGACGATATCCGGCGCAGCTTTCAGCATCCAGCTCATCAGCGTTGGCCTGGTTGGCATTGGCGTCCACATTGAACGTGAGCTGCCACTGTCGCAGGCTCTGGAAAACATGATTCCGCGGCCGATTGGCGGATTCATTCTGATGCAGGGTGTCCTCGCAGGGCTCGGGGCGGCTACCGCCGCGGTGTTTCTGGAGTTCGGCGCCGTAGTGGCAGCAATCATTCTGATCCCGCTGATGTTCGCTCGCCTCTCGATTCTCGGCGCGCATGCTCAGCAGGAACTCTCAGAACGAGTCAGAAGACAACAGCAAGCACTGCTCGAAGCGACCGAGCAAGTCTTTCAGGAACGGGAAAACGAACGCCACCGAATCGCGGAAGAGATCCACGACGGGAGCCTCCAGCTGCTCGCCGCGGCCTCCTATGGCATCGGCAACGCCCAGGAGTTCATGGCCGTCGAGCGCGACGAGCAGGCCACAGATGCCATGGAAGCCGCCCGGGAGGCACTGAACGATGCAATAAAGATGCTGCGCGGGTCACTCGTGGACCTGCGTCGCTCGACTGTGGAGGAGGGCGGCCTCCTTGAGACGATCCACCGGTTCGCCGATCAGGTCTCCGTCCTGTGGGGTACGGAGGTCGGTATCGAGGGCACCATCAAGAACGAACCGCCGATCCCGGTGGCGCTGGCCGCCTTCCAAATTCTGCAAGAAGGGCTCACAAATGCTCTAAAGCACGCACATGGGAGCGATGTGACTGTCACAATTGGCGACGAGGATGGAATGGTCCACATCATTGTCGAGGACAAGGGGCCTGGATTCGATCCAGACGCCGAGGTAGGTGCGGATCACGTGGGAATGAGGCTGATGAAGGATCGTGCGGCACGGGTGGGCGGTCGCATAGAGCTGGCATCCACGCCGGGGGCTGGGACCCGCCTGGAAGCCATTCTGCCGGGAGGCGTTGCGCAATGAGCTTGCGGGTCTTGATCGCCGAGGACCACACATTGGTATCCCAGGGCCTCGAAGTCATGCTCTCGATGGCAGAGGGCATCGAACTCGTTGGAGTCGTCGACAACGGCCAGGACGCCATCGACAAGACGATCAGCAGTGATGTCGACGTCGTGCTCATGGACGTCAACCTCGGGGCGGAGATGAGCGGGATCGAGGCGACCCGGAAGATCAAGGAAGAGCTTCCCGACACGAAGATCCTTGTGCTCACGATGTTCACGGATCCCGGCACCGTGGCCGAGGCGGTCAAAGCAGGCGCCGACGGCTACCTGTCCAAGGGCGCCTCCCGGGAGGCGGTCGTCCAGGCCATCCGCGACGTTGGGCAGGGGCGCGCCGTTCTCGACCCCAACGTCACCGAGGGGATCTTCGGACGGATCAGCGGGAAGGATCCACATGCCCTCAGCGATAGAGAGCTCGCCGTCCTGCAGGAGCTCAGCCATGGGAAATCCACCCGTGAGGTTGCCGAGCGAATCCACGTCTCCGAGGAGACGGTGAAGACCTACCTCAAACAGATCTTCAGAAAACTTGGAGTACACGACCGCACCGAGGCGGTCGCCGAGGCCTTCCGGCGCGGCCTCGTCCACTGACGGCCGGCAGCGAACCGGTATTCTCGGCCGCCGTGGAGTTCCAAATCGTGCACGAGTTCGTGGCGGACCCGGCCGAGGTTGCGACGGCGCTCCTCGACCTCGAGTACCAAGCCTCGCTCCGCACCCTCGGCCCGCTCAAAGAACGGGCCGTAATCGATCAAACGAACGGCAGCGACGGCCGCATCACGAGGCGCATCCGATGCGTGCTCGACATCGAGTTGCCCGGCCCGGCGCGCGCCTTCATCGGCGAAGGCGATCCGGCGTGGGTCGAAGAGGCAACGTGGGAACCGGACACGCTGTCGTGGAAGTGGGTGATCCTCCCCGAGGTGGGCGGTGGCCTTCTGTCGGCATCGGGGGAGACCCACCTCAAGGAAGGAAGCGTCGGGACCATCAGGAACATCTCCGGGTCGGTGCGCGTCGTGGTGCCGTTCTACGGCGGGAAGGTCGAGGGTTGGATCGTCGACGGCTTCGAACGCGCCTACGACGAGGAGGCCCAGCGGCTCGCAGCGTGGCTGCAATCGGCGTAACGCCCGGGGGAAGAGGGCCGGCCGCTTTCTTTGCTCCACATTTGCTGTGCACGAAGGTCCCGAGGGAAAGAATCCCGGGAGCGGCGGCCGTAACATGCGCGAAACACGACGGAAACGACCGAGAAACCCCTCGTTGGGAAGGTGACTCAGTTTGTCGGAGCTCCGCTATGGGGCCACGCCGCGGATCGCTCTTTGAGACCGACCCGCATCGCTAGGTAAGGAGGAGGAATGGCCGCAAGCCCGTCCGACGCGCTGAAGCTGGGCCAGCAGAACGGCGCCAAATTTGTGGACCTGCGCTTCTCGGACCTTCCGGGCCTGATGCAGCACTTCTCTATGCCGTTCGAGGAGTTCGGTGAAGAGGCATTTGAAGAGGGCATCGGATTCGATGGGTCCTCGATCCGAGGCTTCCAGGAGATCCAGGAATCGGACATGATCCTGGTGCCCGACCCGGAAACGGCGGTGATGGATCCCTTCCGCAAGCACCCGACGCTGGTGATCCACGCCTTCGTCAAGGATCCCGTGACCGGCGAGTTCTATTCGCGCGACCCGCGCTACATCGCGAAAAAGGCTCAGGACTACCTCATCGGAACCGGCATAGCCGACACCGCCTACTTCGGTCCCGAGGCCGAGTTCTACATCTTCGACAGCATCCGGTTCGACCAGAACCAGCACTCCGGCTACTACCACATCGATGCCGTCGAGGGAGTCTGGAACTCGGGTCGAGAAGAAGAGGGCGGCAACAAGGGCTACAAGCCGCGCTACAAGGAAGGCTATTTCCCCGTCCCACCCATGGACCACTATCAGGACCTGCGCTCGGAGATGGTTCTCACCCTTCGTGAGTTGGGCGTTCCCGTCGAGGTGCACCACCACGAGGTCGGCACCGCCGGTCAGGCCGAGATCGACATGGGGTTCTCAGCGCTTCTCTCAATGGCCGACCGGCTGATGCTCTACAAGTACACGGTAAAGAACGTCGGCCACCAGTACGGCAAGACGATCACGTTCATGCCTAAGCCGATCTTCCAGGACAACGGATCCGGCATGCACGTTCACCAGAGTCTGTGGAAGGACGGCGAGCCGCTTTTCTGGGACGAGCTCGGATATGCACAGCTGTCCGACACGGCGCGCTGGTATATCGGCGGCCTGCTTGAGCACGCACCGGCTCTCCTCGCACTGTGCGCGCCGACCACCAACTCCTTCAAGAGGCTGGTGCCTGGGTATGAGGCGCCGGTGAACCTCGTGTACTCGCAGCGGAACCGCTCGGCCGCAGTGCGCATCCCGCTGTACTCGAAGTCGCCGAAGTCCAAGCGGATCGAGTTCCGGTGCCCCGACCCGTCGTGCAACCCGTACCTGGCGTTCCCCGCACTGCTCATGGCGGGGCTCGACGGGATCAAGAACAAGATCGAGCCGCCCGACCCGGTCGACAAGGACCTCTACGACCTTCCGCCGGAGGAATTGGCTGAGGTCCCGCAGGTGCCGGGTTCGCTCGAGGGCGCACTCGACGCGCTCGAGTCCGACCACGATTTCCTGCTGGAAGGAGGCGTGTTCACGGAGGACGTGATCTCGCACTGGATCGACTACAAGAGGACGCGCGAGGTCGACGAAATCCGACTCCGCCCCCACCCGTGGGAGTTCTACCTCTACTACGACATTTAGACCGAAATCCGCTTGTGAGAAGCCTCCGCCATGTGCGGGGGCTTCTTTCTTTGGAAGTTTGCTTGCTCAAAACGCAACTAAACGACCGCAAGTTCTACGACTTGAGGTGACTGACGGCGAGGATGTTGCCTTCCGAATCCTTGAACCACGCCGCTAGTTCGTCGCCGAGGTCCGCGATGCCGTCGACGGTCTTGAGGTTCGGGTAGTCGTACTCCTCGAACTCGATGCCGCGCTCGCGCAACTCCGCCACGGCACCGTACAGGTCGTCGACGAACCACGAGCCCACCGTATGGCCGGCTCCGGCAGAGCTGGAGGGGTACAGGAAAAGGGCCGTCCCGTCGGCGCAACGGTAGAGAACTCCGACGTTGTAGACGGCCTCGGGTGTAAGGCCCAGCTTCTCCTCATAGAAGCGGCGCGCCCGATCCATGTCGGTGGCCGGCACCGTCGCGTGAAACTGTGACTGCTGAAGGATCATGCTGACCTCCGTCGCTCACCTACCTGTACTCGCGTTGCAGCCCAAGTCAAGAGCACCACGGCGATCACAGCAAAGACCCCATGACCAACGAGGTCAACGGCATCGGTCCGGCCGGTAAACCGCGCTACCGCGAAGGCACCCCATGCGTACATCAAGAGCAGGCCACCGGCGGCGGCGAGGCGGTGCTCATCCCCCCATCCGGCGCGCCGCGAAACGCGCACAAGCGCAATCCCGCCTGCAGCCACCAGGGCGATCTCTGACCCCCAACCCAGCCACGTGGCTACGCTGGCTCGCTCGGCGTACCACATCACGCTTATAGCGATCACGTTGCGGAGGCTGCTCAAAACGAACGCGGCGGCACCCACCACGAGCGGTGCCGGCGCAGAGGCATCAGTGGTTCGCCAAGTAGTTGGTATTGCGAAAGCAGCGCCGATGAGGGCCACGGCAATGAGGGTTGCTCGATCGCGGGCCCCATGAGCGGACAATACGTTCCGTCTGCTGAAAACCGCGGAATTCGCGGCTCTGAGCAGACAGAAAGCCCTCAGGAATATGGCAGCGGCCTCACTCCTTATGCTTTACAGCCGTGAGGACTTGCCAGGACTGCAACACGGAGAATCCAAATTCGGCGCGCTTCTGCTCGCAGTGCGGCAGGGTCCTCGGCGCGTCCTGTTCGGCCTGCGGAGAGGGCCTCCCCGACTCCGCTCGCTTCTGCCCCTC
>DASQUP010000026.1:0-16580 GCA_035641235.1 Actinomycetota bacterium
ATCCACTCGGCGGCGGAACGATTCTGGGCCCACTCGAAGTAGGACACGACGACGCCGCCGGCGTTGGCGAGGATATCCGGCAGCACGTCGACACCTCGCTGAGCTAGGGCGTCCGCAACTTCAGCCGAGATCGGATGGTTAGCAACCTCCACGATCACTCGTGCCCGAACCGCCTGGTAATTCTCGCTGCCTATCGTTCTGGAGAGGGCGGCAGGTGCCAGGACGTCGCAATCCACGGCGATGATGGCCTCCGATGCAATTGTCTCCGCACCTTCCACGTCTCCAACGCTCCCGGTCCGCCTCTTGTGGTCCAGGACAACGCGGGGATCGAGGCCCTTCTCATTGACGATGGCGCTCTTGCTATCTGCAAGCGCAACCACCCTGTAACCCGCATCGTGGGCGGCCAGCGCCAGGTGCCTCCCCGCCGCACCGAATCCTTGTATAGCGAGGCGGACATCTGCTCGCGTCTCTCCGCGCCACCCTACGAAGGTGTCGAGGCAAGTGAATGCCCCCCGGCCCGTAGCCCGTGGCCGGGCGACCAGTCCGCCATTCTTCACCCGTTTCCCCGTCACGATGGCTGGATCCCGTCGCCTCACACGTTCGTACTCGTCGGCCATCCAATCCATTACTCGCTCGTCGACGTTCATATCCGGCGCCATGATGTCTGTTTCCGGGCCGAGTACGGCTAGCAACTGCCGAAAGAAGCCGCGCGCCAGACCCTCGAGCTCGCCGTCCGATAACAACCAGGGATCGGCCACGACGCCGCCCTTTCCTCCTCCAAAGGGGACATCGAGAAGTGCCGTCTTCCACGTCATCAATGACGCGAAGGCCCGCAGCTCATCGAGCGAGACATCGGGATGGAAGCGGATGCCGCCCTTGAACGGCCCTCGTGCGTCGTTGTGTTGTACGCGCCAGCCCGTGAAGCTTTGGATGGATCCATCGTCCATTGGGACCCGCACCCGAACGGTTACCTCGCGCTGTGCGACGGAGAGCGCGGCCCTTAGATCTTCGTCGAGGTTGAGCGCGTCGGCAGCGGCTGTGAAGAAGCCCCGGACTTGGTCGGCGCTGTCGGTGGTGGACGGAAGCCCACTCGGTTCGACTCCGTTGTCGAACTCCATAGCCGACATTGTACGCGGTCAGGGCTCGTGGAGATGCCACGGCCTGCGCGGGGCAGACGGATGGAGCGGTTGCCCATGCTTGGTGAGCACTAAGCTCAGCAGGCCGGCGTTTCTGCATTCCCTGCGAAGCTTTGGTGGTGTCCCAGGGGGAATCACGTGAGGGGCTAGCATTCGGACGGTGGTGGGCAGCGAAGAGACTCTCGTGATCGAGGACCGCGAGGTCGGGATTAGCAGTCCCGACAAGGTGTTCTTCCCGGAAAGGGGAGAGACCAAGCTCGACCTCGTCAAGCACTATCTGCGATTCGCCGAGCCCCTGATGCGAACCATGGAAGGCCGCCCACTGCTCCTGCAGCGGTTCCCGAACGGCGCGACGGGTTCGTCCTTCTATCAGAAGCGCGTGCCCCAGTCCGCGCCCCCGTGGCTCGAGACGACGACCGTCACCACACCCAATGGGACCGAGTCTCGCGCGCTCGTGGCGGCCGATCTCGCCCACATCGCGTGGGCCGTCAACCTGGGATGTCTCGGCTTCCACGTGTGGCCCTACCTCGCCCATGAACCCGAGTTCACCGACGAACTCCGGCTCGACTTGGATCCGCAGCCGGGCACGGACTTCACCACGGTCCGCGAGGCGGCGCGCGAGCTGCGAGCGCTGCTCGACGAGTTGGGAATCGTTGGCTATCCAAAGACGACAGGCAACAAGGGATTGCACGTCTATGTCCGGCTCGAGCGTCGCTGGGATTCGTACCAGGTCCGATCCACAGCCGTGGCCGTCGCCCGAGAACTGGAACGACGCCGCCCCGATATCCTCACTGCCCAGTGGTGGAAGGAGGATCGTGGCGAGCGGGTGTTCGTCGACTTCAACCAGAACGCTCCGCACAAGACGGTGTTCGGCGCGTGGTGCGTGCGCGCACGAGCTGGGGCTCAGGTGTCGACGCCCATCGCGTGGGACGACATCGACGTCATCCACCCCGACGAGCTGACGATCGCCTCGCTCCCTGCGCGGATCGAGGTCGGCGGCGATCCATGGTTGGAGATGAACGCCAACCCGCAGTCGCTCGAGCCCTTCCTCGCGATGCATGAGAGAGACCGAGCCAACGGCCTCATGGACGCGCCGTGGCCCCCGGTATATCCAAAACAGCCCGGCGAGCCGCCGCGTGTTTCCCGCAGCCGGGCGAAAAAGACCTGACGCGTCCGGCAGTGGACAAGGGCATTGCCGCATTCCGGATAGCTGCACATTCGGCCCCCACGCGTGAGATGCCGGCGCGCCTCCTAACAGACCTCCGGGGACTCATGCTTGAGGGATTCGATGGGGACTTCTCCGACGATGATTGGGAGCACACGATCGGCGGTTGGCACTTCTTCGTCGAGGATCGGGGCTCCGTAGTCAGCCATGCCTCGGTTGTCCCCAGGATGTTGGAGGTCGATTCTCGGCCGTTTCGGGCCGGCTACGTCGAAGGTGTCGCCACGAGACCGGCGCGTCGCAAGGAAGGCTTCGCCTCCGCCGTCATGACGGCGGCCTCTGCCCATATCCGCTCTCACTACGAGATCGGCGCCCTTGGTACCGATCTCTTCAGCTTCTACGAACGCTTTGGCTGGGAGAGATGGATTGGTTCCACGTACGTCAGGCGGACGAACGGACTTTTCCATTCGGAAGAGGACGATGGCTACGTGATGGTGCTTCGCTTCGGGGCGAGCGCCAACCTCGACCTGGCTGCACCTATCTCATGTGAAGAGCGTTCCGGGGATGACTGGTAGTCGTACGATCCTCAACTCATTCCTGGGGTAGCTGCTCTTTCGCCTCGTCGTACGAGCCCGTCGGCGGGTTTGGGTCCGGCGCATACACCAGATACACCACGCCCGTGTTGAATGCCTGTGACGAGATCAGCTTGAGGTGTCGAGCGGGCCCGCCCTCTTCGAATAGCTTGAGCCCCGACCCGGCGGTAGCCGGGTGAACGAACAGATGCAGCTCGTCGAGCAGACCGGCGTCGAGCAGCTGCCGCACCACCGACGTCGACCCGCTCAATGCGATCCGTCGGATCGCCGGATCGGACTTTAGCGCCGCAACGGCCTCGATAAGGTCGCCCTGTAGCTGCTCGGAGTTGCGCCAGGTGAACTCCAGCGGGCTACGCGACGCGACGACCTTGCGCATGTCGCCGAGCCGCTTGGCGAACTCCGCGTCCTCCTCGCCGGCAGCCTCCCTTTCCGGCCAGGCTCCAGCGAAGCTGTCGTACGTGACCCGGCCGAAGACCATGACGTCGGCATCGTGAGTCTCGTCCACGGCCTTCCCCATCTCCTCGTTGAAGTACGGGAAGTGCCAGTTGCCGACGCCGGGGTCGACAACGCCGTCGAGCGCCGTGAACAGACTGGCGGTGATCGTGGTCATCGGCTTCTCCTTGTATGTGAGGTCGCGCTGCCTGATCCTGCATTAGGGACTGCAGGCCCGCGCGAAACTAATCGTCGCGGATAGGTCTGTCGCCTTCACCTGGGCGACGCGCAGATCCCGCGAGCACCACCTGCCGGCGTTAAGTTGACGTCTCGGCAGCAGGGCAAGCATCTTCTAGGCGCGACGGCGCCGCCATTAGATGAAGTGCGCCACAGGAGGTGTGGATCGCCCGATGAGTCTCGTCGACGCTCCCGGCGGGGGGTCCATCTCTAAGCCACCCACTCACGGTAGGGCAGCGATCAACTTCTCCGCCGGCACGTTGTCCGACGAATCCTTGGAGCGATGAACATAGAGAAGCTCGCCGCCCGCGTCGACGACGGCCGCACCGCCGAGCTGGAGCGGGTCCTGCTTGGCTCTGCTCTGCTTGTTGCCACCAAGGATGCTTGTGGTACTGCGCCACAACAGCCTCGGCCCAGCTATGTCAACCCACCTGCCCCGCTTCATTTCGAGTGTGCGGTACGTCTGTTTGGTGTGGTCGACGATCAGGGGGAAGGGGATGCTCTCGCGGTCCCGGAAGTCAGCGGCGGCCGCTGGCCATCCCATCCCGATGGCGACCAGCCCCGCACCTTTCGATTTGACTTCCTCGTACCTGTCGCGCAACTGCGCGACCCGCCGACTACAGAAAGTTCACCCGTAGTGCCTGAGCCAGACGACGATTGCCGGCTGTTGGGCCCACAGATCGCCGAGCCGGACCTCGTTCCCGTAAGAGTCCGGCAACCTCAGGTCCTCGATCTCGCGAATGTTGGCCACCACACAAATTGTAGGTGAGGACTCCTCGGCGGCAGATCAGCACTTGACTCGCCTGCTGAGGGTTGTACAAACAAAAGCAGGCCCTAGGAAAGGAGGAGTCATGTTCGTTCAGGTGATCCAGGGGAAGGCCAAGGATGCAGCAGGTGTCCGGAAGCAGATGGAGAGGTGGGAGCAAGAGCTAAAGCCCGGCGCGATGGGCTACCTGGGTAGCACGGCAGGAATCACGGCGGATGGTGAATTTATCGCCCTCATTCGGTTCGAGAACGAAGAGTCGGCTCAGACGAACAGCGACAGGGCAGAGCAAGGTGCGTGGTGGGAGGAAACATCTCAGTACGTGGACGACGCCATGTTCCACAATTGCACCCTGATCGATCTAGTCAACGATGGGGGCTCGGACGAGGCCGGCTTCGTCCAGGTAATCCAGGGCAAGGTGACCGATGTCGATAAAGCGCGGACGCTCGACGAGGCAACGCAAAGCAACATGAAGGAGATGCGGCCAGATGTGATCGGCAGCATTACGGCCTGGCATCCACAGAACGGGCGCTTCACAAGCGCTATCTACTTCACGTCCGAGGCCGAGGCGCGCGCGAAGGAGAAGGAGATGTCGTCCACTTCTGAATTCGAGGCGTACATGAGCGAGTGGCAGAAACTCTCGGATGGAGAGCCGGAGTACCTCGACATCACCGAACCCTGGTACTCGAGTAGGTAGGGGCTGGGAAGAGTTCCGCCATCGAACTTTCACCACGACCAGCGGCCCTTATCGATTGGAAACTCTTCGCCGTTGCTTTTCTTTCATTCGCATGAATATCGAGCCGGATACCTTCACTCCGGCATTCAAGGTGGTGCCCGAACTTTCTAGCATTTGGTCGTGATGAAGGTTACGGATGGAAGGAGAGGGATCGATGGACAAGCCGCTGTTAACTACCGAACCGCTCGCGTTGATCGGCTATATGGCCACCCAGGGGTTTTTGGAAGAGCAATTTACGGAGGAGTCACGCGTTGCACATGCCCACCATTCACGGCAGCGACGAGTGCGCCGATGGACGGCATATCGGATAAGAGCGGTTGCCAACTGGCTCGAGCCAGCGCCGGCCCCGTGACCATGAGGCTCTTCGACTCGTGGAGCCGTCGTCGACGTGGACCTCCAACGTTGTTGTCCCGTTTTTGCCGGCTCTCCCAGATCAGATAACGCTTAACGCAAGCTCAGGAGCGTCGCTCCGCGGCGCTCCTTTCATCGAGATGCCGCAGTTTGTCGGGGTTGGACACCGCGCGAACTGTCTGCACGAGACCATCGACGATGTCGAGCGACAGGACGACGACCGGGCGTTCCGTCTGATCGAGCAACAACGCTCCCGGCTGTCCGTTGACCTCGACGTGGCGCAGACTCGCGACCTCGATGCCCCGTGCTCTGAGGAATAGACGAGCGACTTTGTCTCGTCCGTGGACCGGTCGAGGGAGAGCTCGGGCCTTGCCTCCTCCGTCGCCGTAGGCGACGACGTCGGCCGCCAGCATCTGAATCAGTCCCTCGGTATCACCTGCCATTACTGCACCGAAGAATCGTCGTGACAGTTCGTCGCGCTTCTTGCGTGAAGCCTCGAACCTCGGTTTCTTCCCCTCGATCTGACGACGGGCGCGCAGGGCGATCTGACGACAGTTTTCCTCGCTCTTTCCCACGATGACGGCGATCTCGTCGTAGCCGTAGTCGAATACCTCGCGCAGGAGGAAGACGGCCCGCTCGACGGGGCCGAGACTCTCAAGGAGAACGAGGAACGCGAGCGACAGCGAATCCGCGGTCTCGGCATGACGGGCGCCGTCGGACTCGGTGTCGGTGATCAGGGGCTCGGGCAGCCACGTGCCGACGTAGCTCTCGCGACGCACGCGTGCCGACTGCACGTAATTGATCGCGAGCCGGGTCGTGACCGTGGATAGCCATTTCTTTGGCGAGTCGATTTCCGTCCCAGCGGTCGTTTCGCGGTGATAGCGCAGGAATGCCTCCTGGACAATGTCCTCTGCCTCGCTAGCGCTGCCCACCATTCGGTATGCGATCGAGAACAGCAGTGGGCGAAGGTGTTCGTACACGGCTTTCCCCTTCTCTGGAGCGCGGTTTGTTTTCATCTCCTCCTATAAAGACAAGACAGGACGTCGATTTGTGACACCCGGTTCGAGTTTCACCGCGCGTCACAACGATGCGCGCCACCTTGTCATAAAGATCGACGGATGAACGCTTCGATACAGAACGAGGAGGCAACCCTATGTCATTCAAGAATGGAGTATTGAGGGACTCGACCACCGATGCACGAAGTGGCGGATTCGCATCTCTCAGCAGGCAACTAATGCTCGCCGCGTTCGTCGGCCTATTTGCGCTGGCACTCAGCGCCTGCGGGACCGGAGACGCAGCAACACCCACCTCAGCAGACGACAGCGAGGGGCCCCTCACGGTGGTCATCGACGACCTGGCATTCGCGCCCGAGACTCTTACGATCGAGGCCGGCGACACCGTCACCTGGACGTGGAAGGACGGCGCGGTCGACCACGACGTTTCGGGGGACGATTTCAAGAGCGAGGTCATGTCCGAAGGGACATTTGACCACCGCTTCAACGAGCCGGGCACCTATGAGTACGTTTGCACGCTGCACCCGAACATGACCGGCACGATCGAGGTGACTGAATGATGTCGTCGCACACGTCGCACGTACAAGGAACGAGGGCCACGCGGACTTTCGGCGAGCGCCTCAACGAATTGCTTCGCATCACCGTCCCGCTGCTTCTTCGAGCAAGTTTGGGCATCACATTCGTTTGGTTCGGAGGGCTAAAGATTGCCGGCGAGCCGACGTTGCCGGCGTCGTTGATAGCGGCAATCACGCCCTCCTTGGATCCAGACCTGTTGGTACCGCTTGTGGGCGCGTTCGAGGTCGCGCTCGGGGCCGGACTCCTGATCGGCCGCGGGATGCCGGTTGTTCTGGGCGCAGCCACGCTACACCTCTCGGGCACTTTTCTTGTGCTGTTGTTGAGGCCCGACGTGGCCTTCGTGGACGGCAACCCCCTGGTGCTGAGTGTAGAGGGCGAGTACGTCGTGAAGAACATCGTCTTGCTCGCCGCAACCGCGGCCTTGGCCCTGCAGTCACTCGGCACTCGTCCGGCTGAGCCTCAGCGTTTTCGTCTGGCAGAGGTCTCAGAGACGGACCGTGAAAGGCCAACGGAGGGGGCGGCATGAGGATCGCGCGAGGTGCACTTGTGATCGTCCCCGGGTTCCTGCTAGTGACGCTGCTGCTTCCCATCGGGGTGAGGTTGGCTCCGCGGGGAATCGGGTTCGTGATCTTCGCAATCGCCTTGGGTCTGGTCTTGAAGGAGGAATCTCTGAAAGCGACGCTGCACAGCGCCGGGGTTGCTCATCACAAAGTCGGAGACCCCACGGGACCCGCCGGCGTCGGCGCCGTGCTGCGCTCGGAATCGGGTGAGGTTCTCGGTGAGATCGGGAGAAGCGTAGGCGTGTCGACCAACACCGTCGCCGACTACACCGCTCTCATCGATGGCCTCGAGATGGCCCTCGACCAAGGAGTTAGAGAGATCGACGTCTACGTCGACTCGCCGGTCGTCGCCGGACACCTTTCAGAGGGGTACATGGTGAGGGCGGATCACTTGCGGCCACTCGTCGAGCGCACTCGCCAGCTCCTTGACCAATTCTCGACATGGTCGGTGACGCGCGTTCCTCGCAGGCTGAATCTGGAGTCCGACCTGCTGGCCAACCACGGAATCGAGCAGGCGATGACTTAGGCGCGGGCACCCGCTAAAGACTAGGCGACCGCGACACTTGGAGGTTCACTGCCGCAACCTCAACTGTCTGCGTGGAACTATCGTTCCACGCCGTGGCGTTGCAGACAGTTCGGTCACTCACTTCACGACTTCGAAGCGTAGGTGGGTCGCGCCCGGCGTCTGGATACACCTGATCCTTCTGAGTTCGATTTGCTCCAGTCCAATATCCTGGAACAGTCGCATGCCGTCGCCCAGCAAGACCGGAACCAGGTGGATCTCCATCTCGTCCAGGAGTCCCGCCACCAAGTACTGCCGCATGGTGTTTGCGCCCCCCCAGATACTCACGTTCTTCCCGCCGGCCGCGGCGCGGGCTTGCTCTAGGCTGGCCTCGATTCCATCCGTCACGAAGAAGTAAGTCGTACCGCCCTGCATGGGCAGAGGGTCCCGTGCCTCGTGGGTCAGCACGAAGACCGGCCGGCCAAAGGGTGGCGGATCGCCCCACGGCTCGAACCCGACATCGAACATTCGCTTGCCGATCAGAATCGCTCCCGTCGATGCGTAGAGGTCCGCGACCACCTCAGCGTCGGCGTCGGTCTTGGTCTTGGCGTCGAACTGCCAGTCTGAAAGTCGACCGGGGTCGTTTCCTTCCAATGGGGTTCCGACACTAGCCTTGGGATCAGTGATGAAACCATCGAGCGACATCGAAATATCGGACGTCACCTTGCTCATTAGCTCCTCCTGTGGTCTCGATTGCCTGCCAGACATCAGCATGGATCAAGAAAGTCATGTCGTCTAATGCCAATCTTGTCGAAGTAGCATTGATATTCTTGATTTGTGAACCTGGTCCATCTCAAGGTTTTGGCCGCGGTGGCGCGCCACGGGTCCGTGACCGAGGCAGCGAAAGAGCTGCACTACTCGCAACCGTCGGTGAGTCACCACCTGTCTCGCCTGGAAGCGGCGACCGGCGCCAAACTCGTTCAACGCGTGGGTCGTGGGATCCGATTGACGCCAGAGGGGCAACTGCTTGCCCGCCGGGCCACCGAAATCGTGGGACGAGTTGACGCGGCGAGCAAGGAGCTCGCAGCACAGGTCGGTTTGCAGGCTGGCCGGGTTCGCCTGGCCGCCAACGCGTCGGTGCTGAGCACGATCGTGCCCAAATCTGCCGCGACGCTGGCGCGGGAGCACCCGGGAATCGAGCTAAGCCTGATCGACCTTCACCCGGTCGAAGCGTTACAGATACTGCGACACGGGGAGGTCGATGTCGCACTCATCTACCGCCACGCCGACGACCCTGTCGAGGAAGAGGGATTTCGCCTGGTCCACGTCACCGACGACCCGATCTACCTCGTGAGCCGGCGACCCGACGACAGCATCGCGAACCATCGCCACTCCGCCTGGATCGGTGGTTGCGAGCGGTGCCGGGACGAGCTGATCACAGTGTGTCGGCAAGAACGCTTCACTCCACGCATCGCGTTCTACAGCGACGACATGGTCGTCGTGCAAGCCCTCGTCGCCGCCGGCATAGGCGTCACGACCCTGCCCGGATTTGCGCTGCAAGCCCACCGCCGACCCGACGTCCACACCACCGAACTAACCAGCTTCCCCCGTCAGATCTACGCCGTCACCTACGGCGAGCCACCAGACCCGCCCGCCACTACCGCTCTGATCCAAGCCATCCGAGACTCCGTCTGATAGGCGCGGAATCGCTCCCCGCCTCCCCGAACACAGGCAGAATGGCCCCCATGGTCCATCGAACTCACGCACGACTTCGACGCTCCGCGCGAACGTGTCTACCTCGGGAGCCAGTCGTGGGAGATGATGTTCGCCAAACTCGAGACTCTACTCGCCGGCAAGGTATGTCCTTCACGCTGTGCTGATCTCCAACGCGAGCGCCGAAGCGGGGTCGTGAGTGGAAATCCTGCTGGCGCTCGGCGCGGCGGTCTCGTACGGGGCGTCGGACTTCACCGGCGGCCTGCTGAGCAGGACCACTCGCGTTCTCGTCGTGGTTCTGCTGTCTCAACTCGTTAGCTTTGCGCTGCTGCTCGGCGCGGTTCCATTCTGGGGAGCAGAGTTTTCACAGTCGGCGATCGCGTGGGGAGTTGCCGCCGGGCTGGCAGGCGCAAGCGGCGCGTCGCTGCTCTATCGCGGGTTGGCGATCGGCCGAATGAGCGTCGTGGCCCCAATCTCAGGCGTGCTTGCGGCCGGATTGCCGGTGGTGTTCGGCCTAGCCGTTGGCGAGCGACCAGGCCCGACAGCCCTCACCGGCGTCGTGTTGGGAATAATCGCAGTCGTTGTGATCACACGAGCCGAAGGCCCCGCCGATGCGACAGACCATGAGCCCGCCTTGGCGGACGCCGCCCGGCAAGGGGGGCGAGGCATCGGCGAGGCTTTCGGGGCGGGCAGTGGGTTTGGTTTGTTCTTCATCCTTCTGGAGCGCTCGCCCGGCGACTCTGGGCTGTGGCCTCTGGTCGGAACCCGGATCTCGATGTTGTTGGCGATCGGTTTACTCGTGGCCTTTCGCCGGATCCCACTCGATTTCACTAAACGGGTTGGACGTCGGCTCGTCGCCCTAGGGGTCATCAACGTGCTCGCCGATCTCCTATTTCTGCTCGCCACTCGGCGAGGACTTCTGTCTCTGGTGGCAGTGATCACGTCGATGTATCCGGCTGCAACGGTGATACTTGCGCGCTCCATCCTTAGCGAGCAAATGGTCGGCCAACAGATGATCGGGCTCGCGATCGCCGCCGCGAGTGTGGGGCTAATCGCGTCGGGCTGAACGAGGAACCTGAACTGTCTGCGTGGAACTATGGTTCCACGCCGTGGCTTTGCAGACAGTTCGGCCTTTAACACCGCGCGTGCCATTCCCGCACACTTTTTCCACGAGCGCGGGCTAACGTTCGTTCTGTGAGCGCCGTCTTCCAAGCAACCGATGTCGTGAAGCTCTATGGGGACGATCACGCCCTTGACGGCGTGTCCATCCAGGTGCAGCGCGGCGAGCTCTTCGGCCTTCTGGGCCCGAACGGCGCCGGCAAGACGACGCTCGTGAAGATCGGGTGCGGCCTGGTCCGACCGACGTCGGGGGAGATCCTCATCTGCGGCCACCGGCCGCGCTCGGTCCAGGCTCGGCGCGCCATCGGCTACCTTGCCGAACTGTTCCGGTTTCCAGGATGGCTTCGGGCCGACGAAGTCCTCGGCCTGCATCAACAGCTCACGAGCTCAAACGGCGGAGCTGCGGAACGCTCCGAACTTCTCGATCTCGTCGGGCTCGACTACGCCGCGTCGCGTCGCGTCGAGAAGATGTCCAAGGGAATGCAGCAACGGTTGGGGATCGCGCAGGCCCTCATCGGCTCCCCGGATCTGCTACTACTCGACGAGCCGACCAGCGCGCTGGATCCTGCGGGGCGGCACACGATTCGCCGGCTGCTGGAACGCCTGCGGAGCCGCGGCGTGACCGTGCTGCTGAACTCGCACTTGTTGAGTGAGGTCGAGCTCGTATGCGATCGTGTAGCGATTTTGCTCGACGGTCGCGTTGTGACCGAGGGCTCCCCGGGCGATCTGATCGGTGGGTCCGGTGTCGAAGTCGTCACCGACGTGGGAACGACGTCGTACCCGGAGGCGCGGCGCGCCGATGTCCCCGGCATCGTGGCCTCCCTCGTCGCCGAAGGACGGTCCATCTACGAGGTCAGGCCCACGAAGCGAACGCTCGAGCAGGTCTACCTTGAGGCCGTTGGGGGGCGAATGGGATGACCTTCGTGGTCGCTCGCCACGTGGTCCTCGAGTGCGTCCGGCGGCGCGTGTTCCTGGTCGTTCCGATCGCGACGGCGTTGTTTCTGGGTCTCTACTGGTTCGGCACCAACAGGGTCTTCGATCAGGCGACGTCCTTCAGGGTGCCGGTGGATGCCAACGTCGTCACCGGTGCAACAATGCTGGGCCTGTCGATGTTCGGAACGTTCTTTCTCGGATCCATCCTCGCGACGTTTCTAACCTTCACTGTCGTCCGGGGTGATACCGAGCAGGGGCTGCTTCAACCGTTGATCGTCAGGCCGCTGGGTCGCACCGCCTTCGTCGCGGGGCGATTCATAGGGGCTGCGGTAGTCGGGGTCGGGTACTCGCTGGCGTTGTTCCTGTCATGCGTCGTGATCACCGGCGTCACAGGCGATTGGTGGCCCGATCGCGTCGTGGAGCCGGCACTGCAGCTTGCCGGCGCGGTGGTGTTCGTGACGGCGGCGTCGCTGTTTGGCTCGGTGTTCCTCGCCACCGTGGCCAACGGCATCGCAGTCCTGATGTTCGTCGGCGCCGGGCTGGTGGCGGGTTTCCTGGGTCAGATCGGCGACGCGCTTGGGTCCGACACGCTTGTAACTGTGGGCCGAGTGGCATCGGCCTTCTTGCCGTTCGAAGCCCTGTACCAGGCGGCGCTGCGGTCGCTGACCGCAGACCTATCCGGCGCAGAGGGCTTCATCGTGAGGCTTGGGCCCTTCGGGGGCGGAGCCGATGCGTCGGCGGGCCTTTATCTCTGGCTTGCGGCGTACTTCGTCCTGCTGGCGGCGGCAACCGTCGCAGCCTTCGCCCGCCGCGATCTATGAACGTCCCCGATCCAGACGGGAACGCGATCGCGCTCGCCGAGCCGCCCGGCGCCTGAGGATTCCTACGACAGGGCGGAGAAATCCTTGCTTGCAACGCATTAGCCGGCGGCTCGCGAACTTTGGCGCCCACCGGCCCGGTGAAAGATGCATCCCTCGGCGGTCAAGGGGGGAAGCTGGATCAGATGGCCGAACTATTGCTCGGACCCATCCTGAGATACGTCGACTCGACGTCGGCCACCGTCTGGATCGAGACCGACGAACCCTCCTCCGTCTCGATTCTGGGCCGGCGCGCCGAAACGTTCTGCGTCGAGGGGCACCACTACGGACTTGTTGTGCTCGAGGGGCTCGAACCGGACACGGGATACGAGTACGGGGTCGAGCTCGAGGGCCGTCGAGTGTGGCCGCTGGATGACCAGCCGCCGAGTTACATCCGCACGCTCGACCCCCAGGGGTCCGTACGCGTGGTGTTCGGTTCGTGTCGCGCCGCGGCTCCCCATCACCCTCCATATTCTTTGCCTCGCTCAAAGGCCACGGAGGGACGCGAGGTGGACGCGCTCTATGCGTACGCGCTGCGGATGATGCATCGTGACCCATCCGAATGGCCCCACGTCCTCTTGATGTTGGGCGACCAGGTTTACGTCGACGAGTCGTTTCCGGAGACAAGGAAGTTCATCGAGGAACGACGCGACACCAGCATCCCTCCGGGTGACGAGGTATCGAACTTCGAGGAGTACACACATCTGTATTACGAGACCTGGGGTGAGCCGGCAGTGCGGTGGATGCTCTCCACAGTGTCGGTCTCGATGATCTTTGACGATCACGACATCGCAGACGATTGGAACATCTCCGAGTTGTGGGTCAAAGAAATGCGGCGACTGCCCTGGTGGCAGAAACGGATCGAAGCAGGGCTAATGACGTACTGGCTGTACCAGCATCTCGGAAACCTGTCGCCTGGGGAACTCGAGCGAAGCGAGTTGCTCAAACACGTACGTGAAATGTCGGATGGCGGGCCTGTGCTGAGGGACTTCGCGCACCAAGCAGATCTCAGTCTGGACGCGACCAACAACCGGTTCTCCTACAGCCGCGATCTCGGGCGCGCCCGCCTTGTCACGATCGACGCGCGCTGCGGCCGGATCCTCGAAGGCTCTCGAAGGGAGATGATCGACGATGCGGACTGGGAGTGGATAGAAGAGCAGTTCGCCGGAGATTTTAAGCATCTGATTATCGGTACGTCGCTTCCGGTGCTGTTGCCCCACGGCATTCATGATTTCGAGGCGTGGAACGAGGCTATTTGCGCAGGACGGTGGGGCAGCTATGCCGCCCGGGTAGGGGAGCGGCTACGGCGGGCGATCGATCTTGAGCACTGGGCTGCGTTCGGCTCGTCGTTTGAGAGGCTTGCCAGACTTATCGAAGATGTCGCCTGCGGACGTATCGGTGATCCGCCCGCCAGCATCTCGATTCTGTCGGGCGACGTTCACTACAGCTATCTCGCGCGCGCCCGGTTCCCGGGGCCGGCGAAATCGTCCGTCTATCAGGCGGTCTGTTCGCCCTTGCGCAACCCGGTGAGTCGGAGTGTGTATGGAGGCTTTCGGTTCGCGCAATCCTCGGTGGGAGCCACCCTGGGCCGCGTGCTTGCGCGGTCCGCACGGGTGCGCCGTCCCCGGTTCGATTGGTCGATTGCGGACGGACCCTGGTACCACAACGACATTGCAACCCTGGAGCTGAGTGACGCGTCAGCTCGGGTTCTCTTCCAGAGATCGCTACCGTCGCCGATGGACTCCCCGAGGCTGGAGACCGTCTGCGAGCGGGAAATTCTCGACGCCGATAGTTAGGTTCTCGTCAGTCGAACAGGTCGCAGAATCCAGCCACACTGCCTGAGCTTAGGATTCGGCCCAATGGCCGAACGCGTTCGGATCGATAGCTCGCTGCCGCAGGGCACCGTCACCTTTTTATTTACCGACATCGAGGGTTCCACGCGTTTGCTCGAGCGGCTCGGCCCCGACCAGTACGCCGGGGCGCTTGAGACTCATCTCGACCTCATACGGCGCGCCCTCAACGAGGAACAAGGTGTCGAGATCGATACTCAGGGCGACTCACTGTTCGCAGTGTTCGCCGGTGCCAGCGGAGCCGTTCGCGCGGCAGTCAGCGCGCAGCGCAATCTCGGTTCACACGAGTGGCCTGAGGGCGCAGAGCTTCGCGTCCGGATGGGCCTGCATACCGGGGAGGCGACCCTCGGGGGGGAGGGTTACGTCGGCATCGCCGTCCATCGGGCGCGGCGCGTCTGCGAGGCCGGTCACGGCGGCCAGATAGTCGTCTCTAGCGCCACGCGCGGCATCCTTGCGGTAGAGCCCCGTGTAGTTCGGTTGCGAGACCTCGGCGAAGTGCGGCTGGCCGGCTTCGACGAGCCGGAGCGGTTGTTCCAGATCACCGAGGAAGGGCTGCCCGAAGTCCCCGCGAGCCCTAGGGCACCGCGACCATGGCGCGAAGAGCAGCCCCAATTGCTCGAACGGGAGGGCGAGCTGTCCGCCCTGGACGACGCGATCTCAGCGGCGGGGACGTCGCAAGGGCGTTTGATCATCATCGAGGGCCCCTCCGGCATCGGCAAGAGCACTCTGCTTGCCGAGGGAAGGGGCCACGCTGCCGCCTCGGGCCTTTCTGTGCTCCATGCGCGCGGCAGTGAGCTCGAATCGGCGTTCTCTTTCGGGGTCGTGCGCCAGCTCTTCGAGGCGGCCGTGGCTCGTCGCGAGTCCAAGAGCCTGTTTGCGGGAGCGGCGGCCCATGCGGGCAGACTGTTCCACAACGATGCTGACAGCACGCAACCGAACGAGGACGTTGCCTTCTCCGTCCTCCACGGTCTGTACTGGCTGACCCTGAATCTGGCGGAGTCGCGGCCCCTTGTCATCGCGATCGACGATCTCCAATGGGCGGATTTTTCCTCTCTGAGGTGGCTCGCGTATCTGGCGCGCCGGATCGAGGAGCACGGGGTCTGTGTGATGGCAACCGTCCGACCGCTCGAAGACGAGAACCCAATGCTTGTGGAGATGCTGGTCGATCCGGCGACGACCGTCCTGCGCCCCACAGCCCTGAGTCCTTCGGCAGCATCGGAGCTGGTTCGGTCGGAGCTGGCCGCGGAGGCCGACGATGCGTTCTGCGCCGCGTGCTATCGGGCGACGGGTGGCAATCCGTTGCTCTTGCGCGAACTCGTCAGAACCCTTGCCGCCGAGGATGTCCCTCCGGTCGCGACGTCGGCGGAGACCGTGGAACGGGTTGCCCCCGACTCGATCTCCCGTTCCGTAAACCTGCGACTATCGCGTCTGTCGCCGGAGGCCCGACAACTCGCGCGTGCTGTTGCGATCCTCGGGGAGGGTGCCGACCGCGATCACCTCGCCGCAATGGCCGGCTTGGAACGACGACAGGTTGCGCCGGCCGCCGCCACGCTCGCACGCATGGACATCCTTCGAGGTGGCCCGCCGTTTGAATTCGTCCACCCGGTCGTCCGGAACGCGGTCTACGAGAACATCGCGGCGGGCGGACGCGAGGCCGAACATGCGCGTGCAGCGGAGATCTTGAGGGATGCCGGTGCTGCGCCGCCGCAGATCGCAGCACATGTATTGCTGGCGCCGCCGGGAAGTGTGGCGGAGGCCGTTGAGGTCCTCGCTGCGGCTGCCCACACGGCCGCAAGTGAGGGTGGCCTCGAGAGTGCGGCACGTTACTTGACCCGATGCCTCGACGAGCAGATGTCCGATGATCGGCGCGCCGAGTTGCTACTTGATCTCGCCGCTATCGAACTCGATCTTGGAAGAGCGGACGTCGTCGATCGTCTACAGCGAGCAATCGAGCTCATCGACGATCCCGAGCAGCTGGTTCACGCTCGGGCTCAGTTGGGCCGCGCCCTTTACTGGGCGGGCCGCGCGGAGGAGGGCGTGCACGTCC
>DASQUP010000027.1:0-2194 GCA_035641235.1 Actinomycetota bacterium
GCGAGGTTCTGCGGCGCGAAAAACAAGCCTGGCAAGGCCTGAGGGAGGGTGCGTACCAGGAGCGTACGTGCCCGACCGAGAACGCAGCCAGGCGCAGCTTTTTCGCCCGCAGAACCCTACCGACATTGCTGGTCGAGGCACCACCCCATCACTTCTCTACGGCCACCCCTACCAGGCTGCCGTATTCCGTCCACGATCCGTCATAGTTCCTGACGTTGTCGAAGCCTAGAAGCTCACTTAGGACAAACCAGGAGTGAGACGAGCGCTCGCCGATCCTGCAGTAAGTCACGACGTCTTTGTCGGCAGTTATCCCCTCGGCGGAGTAAAGGGAGATCAGCTCGTCCGCACTCTTGAAGGTTCCGTCATCGTTGGCCGCCTTCGACCAGGTGATGTTCGACGCTCCGGGAATGTGTCCGGGAACCTGGGCCTGCTCCTGAGGTAGGTGCGGAGGAGCTAGTAGTTCCCCCCGAAACTCCTCCGGCGACCGAACGTCGACCCAGGCTCCCGAACCACCCGCGGCCCGCTGAATAACCTCTTCTCTGAAGATGCGCAGTTCGGGCCGCTCGGAGCCGATCTGGAACGACTGGGCAGACCGCGAGGGGACGTCCTGCGCCAAGAGTCGGCTCTCCAGCTCCCACTTCTTGCGTCCACCATTCAGCAGCTTGACGTTGTCCACCCCTCGATACTTGAGCAACCAGTAGGCATACGTCGCGAACCAGTTGTTGTTGCCGCCGTACAGCACGATCGCTTGGTCGGACGAGATTCCCTTGTCACCAAGCAGCTTCGCGAGCTGCTCCGAAGAAACGAAGTCGCGCCGAGGGAGATCGTGCAGCTCTGTTTCCCAGTTGATCGAAATGGCGTTGGGAATGTGGTTCTTGTCGTACGCACTCGTGTCTTCGTCTACTTCGACGATTGCAAGGCTGTTGTCGTTGAGGTTCTCCTCCAGCCATGAGGTGTCAACAAGCACTTCAGGATTCACATAATCCGCCATAGTGGTTTCCTCCTCGAGCTACTCCGTCGTTTCGGGCTTGCTTTTGTTTGCTTCCTCCATCAGCTCCCGGATGCGCGCCAGTTGTGACTGCGCATCCGAGAGAGTTCGTTCGAGAATCCGCAATTCAATCTCGACGTCATTGACCGTCTCGGGGGCTCCGGGGACGCCGGGGACCTCCACGCCGGCTTCCTCGAGGGCGCCCGCCTCGCCCTCCCAGGTGAAATAAACCTTGGCCGGGCGGCCCTTGTTGCGCCGGCGAGTCTCGGTAGCCAGGAAACCGGCATCGACCATGAGGTCGAGGTGTGCCCGGGCGACGTTCGGATGGATGGTGAAAGCGTCGCTGATCTCCTTGACGGTCTTGGGGCCCGTTCGCAGGAGCAGCGATAGGATCGCCGCCCTCGTGGGGAGCGACAGCACCTTTGCCGTCCGAGTCGCGGAATCATCTCCCAGCGCCATCCGGTTGTTCTATCAACGTTTCTCACCTTTAGCAAGTTGTAATAGTGCAAATCTGGCGCCGCTCAAATGGCAATCCACCACTACCTGTCGACGGTCGATTGCCATTTCGGGCTCAGGGCTAGCGGACCGGCCCCGCCCTCCCGATCAGCCGCCGACCCTTGACGATCGGAATTCATCATGCGATGATTTCATCACTTGATGAATTCAGTGGGACGCACGAAGGGAGCCGTGTATGTGGGCCATGATCGTCAAAGAATTCCGCCAGCTGCGGCGCGACCGTCGGACGCTGGCGCTCATGATCGTTCAGCCGGTCCTCCTCCTGGTCGTCTTCGGATACGCGGCGAGCTTCGACGTCGAATCCGCCCCCACCTTCGTTGTTGGGCCGCAGGCCGAAGCGGTAGCGGAACAACTCCCCGACTTCTTCGAGGTGACTGAGACGCGGCCCGATGAAGGGCGCGCTGAGGCCGTCGATGCGCTCCGACGGGGTGAGGTTTCGGCGGCGATCGTCGCCGACCAGGAAGCGCCCGTGCTGCTGCTCGACGGAAGCGAGCTGTTCACCGCCAGGAGTGCTGTAACCCTGGTGAGTCGGGTGCCCGATGCTCCAAAGCCGGAGGTCCTATTCAACCCGGACCTCGAAAGCCCACCCATCATGGTCCCCGCGCTCGCGGGTTTGATCCTCGCTTTCATCGGAACCGTCGTCACGAGTCTCGGGGTGGTCCGCGAGCGTCAGGCGGGCACGATGGAGCA
>DASQUP010000028.1:0-7342 GCA_035641235.1 Actinomycetota bacterium
TGATGACTACCGAGTACGAGATCTCGGGTTCCACCCGCGAGGAGCACATCTACACGAAAGAGCAATTGATCGTCGATGCTCCGATCGTCCGGCACTGGAAGACGAAGAAAGAGATATCTCCCGACCGCAAATCCGTATACAAGCCGCCACGAGGGGGCCGCGTCCGCGATGCCCGCTACCCAGAGGATTTCCTGCCGTCAACGCGCGGGAGCAAGGACTAATGCTTGACGAGATCGTCTTCGGCGTCACGTTCGTTGTGGCCTTGGGCTCTTCCATCGCCATGCTGTTCGCGCCGAACGCTGTTCACGTCGCCCTCTTTCTAGTTGCAAGTCAGGTTGCACTGGCGCTGGCCTTCCTCTTGCAGGGCGCGTTTTTCATCGCAGCCATTCAGATCATCTTGTACGCCGGGGCGATCATGGTGCTGTTTCTGTTCGTCATCATGCTGCTCGGCGTCGATCGACGCGAGGCACTGATCGAACCCCTGACGGGACAGAGGCCGCTTGCGGCCGCGATGGGCGTGGTGCTTGCGGCGCTTATCGGTTACGTCGCCATCAACGGCGTCGACCTTGTAACCGCTGCCGGCGGTCCGGGGGCCTTGAACGAGATCAATCGCGATCCCGGAAACGTGCTGGCGATCGCGCGGACGTTGTTTGGTGACTATCTCCTGCCCTTCGAGGTCACATCGGTGCTGCTCGTAGTGGCCATTGTCGGCGTGATGGTTCTCGCGCGCACGATTCAGGAGGCCGGAACCGGTCTGCCGGCGGGTGAAGAGGAGGCGGAGGAGGTGGCGGCATGACTACCGTCGAGCCCGGCTACTTCCTTGCGCTGGGCGGGTTGATGTTTACGATCGGCGTCGTAGGGGTGTTGGTCCGGCGCAACGCCATCGTCATATTCATGTTCGTCGAGCTGATGCTCAACGCAGTCAATCTGATGTTCGTGACGTTCGCCCGGATGCAGGGCAACGTCAACGGACAGGTCGTCGTTTTTTTCGTCCTGGTCGTCGCAGCCGCTGAAGTTGTAGTCGGTCTCGCAATCATCATCTCGATCTTCCGGCGCCGTGCATCGGCGAACGTCGACGACGTCAGCTTGCTGAAATGGTGATGGCGTGATTCTTGCTCAAGAGGCCACCGGACTGAGCGCCGATCTCGCGCCTTACATCATCGCGGCGCCGCTCCTTGGCGCTGTCGTGCTCCTCTTGTTCGGCAAACGCGTCGGTCGCTGGGCGGGTCATCTTGCTTCGGCATTGATTGTTCTGTCGTTCGTGCTCGGCGTGGTGCTCTTTTTCCAGATCCTCGGCGTCGGGGGGGAGGAACGGCGCGCCACCGTTCGGGTATGGGAGTGGATCCCCGCCGGTGAGCTGTCTTTCGGTTTCGACCTTCTCGTCGACCAGCTGTCGATAGTGATGGTGCTCGTGGTCACCGGGGTCGGCTCGCTCATCCATGTTTACTCGATCGACTACATGCACGACGACGAGCGTTACCCGCGCTTCTTTGCCTACCTCAACCTATTTGCAGCGTCGATGTTGCTCCTCGTGCTCGCCGACAGCGTCGTCCTGATGTTCGTGGGATGGGAAGGCGTCGGACTCTGCTCGTATCTGTTGATCGGTTTCTGGTTCGAGAGAGACGCCGCGGCGAACGCTGCCAAGAAGGCCTTCATTGTCAACCGGATCGGTGACTTCTCCTTCATGCTCGGCATGTTCTTGCTCGCTGCCGCCGTGGGCAGCCTCGCAGTGGGCGATATCAACACGGCCGCCCAGACGGGTGCGATGAGCGCCGGGCTGTCGACGATCGCTGCGCTGCTGCTCTTCGGCGGCGCCGTAGGCAAGAGCGCTCAGATCCCGCTGTACGTGTGGCTGCCCGATGCCATGGAGGGCCCGACACCCGTCTCTGCTCTCATCCATGCAGCGACCATGGTGACTGCGGGCGTGTACATGGTGGCGCGGCTCAGCCCGGTCTACGAAGCAGCGGGCGACTCGGCCCTTCTGGTCGTCGCGTGGATAGGCGCTGCTACCGCACTGTGGGCGGCGATGATTGCAACCGCCGAGAACGACATCAAACGCGTCCTCGCCTATTCGACGGTTTCGCAGCTCGGCTACATGTTCCTGGCGATGGGAGTCGGCGCCTACTCCGTCGGGATCTTCCATCTCGCCACACACGCGTTCTTTAAAGCTTTGATGTTCCTTGGCGCCGGCGCCGTGATGCACGCCCTGAACGGCGAGACGGACATGCGCAAGATGGGTGGGTTGCGCAAGGTGATGCCGATTACCGGATGGACCTTCCTGGCCGGCTGGCTTGCGATCTCGGGGATCATCCCATTCGCGGGATTCTTCTCCAAAGATGCGATACTCGCCTCGGCCTGGGCGGACGGCGCGTACGCCCTGTGGGCGATCGGTGTAGTCACTGCGATCCTCACCGCGTTCTACATGGGGCGGATGTACTTCCGCGTGTTCGAGGGGCCCGTCGAGCCGGCCGGCGTTCACGTGCACGACGCTCCGCCGGCCATGGCTTCCGCGCTCATCCCGCTCGGAGTTCTCTCCGTCGTCGGCGGAGTCCTCAACCTGCCCGGAGTCCTCACGCTGGAGCACTTCCTCGAGCCGGTGCTCGGGGAGTCCCACGTGCCGGAGGGACTGGCGCCGTGGCTCCTCGGTGGCGCCGCGCTTCTGGCCGCCTTCTTCGGGATCTTTGCGGCGCGGCGGCTGTATGTGGAGCCCGATGCGGAGGCGCGGCGCGCGGCGGTTCAGCGACCGGTAATGCCGCTCGTCACCGGTGCGCGCAACAAGTTCTACGTCGACGAGACATACGGGCAACTGCTCGTTCTTCCGGCGAAGAGAGCGGCGGCGTGGCTCACGGACATCTTCGACGTCCGCGTCATCGATGGCTTTGTGAATGGGACGGCATGGGTCGTGGCCAAGTCCTCTGAGGGGCTCCGCCACGTGCAGACCGGCTACGTGCGCAGTTATGCGGCTGCGTTCCTGATCGGAGTTGTTGCGGTCTTGGGGATACTCGTCTTCAGGGTGGCGACGGGATGAGCGATTTCCCGTTCCTCGACGTAACGATCTTCATCCCACTCGGCGGCGCCGTCTTGATCGGCTTGCTGCCCAAGGGCAACGCGAACCTGATCCGCCTTGCCGCGCTCGCCGCGACGGTAGTGGCCTTCGTCGTTTCGCTCGGCGTCCTCGCCAACTTCGATTCGGGCGATCCGGGCTTCCAGCAGGGTCTTTCGGCCGCGTGGATCCCCGAGTGGGGCGTCGGGTACATCACCGGAGTCGACGGCATCAGCCTGTGGATGGTGATGCTCACAACCTTCCTCATGCCGCTGGGTGTGCTCGCGTCGTGGTCGATCTCGAAGCGCGTGAAGCCCTATTTCATCTTCCTACTGGCGCTCGAAACCGGGATGCTCGGCGTCTTCGCCGCCCTCGATATGTTCCTCTTCTATCTGTTCTGGGAGGCCACCCTCGTTCCGATGTACTTCCTGATCGGGATGTGGGGCTACGGCCGGCGGCTGTACGCAGCGATGAAGTTCTTCCTCTTCACCCTGGTGGGGTCGCTGCTCATGCTCGTGGCGATTCTTTTCTTGTACTTCACGGCCTCCGGAGATCCGACATTCAGCTACGAGGCCCTCCTCGGGACGATGCTGCCGCTCGACACTCAGCGGCTCCTGTTCCTTGCGTTCTTCGCCAGCTTCGCCGTGAAGGTACCTCTCGTTCCGTTCCACACGTGGCTTCCGGATGCACACACTGAAGCGCCGACTGCGGGCTCCGTCATGCTGGCAGGCGTCCTTCTGAAGATGGGGGCATACGGACTCATCCGGTTCGGGATTCCTCTGTTCCCGGATGCGGCGCGCGAGCTGGTCCCGTTGATCATCGGACTGTCGATCGCCGGGATCCTCTACGGAGCGGTGGTGGCCGCGATGCAGCGCGACCTCAAACGTCTCGTTGCCTACTCGTCGGTTGCGCACCTTGGGTTCGTCACGCTCGGGATCTTCGTTGGGTCGATTCAGGGAATGAGCGGAGGAATCCTCCAGATGGTCAGCCACGGTCTGTCGACGGGTGCACTCTTCATGCTCGTAGGAGCTCTCTACGATCGAAGGCACACGCGCCTTATCGCCGACTTCGGCGGGCTCGGCAAGTCGATTCCGATCTTCTCCGGCATCTTCTTGTTTGTGGTGCTGTCGTCGTTGGGCCTGCCGGGACTGAACGGTTTTGTGGGTGAGTTCCTCGTGCTGCTCGGAACGTTCTTCTCGTACCGGTGGTGGGTGGTGCCGGCAGCGTTCGGAGTAGTCCTCGCGGCGGTCTATCTGCTGTGGGCCTACCAGAGGGTCTTCCACGGCGAAGTCACGAGGCCGGAAAACCGCGACCTCCCCGACGTCAACCTCCGGGAAGTGGCGATGCTCGCGCCTGTCCTCGCGCTCATCCTGATCATCGGCGTGTATCCGAAGCCGTTCCTCGAGCGCATTGAACCGGCGGCCCAGCGAGTGGTCGACCAACTCAACGACGGCACCGTAGTGCCGGAGTCCGATCTTGCGGAGGGGCCGTGATGCAGGACGCCACGCGCACTGAAATGGCAATCAGCTCCACTATTTCGTGGCTAATTGCCATCTCAGGAATTGAGCGGGGGGTTGGGGCCTGATGCCGCTCGAGAAGCCGGCCGTCCTGCTTGCCGGGATCGCGCCCGAGATCGCACTCGCTGCGACGGCGCTGGCTCTGCTCATTGCAGATGCGATCTTCGGCAAGCCCGGAAACCGCTGGTTTCTTTCGGTCGTTTCGACGATCGGATTGGGCCTCTCCATTTACCTCGCGCTGACGGGATGGCTGGACCTCGAAGGCCCGCGCCTACAGCTCGCCGGAATGGTCGCCGTGGACGGTTTCGCAACGTTCGTCAAAGTTACTCTCGCGAGCTTCGGGCTCCTGACGGTGTGGCTGTCTCGTGAGTACCTGTCCCGCCACAACATGGAGGAGGCCGAGTTCTACGGCCTGGTCTTGTTCGCAGTTGCCGGGATGATGCTCATGGCGGGGGCGGCGGACCTGATCATGATGTTCCTTGCGCTCGAGACGTTCTCGATCGCGCTCTACGTGCTGGTGGGATTCCGGCGGCGGAGCTTGGAGAGCCAGGAGTCGGCGATGAAATACTTCTTGCTCGGCGCGTTCTCGTCGGCATTCTTTTTACTCGGAATCGCGTTCGCATACGGCGCGGTAGGCACGACGAGCCTGTACGGCACGGCGGATTCGCCGGGAATCTTCTCGTTCGTGAACTCAAGCCCGTTCGACTCGGGCGGGCTGCTCGTGATCGCCTCCGGCCTGCTGATCATCGGGCTTGGCTTCAAGGTTGCGGCCGTGCCCTTCCACATGTGGACGCCGGACGCCTATCAGGGCGCGCCGTCGCCCGTGACCGGGTTCATGGCGGCGGCCACGAAGCTCGCCGGCTTTGCCGCCGTACTGAGGCTGCTCGAGGTGAGCCTCTTCCCGCTGCGTGTGGAGTGGCGGCCCCTCGTGATCGGGGTGGCCGTGCTGACGATGGTGGTGGGGTCCGTGCTCGCCGTCGTCCAGGACGATCTCAAGCGGCTGCTGGCTTACTCGTCTATTGCCCACGCCGGTTTTGTATTCACGGGAGTCATCGCGACGAGCGACCGCGGCGTCAGCGGTGCTCTCTTTTATCTGGCGACATACGGACTGACGGTGGTCGGAGCGTTCGCCATCATCGCCGCTCTGTCGGGCCGCGAGGAGCGCCGCGTCCGCATCAGCGACTACCGCGGGCTGTTCGACGAACACCCGCTCATGGCAGGGGCGCTCACTCTGTTCCTGTTGTCGCTCGCGGGCGTGCCGCTCACGTCGGGGTTCGTGGGCAAGCTGCTTGTGTTCGGAGCCGCCGTAGAAGCGGGCTATTCGTGGCTGGTGGTAGTGGGCGTCCTCGCGAGTGCGATCGCCGCCTTCTTCTATCTGCGGGTAATGGTGGCCATGTACATGCAGGAGAGAGAGGAGGCTGCCGAGCCGACGCGCTTCGGCCCGCTGGCGACCGGAGTTGTGGCCCTCACTGCGGCGGCCACAGTGTTCTTCGGCCTGCTGTGGAGCCCCCTGATCGAGGCCGCGGAGAAAGCAACCTTCTTCGCCGGCCCCTAGGCTCCCCAGACCGCGCCGCATGTTGCGCTGCGGGCGGCGGCGTCACCTCAGGCTCGAAACCGTTTCTGAGTCGCCCTCGGCGACGCCGCCGTCCTCGCTTGGCTGCGTACGGACTGGCTCACAGCGGGAAGCGCTACGGGCGGCGGCCAGTACGCTAATACGACAGCGGGATCTTGCCTCGACTGCTGGACCGCCGCCCTCCGCAGAAACGGTTTGCTCATCTACATGGCGCCGACGACAGCCGTTTCACAACGGCGCGAACACCCGGAACGGCACTTCCTGCGTGTTAGTTTCTGGCGGGTAACCAGGGGATTTACCTATGGGAATTGCCTGGAGCACCTGCGCTTCGAAAGGGTGTAACCAACCGGCGGTACGACGGAGCGAGTGACCAAAGGGAGCATCTGCCACAGTGCCTCAGGGGTACTTCGGCCAGTACGTAACCATCGGCATATTCGGCGTGGTAGCGGGCGCGCTGGTGCTATATACGTTGACCATCGCCCGGCTCCTCCGGCCCAAGCTGCCGACGACCGCCAAGCTCACCACGTACGAGTCCGGAATCGACCCGATCGGCACCGGATGGCAGCAGGCGAACGTCCGCTACTACGTTTTTGGACTCCTGTTCCTGGTCTTCGATGTCGAGGCTGTGTTCCTTTTCCCCTGGGCGATTGTTTTCGAGCGGCTGGGCACTCAGGCGTTCGTTGAGATGCTGATCTTCATCGTGATCCTGGCCCTCGCCCTCCTCTACGCTGTGAAAAAGAAGGTGCTGGAATGGCTGTAATAGAAAAGGTCAAACTCCCGAGCCCGGTGTCCTGGCTGCTGAACTGGAGCCGGAAGTATTCCCTATGGATGATGCAGTTCGGACTTGCGTGCTGCGCCATCGAGATGGGTGCCGCGATCGCCTCAAAGTTCGATGTGATCCGCTTCGGCGTGATTCCCTTCCCGGCCTCCCCGCGCCAGTCGGACCTACTGGTAATCGCCGGAACCGTCACCGACAAGATGGCGGCGCCGATCTTGCGCGTGTACGACCAGATGCCGGAGCCCAAGTACGTGATCTCGATGGGCTCGTGCGCGAACTGCGGCGGGCCGTATTGGGACTCCTACTCGGTGACGAAGGGAGTCGATCAGGTCATCCCGGTTGATGTCTATGTTCCGGGTTGTCCTCCGCGGCCGGAAGCTTTGCTCCAGGGGATCATCCGGTTGCAGAGTCAGATCTCAGGCGAGGACGTC
>DASQUP010000029.1:0-4686 GCA_035641235.1 Actinomycetota bacterium
GGCCGACTTACTTGCCGGCGTTGAGCCCGCCGCGGCGCCGATCATGGTGACGACAAGGAACGCAGTCGACGAAATGGCGACGACCGCGCGCCACAATGCAGTAGGTCTGCTCACTCGTCCTCCTCCCCCGGGTTTGGGCGCCCCCCCGTTAACGCGCCCGACGTCGAGCGCGGACGCAAAAGGCAGTCACTCGCGCATGATGAGATGCGTCGATGCCAAGCTGTGCCCGCAAAAGTCGCAGATAACATGTTGGCGACAAACCCGACACAGGCAAGACCCAAATTTGTCTGGGCCCCCTATGGCCGGGGACGTGCTTCTTCCGCTTGGATTGTGACGCCCGCTCTCTCTGACCCGTGGGTCCGGGCGTGGTATGGATCAACCGCAGCTCCGGGGGAGTAGCTATATGGGGAGACCGACGTGACCAACAAGGTCGTGTGTGACGTCGCCATTGTCGGCGGGGGCGTTATCGGTTTGTCGTGCGCCCGAGAGTTGATGGGAAGAGGAATCGAGGGTGTCGTAGTGCTGGAGAAGGAGGGCGCAGTCGGCACGGAATCCTCGTCGCGGGCCAATGGCGGCGTCCGGGCTCAGTTCACAACGGCAGTCAATATCGACTTCTCTCTCTTTTCGATAGGCGAGTTCGAGAAGTTGCGGGAGGAGAGCGCGGGTTTGCTGTCGTTTCATCAGACCGGTTATCTGCTGATGGCGGGTACTGAGGAGGGGGAGCGTGGCCTGCACGCAGCTTCTCAGTTGCAGCGCGACCGGGGGGTAGCGACGCAGTGGCTCTCCGCAAACGATGTTGCGCGCCGCACTCCTTTCATACGTACCGAGGGGCTGAGGGGAGCCACGTTTCACGAGCGTGACGGGTTTCTGGACCCGCACTCTGTTGTTCAGGCGATGAGACAAGGTGCATTCTCAAGGGGAGCTCAGGTCGTCACCAACTCAATGGTGAACGGCATCGATGACTTCGGCGACCGATTCTTGATTTCAACCTCCCGGGCGGATGTGGAGGCCACGTGGATTGTCGACGCCGCGGGGGCCCACGCCAAGGAGGTTGCGGCGCTCATTGGGATCGATGTCCCGGTGGACCCCGTTCGCCGCAACCTCGCGTACATTCACGACGAGGGCCCTCGTCAGCTCATTCCGATGTGTGTCGATCTCGACACTGGGGTCCTAGTACGACGGGAAGTTGCCGGCGGCTATGTAGTTGCATATTCGGATCCCGACGACACGCCGGGCTGGGACACCTCTGTCGATCCGAAGTTCTTCGACGACCTGGCCGAACGCATCGGGAACAGGTTTCCGTTCCTCGAGGAGGCGCCCGTCGATCCCACTCGTTCTTGGGCAGGCCTTTATCCGGAGACAGCGGACCATCACGCCATCGTTGGATCTGCTTCCGAGAACGAACGGTTTGTTATCTGCGCCGGTTTCGGGGGGCATGGAATCATGCATTCACCCGCCGCCGGTCGGGCCGTTGCGGAACTGATCGCCGATGGGAGCTGCACCACTTTTGACCTACGGACCCTGCGTCCGTCGCGCTTCGCCGAGGACGACTTGGTCGTCGAGACCGCCGTGCTTTGACAGTGACCCGGCGCGCCGACGCGGGTCGGAATTCCGACCCGCGTCGATTGCGAGGATCGCGAGAACACCTAAGGAATCGAAGTGTGGTTTGTCTGTGGGTTGAGGAAGTCGAGCGTCAGCTTCGGACCCCCAACCGCTGGTGCGTTCACCTTCCAGATGTAGCGCGTTCTACTCGAGCGTGAGGTCTGCGGTCATACCGGCTGCGGAGTGAAACTTGCACTCGACCTCGTGGGCACCGGCATCCAGTTCTGATGTATCAACCGAAACGGATTCTCCGGGCTGAATGTCGACATCGATGCCGGAGCCTGCAACCGAGAAGTTGTGCGGAGCCTCCCCCTCGTTTGTTACCTCGATCGATGTCCCGGCAGATGCAGTGATGGATGCGGGCTCGAACTCATTGTCCGTTGCCGTCACCGTCACGGTGTCGTTGCTCTGCGAGGCGGATGCCTCGGGGTCATCACCCCCGCAGGCAACAACGGCTAGCGCCAGAACAGCTACAGGCAAGAGCACACGCTTCAATTTCCTCTCCTTTCATCCAGAGACTCTTACTTCGGCCGTCATTTCGGGATGGATCGCACACCGATACCGATAGACGCCCTGCCGGCTGAATCGATGCGAGAACCGATCTCCTGCGGCGAGGTTGTTCGAGCCGAATCCGTCGCCGGTGACCGTGTGTTCCGTGGGATCAGAGTTGATCCACGTCACCTCGGTGCCGGCGGATACATCGATCGTGGCCGGCGTGAAGGCGAATCCTTCGATTGCAACATCGCTGCCGGATCGAGGCGCGGGCCGCTCTCTTCCCCGCTCTCTTCCCCTACCGGCACCGGGCCGCACCTCCAAGAAACCCTCCATGCCGAGGTCGTCGTGGCCGTCGACGAGGCACTCGACCTTGTAGGTTCCGGGGGCGAGGTCGAGCCGTACTTTCACCGCCTTCCCCGGCTCGATCAGCTCGGTTTCGAACTTGAACCCGTCGCCGCTTCCAGGGCCGCTATGGTCGCCGTCCGCCTCGATCTCGAATCCGTGCGTCATCGAGCCCCGGTTGACGATTCGGAACGTGACCGGTCCCGGCCTAACTGCATCGGCCTCGGGAGTCACGGCCCACTCCCCAAGAACGATCTCGAATGGACCGCCTCCCGCTGCAGCGCGCGGCCCCTTCTTGGCTCCTTCTGTCGGGGTGGATGGCGATTCCACCCTTGTCTGTGTAGGAGCCCCTTCGTCCGGTGCTCCTTCGTCAGATGCGTTTGAGCTGCAAGCTGCGGCCGTGATCAGCAATGCGAATGCAAGTTTGATCGCGTGCTTCATCCGACCCCCTTTCCGGTGATCTTCGAAGTGACCCTAGGGAGGGGGCGGCAAGCAGGCCGTGAGCGCGGGGTCAATCAATCAGCAAAGAATGGTTAGGAGTTGGTTAAAGCCTTGCCGCGAGGAGCTGAGGTTTGCGCGAATGAGCCGCCGGGAAACGGCTCGGAGTTGCGAACCTCGCCGCTCGGCTTGTTAACTGAGTCACTTCCGATCGCTCGAGCTTGGAGATGACGATGAACGTTCTCGATCTGTCGCAGGATTTCAGTGTGCATACGCCCGCCTTCGCGGGTTATGCGGGCCCCGCCATCAAGTGGATCAAGCGGCTGGCATTCGAAAAGGCCGGAGGGCAGGAGATCACCTCGACCCTCCACGTGGGGACCCACCTCGACGCTCCTGCCCATTTCCTGTCCGGGGGCAAATTCATCGGCGACTTGCCTGTCGACTGGCTCGTCGGGCCTGCCTGCATCGTCGACCTCGAGTCCCAGGGGATGAGCGATTACGGCTTCTATGGGCCCGACAACTTCGAGCGCTGGGAGCGCGAGACCGGCCATTCGATCGAGCGAGGCGACATTCTGGTTATCCATACCGGCTACCACCGCTATTACCCGGAGAACTGGACGGATCGCTCCGAGACGGACGAGACGAAGTACTTCATCCGGCATCCAGGGCCGCAACGGGATTTCGCTGAGTGGCTGCTCGATCGGGGAGTTAGGTGGATCGCTGTCGACACGGGATCCGCGGACCATCCGATGAACACCGTCATCAGAAACCTTCGGGCCGACGAGGCCGCCGAGGCCGAACGTGCCCTCGGCCGGTCCCTGGACGACATCTTTCCCCGGCCCGACTACCAGATAATGCACACCCTGCTCTTTCCGCACGACGTCATCCACGTGGAGAACGCGGGCGGCGAGATCGACAGGGTCCTCAATCAGAAGATTGAAGTCGGATGTTTCCCCTGGCGGTTCCAAGGAGGAGAGGCCGCGTTCTGCCGGTTGGTGGCTTTCCCCACCGATTGAACGAGTTCCTAGTCGCGGAGAAGCTGCAGGTCGAATTCGCCGAGAGATTCGGCGTCGGCGATGAGGTTTATACCGACGATCTTGTCCCCGACGATCGTGAAGCCGAATGCCATCCTCGGCTCCCCGTGTTGCAGCCAAACGAGTCCCGGAGCACCGTTGATCAATGCAGGCTGTGCGGCCCGGGCTCGTCCCGCGAACGTCTCGGCCACGGCCGGCGCTCCGCGGATTTCCTGCGCCGCACCCATTTGGATGGCGGCGGGATCGGCTCGCGCGACTACTTCCGGATCGAGGACAGAAAGCAGGGCGGCGAAGTCGCCTTTGCGCGACGCGGCGAGAAAGGCATCCACGATCCTCCGGCGCCGCGCCAGATCAACAGAAGGGACCGGGCCGGCTCCCTGAATCCTCCGGCGAGCTCGGCTTGCTAGTTGCCTGGCGGCGTCCGGGGATCGGTCCACGATTACGGCGATCTCGTCGAAGGGGACGGCAAACATGTCGTGGAGGACGAACGCGACGCGCTCGGCCGGAGCCAGCGTTTCGAGAACTACCAGTAGTGCGATACCGACCGAGTCGCCCAGCAGCACATCCTGTTCGGGATCGTGTTGCCCGCGACGATCTACTATGGATTCGACCCCGTGCTTCGCGAATGGTTCCTCGCGTCGGGAGCTGCGCGTACGAAGCATATCGAGGCACACTCGGCCGACGACGGTGGTGAGCCAGGCCGCGAGATTCTCGACACCGCTCGTGTCGGTGCGGCTCAGTCGCAACCACGCCTCTTGGACCGCATCGTCGGCCT
>DASQUP010000030.1:0-4171 GCA_035641235.1 Actinomycetota bacterium
GCCATCCTGATCAAGGCGCACGACCGAGGACCGGTGTTCTTCCGGCAGGTCCGCATCGGCCGACGTGGCGAGCCGTTCACGCTCATCAAGCTGCGAACGATGGAGGTCGACGCCGAGGCTCGACTCGCTGACCTCCGGCACCGTAACGAGCGTTGCGGCCCGCTGTTCAAGGTGTCGAGCGATCCGAGGATCACGCCCATCGGTGGGTTCCTCCGGTCGACGGCGATCGACGAGCTGCCCCAGCTCTTAAATGTCCTCGCCGGTCACATGAGCGTCGTCGGACCCCGCCCAGCCCTCCCTGCGGAGACGGCCGAGTTCGACGAGGAGCTCCAGCGGCGGCACCTCGTCCGGCCGGGCGTCACCGGCCTGTGGCAGGTCGAGGCCAACCACAAGGCCTCGTTCGAGGAGTACCGCAGGCTCGACCTGTTCTATGTGGACAACTGGTCGGTCGCCATGGATCTCGCTGTCATGATCGACACCGTTCCCGTCATTGGTCGTCGGGCCCTACGGGCCTTACGGCGACCGGCGCCGTCCGCCCCGGCGCCGGTCGGCTCGGCGGCACCCGTGCCCCAACCGATCGAAGTCGGTCCGTGACCGGTCCGAGTCCGGTCCCGCCTTCCGTGGGCCGCGCCTTCGGCGCTGGATCCACCCAAGGGGCCGAGATCGGTTGGCACGGGTGCCGCACCTCCTGATGCCGTCTATCGGCGCTTGAATTCGGTAAGGCAGGAAGCAGTGACACATCAGATCATCATGGATCTAAACACAAGGATACACGATCGGGTTTTCGACCTCCTCAGGTCGGAGCGCCGCGGCCCGCTTCTCGATATTGGCGCCGGTGACGGCACACTCGCTTTACGTCTCCGAGATGACGGATTTGATGTCAGGGCTGTTGATTTAACAGCAAAGGACTTCAGGGCGGGCGGCATCGATATCACGTGCGCGGACCTGAATGACGGTATTCCATTCTCTGACCACCAGTTCGCGGTTGTCGTTGCAACCGAAGTGATAGAGCACCTCGAGAACCCTTGGTTCTTCGTCCGCGAGCTCTATCGCATCACCGAGCCCGGCGGTATCGTCGTAGTGAGCACGCCCAACTTGTCCAACGTATTTACCCGAGGCTGGTACGCGCTGACCGGCCGCCTGTACAATTTCTTGGACTCCGCGTACCAAGATATCGGCCACATTACTCCAGTCCATCTGTGGAATCTGGAGCGCATGATTCAAGGCAAGTTCGACCTTGAAGCGGTCACGGTCAATGCTAGCCCCGTACCAAAGACTCGCCTCATGCTACCTACGAGATCTCGCCTCTTTGGGCAGTGCATCATAGCGAAGCTGCGGCGCCTCGCTGGTCCACCTACCGCTGTCCCACGAGTATGGATGGACTCGAGGATTGTCCGCGCCCACTCCTCATGAGCATCGCACGCGTTAGTTCGGCCTTAGCCAGCACGACACAGCCACCGGACCTTTCCGTGATCGTCGTCAGCTGGAACACCCGTGATGAGCTGCGGGCATGCCTCGTGTCGGTCTTTGCTGGGTTTCGAGGAATCTCCGGCGAGGTGATCGTAGTTGACAATGCCTCGACCGACGACTCCGCCGAGATGGTGAAAGCCTCGTTCCCCCAGGTACACCTGATCTGTACCGCTCAAAATCTCGGGTTCGCCGCCGGCTGCAACATCGGGCTCGACGTTGCCTCGGGCCGATACCTACTCCTACTGAACCCTGACACAATCGTGGTGGACGACGTCCTGGCCGCAACCGTGCGATACCTCAAAGACCATCCCGACGTCGGCGCGTTCGGGTGTCGGGTGCTCAACGCCGACGGCACACTTCAGCCCTCATGCTTTCGCGACCCGTCCGTCCTGAACACCGCCCTAGGGTTGACGGGGTTGGCCAAGCTGCCGTGGCCGCGCGCTTTCGGGCGAGAACGCATGACGCACTGGCTTCGAGATAGCGAGCGCGACGTTGACGTTGTCACCGGGTGCTATCTCGCGACCCGCCGACAAGTGGTCGACGATGTCGGGCCACTCGATTCCGGGTACTTCTTCTGTGGCGAGGAAGCGGACTGGTGCCGGCGGATGCGCACCAAAGGTTGGGCGGTTCGCTTTGCACCGGTCGGTGACATCATCCACCTCAGCGGCGTGGCCGGCCGCAAGCTCAGTGAACGGCGAGACCTGCTCGGGATGGCGGGACTCGTCCGTTACGCCCATCACCATGACGGGCGGCTGGCCGGCTGGGTGATGTGGGCTCTGCTCTGGCTCCATGCGGCAAGCCGGGCGATGGCATTTGGCGTGATCGCACGCGCAGCCCGGAGCGGTGAGGGCCGTCGTGCTGCTAGGGCTCGCCGCGATCATCATCATCGCGTGGTCAGAGGCCACTCGGAGGTCCGGGCTCTCGCTGGACTGCGTTCGCCTAGGCGGCGAGACAGGGTGAGCCGGCCGGAGAGCGCGAGCATCCGCTGAAGTCGCAAAAGTGTGCTCGGCGGGTACAAGCCGCCTCGCTGGCGAACCAGGTATCCGCGGCACCTGGCCGGCGGCCCTCCCGACCATCAGATCCGAAGCGCCGGATTGGCTCCGGTCCGGTTCCGTTAGTCTTATCGCGCTCTCCGCCTTCGACGCCGGACCCACCCCGCGGCCACCCGAAGGCCCGCTTTAGCCGGTTCAACGACCTCGAGCTGGGAGAACAGGACCGCCGGCGAGGTGCCGGTGAGCGGTGTCCGGGCGATCGCCGTCGGCTGCGCTCCGTAGTTGGAGCCACCCACCACCATCACTGAAGAAAAGTTGCGCGACTGCAATGCAGCTGTGATCCGCTCTTCGGTGAAGCCGAACGGGTAGGCGAAGGAGCCGCAGGAGCCGAGCTCGCGCACCATGGTCTCGACCGAGGTGTCGACCTCTCTGGCGACGTCGGCGGGTTCGAGGCCGCGCAGGTTCGGATGGGTGGCGCTGTGGCTCCCGAAGGAGAATCGCCGCCCCTCCATGTCGCGGATCTCGTCCCAGCGCAGATACAGCTCGAGGGTGGCGAGAACCTCGTTGCGGGAGCTGGGCACCGCCGCCCACATCGCGGTGAGCAGTCGCTGCACCAGCGCCGGCTCGTACCGTTGCAGGACTGCGGCAACCACCTCGTCACTCGGCGTCGCCAGCGGCAGTCCGAGCTGCTCGGTGACGATGGGCGCGGTCTCGGCCGGGTGCGTGACGAGCAACCAGTTGAGCTCGTTAACCCACACCAGGTCGTCGTTGTCCACCACGTGGGTGACGAGGTACACGGTGGCCGGCATCCCGCGTGCCTCCAGGAGGGGGGCGGCGTGCTCGAGCACCGAGCGGTAGCCGTCGTCGAAGGTGATGACGGCGGCGTTCGGCGGCGCCGTGCCGGCCGCCAGCTCGTCGACGGCTACGACCTGGTAGTGCCTGTGCAGGAAGTCGAGGTGGGCGGCGAACTCCTCCGGAGGCGTATTGACGCCGAGATCCCTGATGAACGGCGACTCGGTCGGCTCGCAGGCGTGGTAGAGGATGACCTTCGGGTTGCGCCGCCCGATGCGGAACACCCACCGGGACAACCGGGCGTGCCACAGGAGGCGGCCCAGGGCGTCGAGGCTCCCGTCCAGCACTCCGGCGATCACAGCTGGGCCCGCTCGAGGTCGCGGTGGCACAGCAGGCCCCTCCGCAGTAGGCGGCGTACTCGGAGCTCGGCGCCGATAGTGCGCTCGACACCGAGGTAGTTGCGGCCCTCCTCCAAGCGCTGGGACTCGCCGTGGAGCCTGCCGGCCAGCGCGTCCCGGATCGCCTGGACGTATAGGGGGGCACCCACTGCGATGCACTTGGCAAAGAGCGAGGCGTCGTCGTCGTTGGGCTCGATTGCTGGACGACCAACATGCAGGATCGGGCCGGAGTCGATGCCCTCGTCGAGTTGGTGGATCGTGACGCCCACCCATTCAGGCTCCTCGTTGTGGAGGGGCCAAAACACCGTGTCGGTGCCGCGGTAGCGGGGGGAGATGCCGGTGTGCATGTTCAGGATGGCCCTGCGGGCCTTGCGGATGACCGGCGGGCGGATGATGAGCGTGCCGAAAACGGCGATCACCTCGGGCTGCAGCTTCTCAAGCAACGCCAGCGCCTGGTCACCGTTGTGCGACGGGACGACGCGCACGAGGTCCTGGCGGGGCAGGCGCCCTGGATCGGCG
>DASQUP010000031.1:0-4510 GCA_035641235.1 Actinomycetota bacterium
AGTTCGAGCGCACGCCGATGGACCGCCAACGCGAGGAGGTCGTAGAAGCGGTCGTCGTGGGAACTGTGGTGTTCGAGAAAGCACTCGTGGCGCTACGAAGGCTCGCACACGAGAGTCATTCCGCCGCTCTGTTCTCTCCCCGGCGCTAGCACACTAGGCCTCGTTGAGCTTCTTCAGGATTCTCTCCACCGTCTTGAAGGTCCGAGTGGTTATCTCCTTGCCGAACTGTTTCTCGAGCCAGCGCATCAGATCCGGTGTCCGCGCACTGGTCAGGTCGACAATGCTGCATACGGACCGATCGTCGAGAGCGACGATCGTGTAATCGCGGCCGGGAGATGCGTATGGCACCTGAAGCTTCAATCGCGACTTCCTCTTGAGGAAAGTTACGTCGAGATGCGTCTTCTCGGAGTGATCAACACCTTTGAATGGCTGACTGTCGACTAGGTCCTGGAGCTGTCTTTTGCTGCGGATGATCGTGGTGCTGCTAAAACCCAGCTGATTGGGAAGCGCATGCTCGATCTGATTCTCGAGCGCCCTTACCGCGGATGACGGGCTGTCGAACAACACGTTGCCACTCGAGATGACGGTTCGGACGTTGTCGAATCCCAGGTCGGTGAACACACCAGCCAACTTCTCGTTGCGCATGTTCGGATTCCCAGGTCCGATCCCTCGGAGTAAGGCAGCGTAGCTAGGCATCAGCGCAACAATATTGGTTGCGTCACGAAACGGCAGGAAGAACTCATGCAAGCCGGACGACAAGTGCAGCGTCACCCGCTTGATGATGATCTTTGTAACACCAGACATGCTCAATACATCCCGGCCACGCGCCCATTTCGAAGATGAGTATTGTGTTGGGGATGGCCACCATCGCCGATGCCGCGCGGGTAGCACTGGGCCTGCCGGAAGTGACCGAGGGCGCGCGCCATGGCAATAGGACGTGGTTCGTCGCCGGCAAGGCCTTTGCGTGGGAGAGGCCGTTCAGTAAGGCAGACATCCGGCGCTTCGGCGATAGCCCTCCGCCGGAGGGACCAATCCTCGCTGTTATGGTTGAAGACCTCGCCGAGAAAGAGGCCGTACTTGCTGCACAACCCAAATCCTTCTTCACGATCCCGCATTTCGACGGGTACGCGGCTGTTCTGATCCAGCTGAAGTCGGTGACCCAGCGCGCTTTGCGAGAAGCGATCGTCGACGGCTGGCTGGCGCGTGCCCCGAGGAAGCTTGCGAACGAGTACATCGCGCGGCACACGGCCCGTCGTACCTGAGGTTTCAGCCAGTTTCTCGGGACCGCTTGACTCGCTGCCGGCTCCGATAGCCCCCTCACATGCCAAGGACAGACTGAACCCTCGATCCGGACCTGAGGTCTCTTCTTACTGTTTGTAGTGCTCCACGGTCTCGGCATCGCGAACCCGTGCACCGGAGGGGTCCATGTTGGCTCTCGCCCGGGCCTTCCGCTGTCGCAGGAAATCCCAGCACTGATCCAGTTCTACTTGTATGGATTGCAGACGATCGCTCTCGTCGTCGGTTATCTCACCGCGCCCTTCCCGCGCGCGAAGCTCGTGCTCCTCGTGGGCCAGTTGCTGAATGGTCGCCATGACTCGATCGGGTTCGGCCATCCGGGATCTCCCTCCTAGTGTCCTCCGTCATCGATGATCGCAATCAAGCTGCTCGATGCTTCGAGAGTCCCAGGCGCCGGCTTTCGACGGCCATGCAGCGGTCTTCGACATAGGTCAGGCCCGCCTCCTCGGCGATTCGGCGAGCCTCATCGGATTTGATATGGCGCTGGAGCCACAGCGTCTTGGCCCGGATCTTCACTGCCTGACGTGCGATCTCGGGAGCCTCCTCCGCAGGTCGAAAGATCTGAACAACATCGACCGGTTCACCAATCTCGAGAAGGCTTGGATAACACCTTTGTCCGAAGAGCTCAGTCGCACTGGGGTTGACGGGGATAACACGAAAGCCGATTCGATTGAGATAACGTGGCACGCCACCCGCCGCTTTCGAGCGGTCTCTCGAAGCACCGACCGTGGCAATCGTCCTGGTGTTTTCCAGGATCTCGCGTATCAAGCCTCTGCCTCCCAAAGGTCTACAGATACGACAACACAGACGACGATGCTGGTATTTCGGACCTAACACCCCAGGGTGGCCAGAGGATTGCCGCCATCCGCAATTTGACAAGTACTTGTCATTATGACAATGTATGGTCATATGGTCATGCCGAAAAGACCTCGAACCACGGCGGGCAATGCGGCGACAGATGTTGTTCTCGAAACATTCCGCGCGAATGGCCTCCTCCTCACAGCCGGTGATCGGCTGGCGGCCGAGGACGGGCTGACGTCCGCACGGTGGCAGGTGCTCGGAGCAATCGTGCTCGCCGGACGTCCACTGACGGTTCCGCAAATCGCCCGGCGGATGGGTCTGACCCGGCAGGCGGTTCAAGCGTCCGTCAACCGGCTCCGTGACGACAGTCTCGTAGATGCCGAAGAGAACCCCGACCACCGTCGCTCGCTGCTCATCAGGTTGACAAAGCGCGGCAACGCGAAATATCAGGCCCTCGAGGAGCGCCAGATCACCTGGATCAACGAGCTTGCTGCGGGTTTGAAGCGCGCAGAGCTGGCCACGGCCGCTCGAATCCTTAACGAACTGAGCACCAGACTTGACAGAAACGCAACGGGTGGCACGAAGGAGGACTAATGGAAATCCGTGAGATGGACGAACATGTGACCTATCTCCATCAGCTCCAAAGTGGCGATGGTCCCGTAATCTTGATGAACCAATTCAGCGTGCCGGTCCAGGAGGTCGAACGGTTCCTAGAGGTGTGGTCGGGCGATGCCGGATTCATGAAAAAACAACCCGGTTTCATCTCCACCCAACTCCATCGGGGCATCGAGGGGAGCACCACTTTCATCAACATCGCCGTCTGGGAGTCCCCAAAGGCGTTGGGCGAAGCTTTCCGGTCGCCCGAGTTTCAGCGAAGCATTGCCCGCTACCCCGCCGGTGTGGTTGCCTCACCGCACCTTTTTAAGAAGGTGGCCGTTACGGGGATCTGCGTCCAGTGAATCAAGACGACCGCAATACAACGGCCGGGGCACAGTGGAGGAAAGAGAAATCACAATGAGGCCAACGACATTGCGCAGGGCGGAGCGAGGGGTGCACCTCTTCTGGGGACTGCTTCTTGCTCTGTACGTCTACGGATTACTGCCATCGTGGGGAGAACCTTTGGTGCGGTGGGTCGTGATCCCAGGGATCGCGGCATCTGGCTTCGCGATGTGGTTCGCCGCTCGTCTGAGAAGGCTGGCAAGAAAGGTTGCCCCCAGGCCCCGGGTGCAAACACTGGAGCCCGGTTAGTGACCAAGCTGCAGATGATTCTGTCCGCTCAGTGACTCGGTTTCCGAACCACTCGGCGGACGAAACGAAATCAAACCGTGTCGATTGTGGCCTTAGCGCTCCCTTAGCTCTGCTCGACTCCCCGGAGGGCGAGCAGGGCGGACTCAAGATTCAGCTTTCGCGGAACCTTAGTCAGTGACCATGTCGAGAATTGGTCGAGGAGCTGACGAACGTGCTCGACGAGAGGGCGCAGGTGATCCGGCCTTACCCTGTAACCGCCTACGAGATGTCCTTCGACTACCGCTGAGTCCACAAACACGCTGACATCGCGTACTCCTTTGTCGAGCGCCATCTCGAGGCCCTCGATGAGGGCTGCGTAGTCGGCGACAGTGTTTGTCGAAACACCAATGCTTCTCCCTACCTCACCGAGGACCTCGCCCGATTCCGAGTACAGCACTGCACCGACGCTCGCAGGTCCGGTTGGGTCGCCGGGTTTGTGATGGGCAACCCCGGCGGTGTGCAAAGTCGCCTTCACAGATTCGTACGGCAGGAACAGGGCTAGGACGATCGCGATGATCACTGCTCCAAACCCCCATTGCCCCGCCTTGGCCCCAATTGAGATCAGGAGAATCGCCAGCAGGAGACCGGGGACGACTACATAGGCGCGCCGTCCTGCACTCATGCGGCATCCTCGGTCGGCATTGCGCCGCTAGAATCCCGACCTTCTGGAAGACGAAGATCAGGTGCATCGGGCGGCCGTGTGCCTAGCGAATGCAAGGCTAAGGAAGCCGTGGCAGCCAGCAATACAACGTTCTTTACGACGAACTCCCCCTCCACGCTCAGAAGCAGAGGGTTGCCGTCGTTGAAGGCCACTTCGGGCCTCAGCAACAACACGAGAAGCGTGCCCGATAGATGAAGGGCGGCTGCGCCAATGAACAGCGGCTTCCACAGTCCGATCAAGAGCCCCACACCGAGCACAACCTCGAAGGCTCCCACCAGCGGCACCGAGAGGTCGGGATCCACGGAAGGAGTGAGCGCGGCGATCATCGCCGCCGGCAGCGTCGGCTCATCGGCGAGCTTGAGACCGCCGAACCAGAGGAACGTAATGCCCAGCGAGGCCCGAAGAAGTAGTGGAGCGGAGATGCGGAATTCCATCACCTAGTCACCTCGATTGTGCCGGTCATGT
>DASQUP010000032.1:0-7453 GCA_035641235.1 Actinomycetota bacterium
CCGGCCACCTGAGAGGACCTCCAGGGCATGCACAAGTTGCCAAGGGGACTTGTCGACTTGTCGCGTTAGTGCCTTGTCGATCAACGGAGCTGGCCCATACGCTGGGTATGATGGGCGCCCGCACGCGGGCCTTCAGGTCACGCTGCGCGTGCCGGAACGGGACGTGGCGCAGCTTGGTTAGCGCACTGGTCTGGGGGACCAGGGGTCGCCGGTTCAAATCCGGCCGTCCCGACGGGTCTGGTTGCTCGCACGGACGATTGACTGTGAGCACCCCCATGCCAGGAGGGGCGCCGGTGCGCGCCGAGATACGAGGAGCTCGATGACTGAACCACCGCTCCACGGATCGGAGCGGCGCGTTCTGACGATCCCGAACGTCCTTTCTCTGGTGCGGCTCGCCTCCGTGCCGCTGTTCATCTGGCTCTTCGTCACGGATCGGGAAGAGGCGGCAGTGATCATCTTCGCGGCCGGGGCGTGGACCGACTTCTTCGACGGCTATATAGCCCGGCGGACCGGTGCGATCACCCAGCTCGGCAAGCTGCTCGACCCCTTGGCCGACCGCGCCGTAATCGTCGCCCTGGCTATCGCCCTCGTTGCGACTGAGGCGCTCCCGCTGTGGCTCGCCGCCGCCATCGTCGTCCGTGACGTTTTGATCCTGAGTCTGTTCCCCGCACTCGACCGGCGCGGCGTCCAGCGGATCCCGGTGAACTTCGTCGGCAAGACGGCGACGGCCCTGCTGCTCCTCGGGCTTACGCTTATGGCCTGGTCGGAAACGAGCTGGCCTCTGGATGAAGCTTTTGGAGACGTAGGACTGGCGACTACGGCAGCGGGTGCGGGCCTCTACTGGGTTGCTGCCTATCTGTACGCGCGGGAGGCGATGGGCAGATTGAACGCGCTGAAGGATTCGAGGATCATCGAATGAACGCCGTGATCATGGCCGGCGGAGAGGGTTCCCGGCTGCGCCCACTCACAAACAACGCCCCCAAGCCGATGCTGCCGGTCGTCAACCGGCCCCTGATGGAACACATCATCGGGTTGCTGCGCAAACACAGGTTCACGGAGGTGACGGCGACCGTTCAGTTCCTCTCGTCGGTGGTTCGGAACTACTTCGGCGATGGCTCGGATCTCGGCGTCTCGCTGTCGTATTCCACGGAGGACGTCCCCCTCGGCACGGCCGGCTCCGTCGTGAACGCCCGCGATCTCATCTCCGGGACCTTCCTCGTCATCTCGGGCGATGCACTCACGGATCTGGACCTCCAAGCAGTGGTCGATTTCCACCGCTCCAGGGAGGCGGCCGCGACCTTGGTCCTCAAACGGATGACTGATCCCCTCGAGTTCGGGATCGTGATGACGGACGACAACGGCCGCATCGAGAGGTTCCTCGAGAAGCCAACGTGGGGGCAGGTGTTCAGCGACACCATCAACACCGGCATCTACGTGCTCGAGGAGGAGGTTCTCGACCTCATCCCCGTGGACCAACCCTTTGACTTCTCCGCCGAACTGTTCCCGATGATGCTCGACAAGGGTCTTCCCTTGTACGGCTACGTGACGGATGAATACTGGACGGACGTAGGCAACACCGACGCGTACCTTCAAGCACAGTTAGACGTCCTGTCGGGGTTGGTGAAGGTCGACATCCCCGGGTTCGAGTTCCATCCGGACGTGTGGGTTGGGGAGGGCGCGGAAATCCAGCCGGGCGTTCTGGTCGAGGGTCCGGGTGTGATCGGTGACAACACCCGGATCATGGGCGGCGCTCGGATCGGTCCGAATGCCGTGATCGGCTCGAATGCCCTGATCGGTGACGATGCGCTGGTCACAAACGGCGTCGTTATGGACGGCGCCCACGTTGGACCCCTGGCTCAGGTGCGGGGCGGAGTGCTGGGCCGCAGTGGTTCCCTGGCACGGGGTGCGACCCTCGAAGAGGGTGCCGTCCTGGGTGATGAAGTTGTGGCCGGAGCGGGGTCGCTGATAAAGCCTCGAGTGAAGGTTTACCCCGCGCGCACGGTCGAGGCCGGCGCCATTGTCACTCACAGCGTGGTTCAGGAGCGGCGGGCAACCCGCAGCCTCTTCGGCTCGCGTGGTGTGTCCGGCCTGGTGAACGTCGGCATTACGCCCATGACGGCGGTGCGCCTCGGAATGGCGTTCGGGACCACGCTCAAGCGAGGGAGCATCGTGGTCACCGGGCGGGACGCCAGCCGTGCGGCCAGGACGATGAAGCGGGCGGTGATCGCCGGCCTCAACTCCACCGGCGTGGACGTCCATGACCTCGAGCTCATGCCCATGCCCCTTACCCGCTTCACCGTCCGGAGCCGCCAGGCCGCGGGAGGGATGAGCGTTCGCACGTCGCCGGATGACCCCGGAGTGGTCGAGTTCCGATTGTTCGACGCGGACGGTGCCGACCTGCCTGAGGCATCTCAGCGCAAGATCGAGCGGGCATTCTTTCGCGAGGACTACCGCCGCGCCGGGCCGTCGAAGCTGGGTGAGCTCGAGTTCCCACCCCACGCCCCCGAGCAGTACGTATCCGGGATGGTGAGGGCGATCGACCTCGAGGCGATCCGCGCCGCCTCACTCAAGGTTGTGGTGGACTATGCGTTCGGACCGGCTGCCCTGATCGGTCCCTCGGTGATGGGGCGACTCGGCTGCGACATGCTGGCGATCAACGCCTACGTCGACGAATCACGCCCTGTTCTGGCCCCAAGTCAAATCGACGAACTGGTAGCTCAGGTCTCGGCCCACGTGCGCAATTCGGGGTCGGACCTCGGTGTCCTGCTCGATCCGGGAGGGGAGCGCGCCTACCTGGTGGACGACCGCGGCCGCCCGGTGAGCGACTCCGACATGCTTCTGGCCATGCTCGACCACGAGACCCGCCGGGGTGTCGGACGTGTCGCCCTGCCGGTGTCGTGTTCGCTGGCCTGCGAACGGATCGTGACGGAGGCGGGCGGCACCGTCCACTGGTCCCCGACGGCCCTCGCGACCCTGATGGCTCGGGCGGAACACCGGGGGATCGGATTCGCCGGTAACGACGAAGGAGTCCTGCTGTTCCCCGCCCTTCAGCCCGCCCCCGACGGGATGATGATCTTCTGCAAGACGCTCGAGATGGTTGCGGAGACGGGGCGCCGGTTGTCGGAGATCGTCGATTCTCTGCCCGAAGTGCACGTCGCCCGGCGCTCGGTGCGGACCCCATGGGATCAGAAGGGGGCGGTCATGCGGCACATCTCGTCCACCTCGGGGCCCGGAAAGGTCATCCTGTTGGACGGAGTCAAGGTCGTCGAGGGCGGGCGCTGGTCCCTGGTGATCCCGCATCCGGACGAGCCGCTGTGCAGGGTATGGGCGGAGGGATCCACGGTTGAGGAGGCCGAGGAACTGGCCGGCCAGTATGTGCGGATGATCGAGGCCGTGGTCAATGGTGGATAAGTCGATTGGGCAACTTGTCGACAAGGTGATGTCCGCAGCGCACGGAAAGGAGCAGTGGTGAGCGACGTACCGGAGAATCTCCGCTACACGAGCGAGCACGAATGGGCCCGACCCGAGGGTGACCGTGTTGTCGTAGGCATCACCGACTATGCCCAGGATCAATTGGGCGACGTCGTGTTCGTGTCGCTTCCAGAGCCGGGATCTGAGGTCGCAGCCGGGGCCACGTTCGGCGAGGTCGAATCCACCAAATCGGTGTCCGACCTCTACAGCCCGGTGGCCGGGACCGTCGCCGAACGAAACGACGCCCTCGAAAAGGAACCCGAACTCATCAATCAGGAACCCTACGGCCGGGGCTGGTTGATCTCGATCGACGCTCCCGGCGCGGATCTGGGACACCTGCTCGACGCGGCGGCGTACAAGAGCCACATCGAGGAGGCGTGACGGTAATGCGTTCGTTATTGACCAACCCTAAAGCTCTCGTATAGGGTCACGACATGTATTGCACCAACTGCGGCCACAAGAACCCTGAGGGCGCCAACTTCTGTTCCTCGTGCGGAGCGGCCCTTGCCGAAGCCGGTGGAACGGACACCACGATCACCTTCGCGCCCGCCGAGCTCGAGGCCGACCTCGACGAAGAGATCCACATCTCGCCCGAGGAACTCGAGGGCGGGAGGGGAGTCCTGGTTGTGAAGCGGGGTCCGAACGCCGGCAGCAAGTTCTACATGGACACCGATGCCACGCGCATCGGCCGGCACCCGGACAGCGACATCTTCTTGGACGACATCACGGTATCGCGCCGTCACGCCGAGATCCGGCGCAACGGAGGGACGTTTGCCCTCCACGATGTCGGGAGCCTGAACGGTACCTACGTCAACCGTGAACGTGTGGAGGAGGCCGAGCTCAGGTCCGGCGACGAGATCCAGATCGGCAAGTTCAAGCTGGTCTTCCTGTCGGGGTCCTAGCCGATGCCTCTGTCCAGATCACGCGACTACCTGAGCATCGGAGAGGTCCTCGAGGCCGTCAAGGACGACTTCCCGGATATCAGCATCTCGAAGATCCGGTTCCTGGAAGCGGAGGGGTTGATCACCCCCGAGCGCACTGCATCCGGCTACCGCAAGTTCTACGAGCCCGACGTCCGGCGGCTCCGCTACATCCTGTCGCTCCAGCGCGATCAATTCATGCCGCTCAAAGTCATCCGAGAGCGGCTGGATGCGGTGGATTCTAACGGCGGCCAACTCGCAGTCCCCGAGCCGGCATCAGCGGGCGACACGGCGGCCACATCGGGAGCAGAGACCGAGCTCACGGCGCTCCAGATGTCGGCGGCGGAGCTTGCGGAGGCCGCCGGTTTGGGCCGGGAACAGATGAAGGGACTCCAGGATTTCGGGCTCCTTCACGGGGACGAGGGCAGGCCGTATGACGAGAACGACCTACTCGTCGCCAAGGCTGCCAAGAAGTTCTTTGCCTTCGGCGTCGAGCCGCGGCACCTCAGGATGTACCGGCAGTTTGCCGAGCGGGAGGCGAACTTCTTCGAGCAGATCGTCAGCCCAGTGGCTCGCAAACGGGACCCCGAGGGGCAGAGGGAGGCGGCGCGTTCGATGCGAGAGCTCCTCGTGCTCGCCCGCCAGCTTCGTGAAGGTGTCCTTCGCTCGAACCTGCGCGAGCTGCTCTGAGTCGACTTAAACACTAGTGGACTTGTCGACAAGACGACTTGTAGCGCTCCTAATGAGCGCGATCACGCTGATGGGGCACCCCTGGGCGACGGGTGTGGCCCGCGGATCATTCGAAGCGCAGGACGGATCGACCCGGCGCCCGCCGGAGCCGGATGTAACGTGCGGCGCCTGTGTGGTGGTGTCCGACACCGGAAAAGTCCTTTTCGGCCGTTCGGGGAACGAGCTCCGCTCCAACGCAAGCACGACCAAGATGGTCACCGCGCTGCTGGTGGTGAAATCCGCGGGGCTGGATGAAGTCGTGACGGTATCGGCGAACGCGGCGGCGACCGGTGGGGGAGGCCTCGACCTCCAGGCGGGCGACCGATTTTCGGTACACGATCTCCTGTATGCCCTGCTCCTGACGTCGTCCAACGACTCCGCGGTGGCTCTCGCCGAGCACGTATCCGGCTCGGAGGGGGCGTTCGTGGCCGCAATGAACAAGCTGGCGTGGTCGCTCGGAGCCGGGGGCACGCAGTTCGTCACGTCACACGGGCTCGACGTGGTGGGCCATCACTCCACCGCCCGTGATCTGGCCAGCTTCGGTGCTGCGGTCCTCGAGAATCCGGTCCTCGCACCGATCGTTGCCACGCCCAGGGCGGTACTCAGGGGTGCCGCGGGATCCATCGAGGTGGAGAACCGTAACCTTCTACTTGAGAGCTATCCCGACGCCCTCGGAATCAAAACCGGGTATACGAGGGGAGCCGGCAACGTCCTCGTCGCAGCTGCGCGCCGCCGGCACCGCACCGTCATCGCCGTCGCTATGGGGTCGGTCGATGCGACGGAGGACGCCAGGCGCCTGCTCGACTATGGCTTCGCTCGGTTGAAGAGAACGCTGCTTCTTCGGGCGGGGACCCCGGTAGGAGCAATGGTCCTGCCGGCGGGCGGCTCGACGCGGGTGGTCGCCGGTGCAGAGGTGCGTGCGCTCGAGGACCCCGGGCGTGTGTTCTGGGAGTTCGAGCCACTGCCGGTGTCCGCCGGCGTAGAGGAGGGCGACCCGGTCGGAGAGATAACCGTGATGGCGGGCCGCCGCGTCGTGGCTACCGTGGACGCCGTCGCGGCGGATTCCGTTCCGCGCGGCGAGCGCGCGTGGCCGGCCGGAGTGGTGGAGACCATACTCAGGACCGCGGCCCGAGCGACGGGGAAGCTGTGAGGGGGGAGGATCGGTGGGACGCGGGTGATCAATAGTCCGTCACCGGACGGGATCCGTGGTGTGGTTGGGTCCGGAGCCACAGCCGAGGTACTCATCTCGGCAGCAGAGATAGCTCACCGGGTGGACGAGCTGGGTCGCGAACTCCGCGAGGTCTATCACGACGCCGAGAGACCGCCGGTACTCGTCGGAGTCCTGAAGGGATCGACGCTGTTCCTTGCCGACCTCCTGCGGGCGGTCGGAATCGACGCCGAGGTCGACTTCATGGCTATTTCGTCGTACTCGGCGTCGGCCGGGCAGTCGGGTGTCGTCCGAATCATCAAGGATCTCGAGGGCGGGATCGCGGGCCGAGACGTGCTCCTGGTCGAGGACATCGTGGATACGGGACTTACGCTCACCTACCTCCGGCGGGCACTCGGCGAGCGAGGACCGCGCTCGCTCAGAACGGTCGCATTGCTCGACAAGGTGGCGCGCCGAATCGTTCCCGTTCCGGTGGAGTTCCGAGGGTTCGAGATTCCGGACGTGTTCGTTGTGGGCTATGGCCTCGACTTCATGGGTCGCTATCGCAACGTTCCCGACCTCTACGCAGTGCGAGATCTGGCGCGCCTGGCCAACGATCCGATGCTGCTTGTAGGCCCTTTTTTCGGCTCTGACGGGCGGGCGCGCACGTAGCGTGTTGGCAAGAAATCGGTGTTAGTTTCCCAAGCATGATCGAGCTTTCGCTCGTGGGCGTGCGAGTAGAACTTCCATCCAACCAGCCGATCGTGCTCCTCAAAGAGAATGAGGGCGAACGGTACCTTCCGATCTGGATCGGTGCCGTCGAAGCAACCGCGATTGCCTTTGCGCTGCAAGGGATTCAGACACCGCGGCCGATGACGCACGACCTGATGAGGGACATCCTTCTAGGGACCGACATCCAGGTGGAGCGGGTCCTGATCAGCGAGCTCGTCGACCAGACTTTCTTCGCAGTTATCCGCATGACCCAGAACGGGACCGCCACGGAAGTCTCGTCGCGACCAAGCGATGCGATTGCCCTTGCGGTCCGCATCAACGCGCCGATCTTCGCTGCCGAGAGCGTGCTCGACCAGGCGGGCATCGAACTGAAGGACGAGGAGGAGACCGAGGTCGAGAAGTTCCGCGAGTTCCTCGACCAGGTGACCCCGGACGACTTCGCCACCGGCCAATA
>DASQUP010000033.1:0-7648 GCA_035641235.1 Actinomycetota bacterium
TTTCGCATTTCCTCAGATAGTGGAATGTCAAGGAATGTCAAAAGAGCGCTCGTGAACGAGGCCTTGTGTGCAAAGCACAAGAAGTCGTCCCGGATCGTCCCGTCACATTGCGAACTGTGCGGAGGGCGTGGGACTCGAACCCACAAGTCCTTTCGGACAACGGTTTTCAAGTGTGTGACCGGGCGTCCTGACTGGCCCTGCCTACTTCTGCCTGATGCTATCTGTGCAGGCCAGGGATGAGACCACTTCCTGACCGGTACTAGCCGGTCCCGATCTTTCCTGGCGCGTTCGTTGACAAAGCGTTGACAAGCCAACGTGCAGGAGGTACGCAGGTGCGAATCCTGGGAGGGAGCCGAACGAAAGGGGTGCAACCTTCGCAGCTGTGCCGTAGCGTCCTGCGGGCAAGCTATCCAATCTGATCGCGTGCACGTAAGTAGGTGCAGCTTCCTTCGTGGGCCGGCTGGACTCGAACCATGCGACCAAGGGATTATCAGTCCTACTGCCGCGTAGTTCGTCTACTGCCCTTTTGCTTTTTCTCCTGTTCGGAGCAATTCCGGCTGTCATTGCCCTGACACATCCGACGAAAGACCATTCATTCGCTGGTTCAAGTTCCCTTCTGCCAACGACGCGAAGTACCTATTCAGGCATGACGCGGACGACTATCCTCGAAGGGACACGCTCCTTTCATCCGCGTCCGCTGCGCCCGGTTGCGACTCGCATGAGCGGTTGCGCCTGAGAGGTTCCGTCCGAGTCTTGGCGGCAAGCGCGTCGGAGAGGAGCGACTGAGATGGCAACATCGGCTGCCGCCTACGCTGCGGACGTCGATGCCGCCCGAGCACCGAAGGCTTATGCGGTTTGGGCGATTGCGCTGGCCGGCTGTGCTGCAGCCGGTTTCTCGCTCGCCGCCGCACTGGCAAGCGACGCGGTAAGCGCCGAGCTTGGGGGGGAGCCACTGATTCTCGCCTCTCTCTCCAACTGGATCACCGTCTCGTACGTGCTGTGCGGACTGTTTGCCTGGTCGCGCCGACCCGCAAGCCGATTCGGTCCCCTCATGATCGCGGCGGGGGTTGGCAATTTCCTAGAGACCCTCTCTTGGACGAGTAACGACATCTCGTTCACGATCGGGCAGACGCTCGACTTCTTGCCACCGGTTATGTTCTTGCACCTGTTTCTCGCGTTTCCCAGCGGTCGGCTGGTGGGTCGGTTCGAACGGTCCCTGATCTCGGCTGCGTACGTGACGGCGATCGGGCTTGGGCTCGTTCGGATGATGTTCGGCGGCTTCGGCCCCAATAACCTGCTCGAGTTCTTCTCCAACCCCGACGCAGCTCTAGCGGTAGTGCGCGTTCAGCTCCTGGCGGTGAGCGCGTCCTGCTTGGCCGGGGTGGGTGTTCTAGTGGTCCGCCGGCGACGCACGGGACGCCCACTGCGCCGCTCGCTCGCGCTGCTCCTCGACGCGTTCGCTGTGGGACTGGTCATGATCGCCGTCCTCTTCCTCGGCTACTTCTTCAACAGCACCGCTGTTCAACAACTCCGATGGGCGGCGCGCGTGACGCTCGGGATCGCGCCGGTCGCGTTCCTGCTCGGACTCCTCTACGACCGGCTCGCCCGCTCCGCCGTCGGCGACCTTTTTGTCGAGCTACGGACGGATCCCGCGCCCGCCGATCTGCGCGACGCGCTCGCACGCGCGCTCCGCGATCCGTCGCTGACGCTCGCGTACTGGCTGCCCGACTTCGCGACCTACGCCGATCTCGACGGACGAACCGTGGAGCTGCCGGAACAGGATGGACGGAGGACGACGACGCTGATCGACCACGACGGAACACACGTGGCTGCTTTGGTGCACGACGCAGCGTTGCAAGAAGAGCCGGAGTTACTCCACGCCGTCACCGCGGCCGCCGCGATCGCACTGGAGAACGGACGCTTGCACGCCGAGTTGCAGGCTCGCCTCGAAGAGCTCAGGGGCTCGCGAGCTCGAATAGTCGACGCCGGCCAGACGGAGAGGAAGCGGCTGGAGCGCAACCTGCACGACGGTGCGCAGCAACGGCTGATCGCCCTCTCGCTCGAGCTCGGGCTGCTGGAAGAAGCGTCCCGAGACGATCCCGACGTCAGAAAGAGGCTCGATCAGGCGCGGCGCGAGATCGCGACGTCGCTTGATGAGCTCCGTGCCGTCGCGCGCGGCCTCCATCCTGCGGTCGTGAGCGGTCATGGGCTGGAGGTCGCGCTTGAGCAGCTCGCGGCGCGAGGCCCGGTGCCGGTGCGACTGAAGGTCGAGATTGGAGATCGGCTTCCCGAGCGTCTCGAGGTGGCCGCCTTTTATGTGGTCTCGGAAAGCCTCGCCAACATTGGCAAGCACGCACATGCGACCTCGGCCACCGTCGAGGTCGCTCGCAACGACGGCAACGTCGTCATCGAGGTGATCGACGACGGGATCGGCGGCGCCGACACCGAACGCGGGACGGGTCTGCGTGGTCTCGCCGACCGCGTCGAGGCGCTCGAGGGCAGACTTCGGATCTGGAGTCCCAAGGACGCCGGCACCCGGCTGCGAGCGGAGATCCCATGCGCGTTGTGATCGCCGAGGACAGCGTCCTCCTCCGCGAGGGTCTCGAGCGCCTTCTGAGCGAGAGCGGGCTCGATGTGGTCGGGAGCTCTGGAAACGCCGACGATCTGCTCCTCAAGGTGCGGAGCTACTCCCCCGACGTCGCGATCGTCGATATCCGCCTGCCGCCGACGCATAACGACGAGGGCATGCGCGCGGCGCTTGAAATCCGCGCCCGCTATCCATCGGTCGGCGTGCTCGTGCTATCGCAGTACGTCGAGCTGGGGCTGGCGCTGAAGCTGCTCGCCGATTCCGCGGAGGGCGCGGGCTACCTGCTCAAGGACCGCATCAGCGACGTCAAGGAGTTCGTGGCGGCGGTGCGGCGGGTCGGCGACGGCGGGTCGGCGATCGACCCGATCATCGTCTCGACGCTTCTCTCCAAGCGGCGAAGCGACGACCCGCTCGCCGGGCTCACCCCGCGTGAGCGGGAGGTGCTTGAGCTGATGGCCGAGGGTCGTTCGAACCAGGGGATCGCGGACAGGCTCGTGATAACCCTCCGGGCGGTCGAGAAGTACGTCTCCAGCGTCTTCGGCAAGCTCGGGCTGCCCTCGGGTGGCAGCGATTCGCGGCGCGTGCTCGCCGTGCTCTTGTTCCTGCGCTCCTAGAGCGGAAGCGCGCGAGTCACCAGAAACCCGCCCCCCAAGAGACAAGTCTCCCGCCTTCCCCGCCGCGCTCCCTCGTGACAGCGTGGCCCTAGATCAGTCCCCGCGGAAGGAGCAAGCGATGAAAACACGAGTGATCCAGACAGAACCGAACCGGTCACGGTCGGAGGACAACGGGCCACGCGGCGAGAGCGCCGCGAGCGGGTGGCGCCTCGGCCGCCTTCTCGTTTTCGTTGGGCCGCTTTTGTGGGCCGCGTTGATCCTCTTCCACCCGATGCCCGGGGGAGACAGCGCGTACCAGGGCGTCAAGAACGACCTCGATCTCTGGCTTCTCGTACACGTGGGACAACTAATCTTGACCCCGTTCCTGTTCCTGGCCGTGTGGAGGCTTCTCCAAGGTCTGCCCTCGGTCGCGGCGATGGTGAGCCGGGCCGCCCTTGTCGTGTGGACGGTGTTCTTCAGCGCGTATGACACCGTTCAGGGGATCTCGACCGGCCTCCTCGCGGACCATGCAAACGGTCTCACAGGACAGGAGCAGACCGGCGTCGCTGGGGCGATCGATTTCCTGATCAAAGACAGCCCCCTCGCCGGGAACATCTCAGCCTTTTGGGTCGTAGCGAGCGTCGCTTGGTTGGTCGTTGCGATCGCTGCAGCCGTCGCCTTGCGCAAGGCTGGCGCCGGGAAAGCCGTCGTCATGGCGCTCTGCGTCTCCATTGTGTTTGCCACGCACGTGCAAACGGCAGCGATTGGATTGGTCGCGCTGTCCCTCGCTGGAGTCCTACGTGAAAGGCAAAGAAGGAAGCTGATGCTGGAAGTTCCAGACGTGATGTCTCCTGCGGATGCGCCTGCGCGGGGAGCCCCGGCGTGATGTCAAACGAATGGAGAGTACTGGCCTTGGCGTTCCCCGAGAGTTCACGGACGGGCGCAAGGGCTTCGACGCAATCATCGGAAGCCCACCGTGCAGGAGCGGCGGTTTCATCAGATAAGCGCTTCAAATGGGGGAGGTGGAGCCCTGCGGCAACTGGGCTGTTTGCCCGACGAAGAGAGAGGCACAGATCGACCCGCAACGCGTCGGATGGTGAGGACCTGACCGCCATGGACCGGACAGGTTCGCGGCCGACCACCGGTGGAGCCGGAGATGGCTGTGATGTGGCCCAAGACTTCGTGAGGCGACTAAGACTTCATCCACCAGCAAGAGTTGGCAGGGAGTGAAGCATGCTGAGCATAAAGCAGCACAAATTTACAGAGGAGAGTGGAGGCATGGTCTCGACAGCTTCGCCGAAGGCGGGACCAAGTGTCCCCATCACGATCGATCCTCGTACCTCGTTCGCCAGCACAAGCAAGCTCGTTCACGTATTGGCCGCGGCGATACCGGTCATCTGGATTGTCGCCGCGCTCCTGCATCCGCAGGATCAGACGACGGCAAACAACGGAACCTGGTTGGCCGTCCATATCGCCCAGCTGGCTCTGGCACCATTGCTTGGCATCGTCATGTGGCTACTTCTCCGCCCGCTACAAGGGACGGCTGCTGCCGTTGGTCGGTTTGCGATTGTGCTCTGGATCGCGTTGTTCAGCGCGTTTGACGCCATCGCGGGGATCGCGACGGGGGTCCTTGTTGATGGAGGCTTCCAAGAGGCCTCTACGTATCTCTTCGAGCATCAGACCTTTGGTGGCGAGTTCTCAGTGCTTGGCTCGGTGGCTCACCCGATGTGGATCGTGGTAGCGATCTCGTGTGCTGTGGCACTTCGCTTCAACCGTGCCCGGTCGTCCGCATGGGTCGCCATGCTCGCCTCAGTCTTGTTCGCCCTTCACGCCGGTCCATTCGCAGCGGTTGGGCTCGCTGCTCTCGCGTTAACCGTATGGTCCGCAATGACGGAGGAGGGACGGCCCGACAGGGAACGGCAACTCGCCTAGGAAAGGAGAGCCCGCGGTTTGCGGGCCCTCTTATCACGAAAGATCTGAGCAGCCCCCGGTTCCGGTTGGTACAAGCTCTTGCTCGAATCGAGCAGAGCCTCCGCCCGCCGCCACGCGTGAAGGCTGATTGTGTATGGGACTTGCGTTCATGCCAGGTGAACATGAGTTGGTCGCCGCCGTCGCCACCACTTTTGAAAGACGTAGGCGCGTGAAAGAGGCTGCCCATTCGCCCTGCCAGGCGCTTGTCGCCCGGCGGGGGTCGATCCTTCAGAAGGGTCCCAATCGACGTCTCTGCGCGCAGGATTGCGAGATGGAGAAAACGTCGCGGATGGTTTCTCCACTGGCGGGTCTCATAGGGAGCACCGTATGCGAACTCAATTCCGTGGAACGTCCGACCATCGTCAACAAGGCGGGCCGTGAGGGGATTGGGAGGCTGCCCCGGTAGTCGACGGAGGTGCGAGGGAGGCGAGCAGGACAGAGGACACGAAACGATTGCTCGTCCCGTGCCTTGCGGGAGTTTGACGCTGCATCTGCGACCGTTAGGCCGCTGATCGGTCGATCGTCGTTGGTGCGGAGAGGGACGCTCAGGAGCAGATTAACAAGTGCACCGACGACCAGACCAAACGCGGCATCCCCGACCACATCGAGAGGCAAGTGCGCTCCTACGTAGATCCGCGCGATGCAGACAAGAGCCGCAAAGAACCACATCACGATTCGGCCCTTGCGACCATGACTGCTTCAACTCGACCGCAGAAGGGTCTCAGCTGAACTGACCGCGCTGGTTTACGAATTCCAGGCGAAGATCTTTCAGCAGGGACCGCGGGGTGAGGTTGCAAGCGCTACGTGACGTTGACAATTCGTTGACAACCCTAGAGAACCGGGAACTGTTGGGTCGCGAGAATGCAGGTCAACGGAGTCTCTCACCTGAAGGAGCACCGTTTCAGGAAACGGTTTGATCGATGAAAGACCGTTGCACCCTCCGTTAGTTGGTAGGGATTTCACGAACGTCCTGATCAGGAGTCCGAGCGCGCCGACGAAATACGGCCAATCAGGATCGTGGACAACGGTTCTGAAACCGTCCACCGCGTCAAAGGCGCGGCCCAGTACTTCGATCATCTGGAAGCAAGATCCCTGGTCAGAGGCCGTTTGCGGAGGGCGTGGGACTCGAACCCACAAGTCCTTTCGGACAACGGTTTTCAAGTGTGTGGCCGGCCGTCCTGATTAGCCCTGCTTACTTCTCCCTGATGCTAATTGTGCAGGTCAGCGACAGGATAACTTCCTGACCGTTACTGGCCGGTCCCGATCTTTCCTAGCGCGTTCGTTGACAAAACGTTGACAAGCCACAGTGGCAGGAGGCCGAGTTCGAGGCCCAGAAGGCGAAGATCCTCGCCGGCTAAAGACGGGCAGATCGCCGGTGCGGAGCTTTTCTTGCTGTGGGGGCGGGGATTCGAACGAGACGTCCGCTGTCTCTAAGCTCCTCGAAAGGTCAACGAAGGTCGCGATTGGCCGGTGTGCGGCGCTGGCTGCGAGCGCATCACGTAGGCCAGCGGCCAGAGGGCAACGATAGTCGCAACGCCCTGCACGTAGAACTGCACGGCGGCCAGCGGCACGACGCGAGATAGGGCCATGACGATCAGCGCGACGGCCACGACCCGGCTAAGCGCAGGGCCTCCCACGGTGGTGACGAAGATCGCACGCGCGAAGGCCAGCACCCCGATCGCGAACGCGACGGCTCCGCTTATCAGGACAAGCCTGAACCAGGGCGCAAGGGCGGCCTGCGTGGCTTCTATTTCCGTCACCGCCGCGCCACTTTCGGCCGCCGCCAGGGGAGCGAACTCCATCCCCGGCAGGGTCGCGAACAGGGTGCTGCCGATGACGACGAAGGGAACACCGACGGCGCTGAGACGATCCTCCCCGGCCTCCCGAAGGTAGCTTCGAACGGCGAGGAAGGCCAAGACGATCAAGCCGGATGCCACGCTGGTGGTGAGGTGCACCCATCCCCAGCGGGTCGTACCGTCGACGACCGCCTCGGCCACCGCTGCATCGTTAGGTAGCGGGCCCGGCAGGTAGGAATGGGTCGCGAAGGCGGCGAGTAACACCGCCGGCGCGAAGACGAGGATGAACGTTCGCCACTGAGTCCTGTTGCTGTCGATACTTGCCACGAGTCTCCTCCAATCCCTGGGGTTGCCGAGCCGTCACCGGCGCCCGGACACTTCTCTGGGTCGCCCTACCGCATGTAGTTGTGAACGGGCCAGAACTCAGGCCGAGACGTAAGTGAGGCGCCGACGGCCTCGAAGGCCGGCCGCAGCCGCTCCTTTACAAACCGCTTGGCGTCCTCTTCCGACTCCCACAGCTCGATCACTCGCCACCCGCCGTTCGGGCTGGGTCCGGCGACATGGAAGATGCCGCCCGCCGGCCGATCCATGCCTGCCTTCTCGCGGACCGCCTCGTAGATCTCCTGCGAGCCCTCTGGGTTGTCGACCATCATCGCGATAGCCATCGTCTCCTCCTCTTCATCGTCCTGCTGCCGGGGTTT
>DASQUP010000034.1:0-3345 GCA_035641235.1 Actinomycetota bacterium
ATATATGTAACCCGGAGGTGACTGATCGTTGGGCAACGACCCGTTCGTATTTGTAGTCAAACATTGGGTACTAGACAGGGGCAGAGTCGATTCGAGAGGAGTGGACTATGCCCAGGGGAGAGTGGACGGACAAGCAGGAACGAAAGTACGAGCACATCAAAGAGAGCCAGAAGGACCAGGGCGAGCCGGCTGGTCGAGCAAAAGAAATTGCCGCTCGAACGGTCCAAAAGGAGCGAGCTCGAAGGGGCCAATCAAAGACGGCAAGCAAAGCATCGGTTCAGGACATGCCTTCATCGAAACGGGGCGGCCAGCGTTCGGGCACGAGGCGTCCCAAGGGGCGAACCAAACAGCAGCTTTACGAAGAAGCAAAGCAGCGGGGCATCGAAGGACGATCCCAGATGACCAAGGACCAGCTCCAGCGAGCCTTGGCAGGAAAGAAGAGCTAGGGACTTCGTCGATCCAGCGATGGAGCCTCGACGGCAGGAAAGGAGTGACCGATCGTGGCTACAACGAAGCAGAGACAGGCGGCCAAGAAGAATGTCAGGCGCGCGCAGCAGGCATCTCGTCGGAAGAAGACGATATCCAAGCTTCCGAAATCCACGCGTTCGGATCTCGGACGTCAGGCGGCAAAGTCCAGACAACGCGGCGGAAAACCGGGACGCAACCTCGAGGATCGCACACGAAGTCAGCTCTACGATCGCGCCAAACAGCTCGGCATCGAGGGCCGGTCGAAGATGGGCAAGTGGGACCTCATCCAGGCGATCCGGCGCCGCGGAGGCTAGCGAACCAACCGACACCGTGTAGTCACTTGGTCGATGTGGTCGGGCGTTATTGTCAGGTTTCACAACCCCGACTAGAGGTGACGCAATGCCAACGCGCGATGATCTCCGCAATGTAGCGATCGTCGCTCACGTTGATCACGGCAAGACGACACTCGTCGATGCAATGCTGTGGCAATCGGGAGCATTCCGTTCCAACCAGGATGTCGCCGAGCGGGTCATGGATTCCATGGACCTGGAGCGAGAGAAGGGCATCACGATCCTGGCCAAGAACACCGCCGTGCGCCACGGCGGCGTCAAGATCAACATCGTCGACACGCCCGGGCATGCCGACTTCGGAGGAGAGGTCGAACGGGGGCTCACCATGGTCGACGGAGTCCTCCTGCTGGTCGATGCGAGCGAGGGGCCGCTTCCGCAAACCAGATTCGTCCTGCGGAAGGCGCTCGAAGCCAGACTGCCGATCATCCTCGTCGTCAACAAGATCGACCGGCCCGACGCGCGCGTGGAGGATGTGGTCAACGAGGTCTACGAACTCTTTCTTGATCTCGACGCAGATGAAAGTCAGATCGACTTCCCTATCGTCTACTGCAACGCCAGAGAAGGAAAGGTGTCGGTCGACCCGAACGACGAAGGAACTGATCTCAAGCCTCTTTTCGAACTGCTGCTTGAGCACATCCCGGCTCCTTCTTACGAGGATGCGCATCCCCTGCAGGCACTGGTCACAAACCTCGACGCCTCTCCGTACGTCGGCCGGCTCGCACTATGCCGGATGTTTCACGGAACCATCAAACGAGGAGAGCCGATCGCGTGGTGCCGTGCAGACGAGACCATCGAGACGGCCAGGATCACCGAGCTATACGTCACCGAAGCGCTGGACCGCGTGGAGGCGACGGAGGCGGGACCCGGGGAGATCATCGCGATCGCCGGGCTTCCTGAGGTAACCATCGGGGAAACGCTTTCGGACGCTGCCGACCCACGGCCGCTTCCGGTCAGCCACTTCGACGATCCGAGCCTGTCCATGACCATAGGTATCAACACCGCGCCCCTCGCAGGCCAGGACGGCACCAAACTCACCGCTCGGTTGGTCAAGACCCGGCTCGATCAGGAGCTGGTCGGCAACGTCTCGATCCGGGTCCTCGAAACGGACCGGCCGGAAGTGTGGGAGGTGCAGGGACGAGGGGAGCTGCAGCTCGCCGTGCTCGTAGAGATGATGCGCCGGGAGGGTTTCGAGCTCACCGTCGGAAAACCCCAGGTGCTCACGAAAGAGATCGACGGCAAGCTCTGCGAGCCGGTCGAACGCCTCACCATCGACGTCCCGGAAGACTTCCTGGGTGTCGTCACGCAGCTGATCGCGCTTAGGAAGGGACGACTCGAGAACATGGTCAACCACGGCACGGGATGGGTTCGGATGGAATACCTCGTGCCGGCACGCGGGCTGATCGGGTTTCGAACCGAGTTCCTTACCGAGACGCGCGGCACCGGACTTCTGCACCACGTCTTCGATCGTTATGAGCCGTGGCTTGGGGAGCTTCGAACCCGACCGACTGGAAGCCTCGTTGCCGACCGGCGAGGGCCCACTACCACCTATGCGCTACTGAACCTCCAGGAGCGAGGGACCATGTTCGTCCCGCCGGGAGTTGAGTCGTACGAGGGGATGATCGTTGGGGAGAACTCGCGCTCCGAGGACATCGATGTGAATCCGACCAAGGAGAAGAAGCTTACGAACGTGCGCGCTTCTTCCGCGGAGGAACTCGTTCGTCTCATCCCTCACAAGCAGATGTCCCTCGAACAGGCCCTCGAGTTCATCAAAGAAGATGAGTGTGTCGAGGTGACACCTCATACCGTTCGTTTGAGAAAAGTGATTCTCAACGCGCACGAGCGGGCGCGGGCTTCGAGACGGGAAGCGAAGTCGCGGCTCGGCTAACGTTGGCCTTCGAGTTGCACGCGCAGTCGGGCGAACACGATCTGCCTGATGTCGCGACTCAGCGTTGGCCCGCTCGCCAACAGCTCCAGCATGCGAAGTACCTGGAGAGCGTGTATTCGATCCGGGAGAAGAGGATCGGCTCTATCTATGCCCGCGCCATCCAGAAAAGCCTCCATTCCTGCAGCCAGTGCCGAGGGATGGAACGCCACGGCCCACGCCCACCAGGCCACGGCAGACCACTCGCTCGCCACCCGCAAGTTCAACGAGTGCAGTCAGGTTGGTGAACCCCCACGGAGCGTTCTCCGCGGCCACCACGAAAGTTCCGAGGACCGACTCCAGGAGCTCGCGATCAAGTGACTTGGAGGACACCAGGCGACTTTAGGCCCACTCGTCCGATGAGTTTTGTCCCTTAACGTCGTCACTAGTACTGGACCCGACTTTGAAGGGGTGATCTCGCCATGGAATCGCTGGATGCTTTCGTCGGAGAGTGGAGCCTGACCGCGGCCGCGTTCCCAGGGCCTCCAGGACGCACAACGTTTGAGTGGATGTCCGGCGGGAGATTCCTAGTCCAACGTTGGGAAGCGGGGACGCTACCCGTCGACGGCAAAGAGATCGATTTCACCGGCATCAACATCTATGGCC
>DASQUP010000035.1:0-5821 GCA_035641235.1 Actinomycetota bacterium
ATCACCCCCATCATTCATATGTCGAAACACGATGTGGCCGCGTTGTTCTCCGATATCTCCGGCACGACCATGCCCGCGGAGGTCGAGCCCTTGTTGGAGTTTGCGCGGGGTCGCCTCCGTGAGCATTTCCTGAGTGCCGGATTGGGGATCTCGGGAGTGAACTTCGCCGTTGCAGATGCAGGAGCGCTGTGTCTGGCGACGAACGAAGGGAACGGCCGGATGTGCACATCGATGCCGCCGCACCACGTTGCCATCATGGGAATGGAGCGAGTCGTCGCCAACTGGGAACAGCTCGCGGTGATGCTCTCGCTCCTGGCCCGCAGTGGGACGGGACAGAAGCTGACGCAGTACACCTCTCTGTTGTTCGGACCTCGGCGCGCCGGTGAGGCCGACGGCCCGATCGAGTCGCACCTCGTGATACTCGACAATGGCCGCTCGAACCTGCTAGGCACCCGTTACCAGGACGCACTGAAATGCATCCGGTGTGGAGCATGTCTGAACGTGTGCCCAGTGTTCCGGCAAACAGGTGGCCACGCGTACGATCCCGTCTATTCGGGGCCGATCGGTGCCGTGATCAATCCGTTGCTCCGCGAGAGTGAGCAGGCATCAGAGCTTGCGCACGCCTCGACCCTGTGCGGCGCGTGTACGGAAGCGTGTCCCGTTCGCATTCCGCTCCACGACTTGCTTCTGTACGAACGACAGGAATATGCGCACAAGTACGCGTCTCGGACCGAACGGATGGCGTACTCCTCGTGGTCGCATGCGTGGTCGACACCCCGTCGATTCAAGCTTTTTGCTTCCGGCGGAGCTTTGGCGGCGCGCCTGTTGGGCGGGTCCCGTCTGGCGCGGCTTCCGCTGCTGAAGCGGTGGGGGCGAGGCCGAGCCCTCCCCTCACTCCCGAGGGTTCCGTACAGGTCGAGGCGGGGGCGCCGGTGACCGACCGGGCAGATTTCCTTGAGCGCGTACGGGATCGGCTGACCTCGGTCGAGGGGCGGGACGCGCACGTACCGGCAGATTGGGCCGTCCAGATCGAGGATCCGATTCAGCGCTTCGAGGTCGAGTTGAAAGCCGTCGGGGGAACTTTGCACCGGTGCACGCCAGCCCGGCGCGCCGAGGTCCTCGAGGGGATCCTGCAGGGGCGCGATATGCCCGCCGTCCTGGTGGCGCGCGACGAAGAAGTGCCGTCCGATATCGAGGGCGCCGTTGCATCTGCAGGAGGAGAACTGCGGTGGTGGCCGGAGGCCGGCCGCGACGGAGCCGCCACGGCCGAAGTCGGCGTCACGGGCGCCCTGTGGGCGGTCGCCGAAACCGGAACGGTGGTCGTCGACGCGGCGCCTCCGGGGGGCCGCGCCCCCAGCCTCCTGCCCTCAACCCATGTGGCGTTCGTCGACGAGGCGCGGTTGCTGCCGACGGTGAGCGATCTGTTCGTGCAGATCGCCGAGATGGACTCCTATCCGTCCAATCTGGTGCTGATCACGGGCCCCAGCAAAAGCGCGGATATCGGCAACGAGCTGGCGCTCGGCGTCCACGGGCCGGGTGAACTACATGTCGTCCTGGTAGGGAGAAGCAGCGGCCCGACCCCTGCGTGAGGCGTAGGCGGAGTCACATTTGACGTCTGGGGAGCGTCCTACGGCACCGGAGATCGTTCTTTTCTTCTGTGACCGTCTACAAGACGGCCAGAGAAGAACAGAACGGGATCACGGGCGCGCCAGGAGCATCATTCGGTGGCGGACGTAGCTCCAGTCGTCGCCGGAGCGCTGCCAGTCCATCCCCGTCTGATCACCGTAGCGCTCGATGAAATCCCGCACCTCGGCGATCCGCTCCGCCGGAAACTCACCCGGCCACATCCACTTGGACAAGCTCGATTGGGAGTCGACAACACGTTCGTCGATGATCTCGAGCCCGGCGGCGCGCAGCACGATTCGAAACGCCGACGCCGGACGCGTTGCCGCGTGAGACGGGTCGCGCAGCACCTCGAGCTCATGGCGAACGGTCGCTTTCTCGAGGCTCTCCGGCACAACCTGGTCGACGATCAGGACACGACCACCGGGCCGGGCAACTCGTCGCAGCTCCTTCAGAAACGGCACCGGCTCATAGATGTGATGCAGGGTCTGTGCGGTCGCAACGAGATCGATCGAACCGGATTTGAACGGAAGCCGGAAACCGTCCGAGCAGACCGCCGTCACGTCGTCGAAGCGCCGCTGAGCTTCTAGGAGCATGCCCGGCGTGAGATCCGCGGCCAGCAGCCATCCGGCACGCCCCGAGAACAACGACAGAAAGTTGCCGGTGCCCGCGCCAACTTCGCACACCGACTCACCCTCACGAACTCGTGAGAACTCCACGACGTCCAGATCGTCGAAGCGAACTTTGGTTCTCTCCGCGAATCCGGGTGCTGCGCGGTTGAACTCTTCCTGGATTGCGCGCCGGTGGTGAGGCCCCTCGCCCAAGTCAGACTGCGGCGCGCGCCGGCACCGTCGAGTCGATAACGCCGCCACCGATGAGTTCGTCGGGGTTGGTACGCGAGTACAGAGCGGCCGACTGCCCCGGCGCCACCGCGGCGACCGGTCCCTCGTAGCGGACCTCGAATCGACCGTTGCCAACGCGCAAGAGAGTGGCCTCGTTGACTTCTCCGTGCGCCCGGTGTTGCACCCAGACAGGGGTTCCATCCCCCGGTCGGTCACCGGTGAAAGAAGCCTCACCGGCATAGAAGCCGGAGACCTCGAGCTCGGCCCTGCCTCCGACGACGATGCTGTTGGAGTCCACGTCGATCGACGTAACGAAGACCGGCACTCCGAGCGATATCCCCAGGCCTTTGCGCTGGCCGATGGTGTAACGACCGATTCCACGATGCCTGCCCACGACCTTGCCCGAGGTATCAGTTACGAGGCCCGGCTCTCCAGCCGCCCCGAGTTGTTCGGAGACGTACGCATCGAAGTCCCCATTGCGTACGAAGCAGATCTCCTGCGAGTCGGGCTTCCGCGCCGTCCTCAGCCCGAGTCGCTCGGCCAGCCTCCGGGTCTCGGTCTTGTTCATCTCACCGACTGGGAACCGGCACGACTCGAGCTGGTCCTGCCGCAGCATCCACAGGACGTACGACTGGTCCTTCGACGGATCGTTTCCGCGCATTAACCGGAACCTGCCGTTTGTCTCCCGAACCCGCGCATAGTGACCGGTCGCGAGCACGTCGGCGCCGAACGCCTTCGCTCGCTCGAACAAAGCATCGAATTTGATCCACTGATTGCAGCGCACACAGGGGTTGGGAGTGCGGCCGGATACATAGTCGTCCTTGAAGTTCCTGACGACCGTATCTTCGAAGCGCTCGGCGAAGTTGAGGACGTAGAAGGGGATCCCGAGCACGTCTGCGACTCTGCGCGCGTCATCGGCCGCCCCCAGGTTGCAGCAGCCGGACGAGTGGTTGATCTCATCACCGCGCCACAGCTTGAGCATTATCCCGGTCACGTCGTAGCCGGCCTCCACCAACAGCGCGGCCGTGACGGATGAATCGACGCCGCCGGACATGGCGACGACGGCACGACGCTTTGTCATGCCGCCCTCCGTGCCCTCGAGACGACGTCGGGCAAAGCGGCAAGTACGGCATCAAAGTCGGACACCGTCGTCGTCCGTCCCATTGAGAAGCGCAGGCTGCCCTCGGCAAGGTCGCGCGCTACGCCGATTGCCAATAGGACGTGGGAGGGGTCGAGAGCTCCCGACTGACATGCGGAGCCCGACGAACACGCGATCCCGGCCTGATCGAGCAGGAGCAGCAGCGTCTCCCCCTCGGCGCCCGGGATACAAACGTTGAGGTTGTGGGCGACCCGGTTCTCCAGGCGGCCGTTCACCACCACATCGGGGACGATGTCCCGGATTCCATCCAGTAGCTTCTCCCGCAGGGGAAGCAAGCGCTCACTTTCCCCGTAGACCTCTTTGGCGGCGACCTCTGCCGCCGCGCCAAACCCGGAGATGCCGGCGACGTTCAACGTACCGGAACGAAGGCCTCGTTCGTGTCCCCCTCCGTGCAGGATGGCCTCGACTGGAACGCCTGTGCGAACAAACAGCGCGCCGACCCCCTTTGGGCCTCCGAGCTTGTGTGCTGAGAAAGACGCAAGATCGACTCCCCAGGCTCCAACGTCGACCGGGATCTTGCCGAGCGCCTGAACCGCATCCGAATGCACAAGTGTGTTCGGGTTGGCGGCCTTGATCGCGCTCACGATCCCGGCGATGTCTTGGATCGTCCCGATCTCGTTGTTTACCGTCATGACCGAAACGAGGACCGTCGAATGCCGGACCGCCTCTGCTAAGGCAGCCGGCTCGACGACGCCATCGGATGTAACCGGAACACGAGTCAGCTCGTATCCCTGGTGCTCCAGCCACTCCGCTGCCTCGAGAACTGCGTGATGCTCGAAGGAGCTCACGATCACGTGATTGCCGTTCCCCCGCAGCTTGTAGGCCGCCCCTTTTATCGCAAGGTTGTCCGCCTCGGTACCACCGCCCGTGAACACGATCTCCGAGGGCCCACCTCCCACGGCCTGGGCGACGCGTTCTCGCGCCACCTCTACGGTCTCCCGGGCGGCCCGGCCGGCGGCATGCACCGAGGAGGGGTTCCCGAAGTTGTCGTCGAAGACGCCGAGCATCGCGGCCCTCGCTTCGGGCACGAGGGGGGTGGTGGCGGCGTGGTCCAGGTAGTGCATCCGCCCAGGATAAAGGCCCGATCACGGGACCCGGGCCAGCTACTTCGCCTAAAGCCACCACTTCCGGGGTCCGACTAACAAATGTGACATCTCTCGGAGGACAACCGCGCCCACTCGCCGGGCCAAGGGTGCGTCGCATCGCGGCTCTCTCCGCCGCCGCGGCGCTCACGATCCTTTCCTTGGTGGCTCCTCAGGCCCATGGGAGGAAGTCGATGGACGACCTCAGGGCGGACCTGGACCGGCTGCAGGCCGAACTGGATGACGCGACCGCCCGAGTGGAGGCGCTCCGCTTTCGTGAGAACGGCCGACGTCTCACGATCGCTCGCATCGACCAGGAGATCGACGAACTCCGAGACCAGCGCCTCCGTCTTCAGGAACGAGCAGTGGCAGCTGCTCGGCGCATCTACATGTCGAGCAACAGCGACACGCTCGACGTACTACTGAACTCCGAGAGCGTTGCCGAGATCGCATCCAAAACGCAGTCCCTCGCCCAACTCTCCGAGTCCGACGAACAGAGCTTGGAGGAACTCTCCACGGCAGATGAGCGCTGGAGGGAACTCCAGGCCGATCTCATCTCCAAGACGGACGGCCTCACCGCCATACGCGCCAGCCTCGATGCGGAATCGGATCGGCTACAGGCGCAGTTCGAGGCCCTCACCGCCGAATACAACGAGCTGAAGCAGAAGCTCGAAGAAGCAGCACAAAAGGCGGCGGCGAATACGGCGGCTCAGGTTGTCTATTCGGCAAACGGAATGGCGTGCTCCATCGCAGCAGCGAACTCATTCATCGACAGCTGGGGTTATCCGCGGCCAGGAGGCCGCACACACAAGGGCACGGACATGATGGCCGCGATGGGCGCTCCGGTTGTGGCCATTACGGACGGAAGGATTACGTACGAGGGCACGGGCATCACGGCCGGCAAGTGGCTGATCCTCTCCGGAGACGACGGCAACTCGTACTACTACATGCACAACCAGTCGAATCTCGTCGCGAGCGGACGCGTGAAGGTCGGTCAGCAGATCGCGACTGTGGGCGATACGGGCAACGCTATCGGCGGGCCTCCGCATGTTCACTTCGAGTACCACCCTGGCGGGGGCGGACCGGTCAATCCATATCCGTTGCTAGCAGAGGTG
>DASQUP010000036.1:0-5933 GCA_035641235.1 Actinomycetota bacterium
GACGTAGCGCCACCCGAGGCCGGTTAAATGCGATGTGATCTCGGCGCGCCGGGCGAGCGCTCGGTCGATGTCGGCAACCGGGACCTCGATGCGGGCGAGCTCCCCGTGGTCCCGGACGCGCACGACCGTGAAACCCAGCGACAGAACGAAGTCTTCAGCGCGGTCGATGCGGCGCAGGCGTTCCGGGGTGACCCGCACCCCATAGGCGACGCGCGACGAAAGGCAGGGAGACGCCGGTTTATCGGCGGTCGGAAGGCCCCGGCGCGCCGATAGCGCCCTTACCTCCGCTTTGGAGAGAGAAACTTCTACCAGGGGCGCGCGCACTCCGCGTTCGGCTGCGGCGCGCTGACCCGGGCGGAAGTCGCCGAGGTCGTCGAGATTCGTGCCCACAAGGACTACCGCATCGCGCTGTGCGGCTATGGGCTCCATGACATCGAACAGTTCGGTCTTGCACCAATAGCAGCGATCGGAATCGTTACGTGCGTACTCCTCGCGTCCAACCTCGTGGGTCCCAACCGTGCGGTGGTTCCATCCGAAGCGGTCGGCGAGGGCCGTCGCGGCGGTGAGCTCACGCCGGGCAAGGGAGGGCGAAACGGCCGTCACACACAGCGCTCCGTCGCCCAGGACCTCGGATGCGACACACGAGAGGTAGGCGGAATCGACTCCGCCCGAGTAGGCGATCACGGCCGCCCCCATGCCGGACAGGAGATCCTGAAGGCTTTTTTCCTTGGCGCGGAGAACGTCACTCATGTCAGAAGCACCATCGCGGGGAAGCGAATAGCGTAGACACATGGTGCAGCCGCCGCTGGCTCAGCCGGTCGAGGAGTTTGCTCGTGATCCCGCGCTTACCGTTGCCGCGGTGCTCCTTATCGTGGTTTCGCTCGCCTGGATCATCGTCGCCCGCATGATCTGGATAAACCTTCGCCGGGCCGCGGCACGGGCGGAGAGGGTGACCCGGCAACGACGCCGGCGGCGCAAGTCTCCGGCTCCGGCGCGCCGCCGGTAACAGAGTTCCCATCATGATGCGTCGGGCGGCGTCTCAGTCGGAGTTGGCGTTGGACTCGCGCCGGGCCGGTAGACGGTCACTCGACCGCTGTTCGGAACTACGTCGAAGCACACGCTCCGACAGTTCTTTCCTGTGAACAGGGTCTGCGCCCGCCACCGGTAGAACGCCCGCGTCTCCGGCCATCTCATTCGACCTATCGGGATCCGGACGCCGACGCTTCGCTTCCCCGGCCGCCACGCAGACAGGTTCGCAACTTTCCGGTCGCTCTTGTTCTTCCGGTCGCGCCACAGCCCGCCGTACAACTTGTTGCCGTTGGATCCGATGAGGGCGTAGTAATCGAACCGTTTGTTGCCGAACGTATCGAAGAGGATGACGATGTAGGCCTGATCCCTCACAGCAGAGGTCTTCCACCGCGGGTACGTGACGATCTTGTACCGCACACGATCGTTGGAGCCGCCCATCTCGACCCGCTTGATGTCGAGCCGGCCGCGGGTGTCGTCGGGATCCTTGAAGACCTCAGGTTCGGCCCCGGCGAGGAAAGGCAGCACCGAGACCGCGCCGACAGCCACCGCGACGGCGACGACCTTTCGTCTCACGAACGACTACCCCGGCGCGCCGACGTCATCACCTGGTAGGCGGTCCACGCGGCGGCCGCGACTCCCAGCGCGACCAAGAACGCGGGAATCAACTCGCCGCCCTCGGGTACCGACATGCCGGTCAGCGCGCTCCCCTTCCGATCCGACAGGAGCACAACCGCGGCAAGCAGTCCGAGCAATGCATTGCGCAGCAGCATCGTGCGATAGTCGCGCTCGCGCGCTCCGCCGAAGCATCCACACGGCAACTTTTCTCCCTGAAGGCTCCGACCGCGCAGAACCACCAACGAGAAGCTTGCGAGCAACGCAACCGTCAGGGCGGCTCCGGCACGCGGCGCCGGAGACATCAACAGTGCGGCGATCCCCAGCTCTATGGCGGGTGTTCCTGCCGCAGCCACCGACTCGAGGCGGTGGGGAAGTCGATAACCGGCGAGCGCAGTGCGCCACGCGTCCCACCTCAGCGCCTTCGCCGCGGCCGCCCACGCAAGGAGCGCGGCCAGGAAGAGCGTCACGATGCGGGCTGTGGCGTCCGGCATCAGCGCATCCTACGTCCGGCACGCGGTAGCCTTTCGTCTCAACAGGAGGGAGTCGGGAGAATTGGAAGGTTGGTGGGCGGCATCTTATGCCGTCCTGTGGCTACTGGTCATTGGCCTTTGTCTGATCGTTGTCGGACTTGCGCGCCAGGTGGGCACGTTGCATCTGAGATTGGGTCCGCGAGGAGCTTTGGAGATCGACGACGAAGGGCCTCCCCTGGGTGAGGCGCCGGTCCCCATCGATGCCGTCGATACGTCCGGCGCGCCGGTGGCCATCGGCGGACCGGGGGAAGCTCAGCTCCTCCTCTTTGTCTCCCCTACCTGCCGGTCGTGCGCGGAGGTTCTCCCTTCGCTGTCCGTGGTGGCGCGCGCCGGAACTATGGCCCCCATCGTTATCACCGACGCGGAGACTTCGGCGGCGCGGAGCATCGATTCCAAACGGATCGGTGCGCGCGTGGTCTCTTCTCCCGAAGCAGTTCGCCTCTATGAAGTTCCGGGAACGCCCTACGCGGTTGCTCTCGATCGCGGCGGAGTCGTACGTGCGAAAGGAACCGCGAACAACCTCGAACAGATGGAGGGCCTTGTGGACACAGCACTGCGCCGCCTGTCCGAACCGATTCGCCAACACGAAGCGTCGTGAAGTTAGAAGGTGCGGTTGAACGCGCATCGGTAGGTCTCGCCGAGCGGACGACGCGGCGGTCGTTCTTCGGCCGGGTCGGCCGCAGTGTGATCGCACTCGTGGGCGGACCGTTCGTAGCAGTGGCGTTGAGCCCGGAGCGCGCCGAAGCCTTTCACCTGTGTGGTCACCTCTACACAACGGGATCCTGTCCCCATCCGTACGCGCCGAAGACGCGCTTGGACAAGTACGGATATCCGATTCACCCGAAGTGGGGCTACCCCGTCGACGACAAGGGCGACATCTATACATCGCGCAGCCAGACGCGCCGCAAGGTCTGCGAAGAAGTGGTGCCGGAGAAGTACCCGTTCACCGGCAACCCCCGATACGGGGGCGGGTGGCGGCGTTGTTGCAAGGGAAGGATGCGCCGAATCGCAGACTGCTGTTCCTATGCCAGGACGCGCATCAACGGCGATGCCAGCGTCACCGGTTACTGCTACAGGGGAACCCGGGTCTTCTGTATCGGGTACCGAGACACGAACGTTCGTTGTTGACGGCTCCTCTTTTAGTCGGCGGGATTGCCGCTTCCATCGTGGCGGGGCTTTCGACGCTGTTCGGCCCCTGAGGCCTGTCGATGGTTGAAACCATCACTCCCGTCGTGCACGGGACCCGCCGAAGGTTTGCATCCGCAGTTCTCGTACATGCAGTCGGCGCGACCCTCTCGGCAGCCGTCACTGGCGTACTTCTTGGAGGCGCGGGCGCCGCACTCGGTCTCAAATGGAATACCGCGGGCGTCGCGGCGATCGTGGTTGTCGGCGCCGCCTATGCGGGCCGGGAGGCGTTCGGGTGGCGCGTGCCGTTGCCTCAACTGAGGCGGCAGGTGCCAGAGTGGTGGCGGACATTCTTTTCACCGCGGACGGCCGCGGCCCTGTACGGGCTCGGCCTCGGTGCAGGCTTCTTCACCTATCTGTCCTTCGGAACGTTTGCCGCCGTCGCGGCCGCGGCACTCACTTCAGGGGATCCGATCGTGGGCGCTGCCCTGTGCGCACCGTTTGGAGCGGCCCGGGGCCTCGCCGTCGCGGTGGCCGCCAGTCCGGTTTCCATCGACAGACTCGAGGAGACGGCGCTGACGACACTCCCACGCGCTGCGAACGCGGCTGCCCTATTGGCACTCACGGGGATGGGTGGAGCGGCCCTGCTGATGTCATGACCGGGCAGCAGGGTTGCGCGGTGGCGAGCCCGTCCAGCTCGAGCCACCGCGCACCCGGCAGCGTCCCGACACGGGAAACCCCTCCGTCCAAAAAGGGGTTGCCACCACCCGTGCGAGAGCGATGACTACTCCTCGTCCGTTCCGAAAGATGGTGCTGCGGAAGTTCTGACTAGTCAGTCGGGAGAAACGCTTTTTTGATTAATACGTAATGACCGCAATCTGACAAAAATCTCCAACGGAGTTGGTGCTGGAGGGACCACTTGCGGGAATGCGGACGCCTCGCTAATCTTTAGCACTCAGAGGACTTGAGTGCTAACGGCTCACATCCGTCGTCACAGGGAGGTTTGCGAATGACTAAACAGCTGTCGTTCCACGAGGAGGCCCGGCGCAGTCTCGAGCGGGGGATGAACCAGCTCGCCGACGCCGTAAAGGTGACCCTCGGGCCGAAGGGACGCAACGTCGTGCTCGAGAAGAAGTGGGGCGCCCCAACGATCACCAATGACGGCGTGTCGATCGCCAAGGAGATCGAGCTCGAGGACCCGTACGAGAAGATCGGCGCCGAGCTCGTCAAGGAAGTAGCCAAGAAGACCGACGACGTCGCGGGCGACGGGACGACGACCGCGACGGTCCTCGCTCAGGCAATGGTCCGGGAAGGTCTGCGCAACGTCGCCGCCGGCGCCAACCCGATCGCCCTGAAGCGGGGAATCGAGGCGGCCGTCGAGACCGCGGTCGAGTCGATCAAGAACAGCTCGCGCGACGTCGAGGGCCGCGACCAGATCTCCCAGGTCGCCGCCATCTCCGCGAACAACGATCCCGAGATCGGCGAGACCATCGCCGAGGCCATGGACAAGGTCGGCAAGGACGGCGTCATCACCGTCGAGGAGTCGAACACCTTCGGCCTCGAGCTCGAGCTCGTCGAGGGTATGCGGTTCGACAAGGGCTACATCTCCCCCTACTTCGTCACCGACACCGACCGCATGGAGACGGTGCTCGACGAGCCGTACATCTTGATCGCCAACCAGAAGATCTCGGCGGTCAAGGACCTGCTCCCTGTGCTCGAGAAGGTTATGCAGGCCGGCAAGAGCCTGCTCATCGTGGCCGAGGACGTCGAGGGCGAGGCGCTTGCCACGTTGATCGTCAACAAGATCCGGGGCACGTTCAAGGCGGCGGCCGTAAAGGCTCCGGGCTTCGGCGACCGCCGCAAGGCGATGCTGGGCGATATCGGTGTCCTGACCGGTGGCCAGGTTGTCAGCGAGGAGATCGGCCTCAAGCTCGAGTCGGTCGGACTTGACATGCTTGGGAGCGCCCGCAAGATCGTCATCACCAAGGACGACACGACACTCGTCGAGGGCGGCGGCTCCGCGGACGACATCTCCGGCCGTGTGAACCAGATCAAGAGCGAGATCGAGCGCACGGACTCGGACTACGACCGCGAGAAGCTGCAGGAGCGTCTGGCGAAGCTCGCCGGCGGAGTCGGCGTGATCAAGGTCGGAGCCGCGACCGAGGTCGAGCTCAAGGAGAAGAAGCACCGCATCGAGGACGCCGTGCAGACGACGAAGGCCGCGGTCGAGGAGGGCATCGTTGCCGGCGGTGGCGTGACCCTGCTGGCGGCCCAGGAGCCGCTTGAGAAGATCGACCTGGCGACCGACGAGTACACCGGCGCGCTGATCGTGAAGCGTGCGCTCGAGGAGCCGCTCAAGATCATCGCCCGCAACGCCGGCCTCGAGGGCGGCGTGGTGGTCGAGAAGGTCCGGACGCTTGGTCCGGGCGAGGGCCTGAACGCCGCGACCGGTGACTACGGCGACCTGTTCCGCGCCGGTGTCATCGACGCCGCCAAGGTCACGCGGTCGGCGCTGCAGAACGCAGCTTCGATTGCCGCTCTGTTCCTGACGACAGAGGCAATCGTCGCCGACAAGCCGGAGAAGGAGAAGGCGATGCCCGGCGGCGGTATGCCGGGCGGCGACATGGACTTCTA
>DASQUP010000037.1:0-3019 GCA_035641235.1 Actinomycetota bacterium
CTGTTCACGTTTCTCGCCGAGCCCTTCGCGGGACTGGCGCTGCGCTTCAGTGCTCCAGAGCTATTGGCGGTCCTGCTGCTCACCTTCAGCACATTCGTGGGGCTCGGGAGCGAGTCGCCGTTCAAGACGATCGCCATGATCGCGGCCGGCCTGCTGCTGACCACGGTCGGGCTCGACCTCGTCACCGGCACCCCCAGACTCACGTTCGGCACGCTGACGCTGCTGCAAGGATTCGACTTTATCCCGGTGACTATAGGCCTGTTCGGCATCGGCGAGCTTCTCTTCAACGCCACGGAGCGCATCCGAGGGCTCATCTCGGGGACGCACCAGAAGCCCAAAATCGCCGACTTCGTGTTGTCCGTGAAGATCATGATCCAGCGCTGGTGGACGTTCCTCACCAACCTCATGATCGGGTTCGTCACGGGCCTTCTCCCCGGGCTCGGAGCCACTCCGGCGTCGTTCATGGCGTGGGGCGTGGCGCGTCGCACGTCAAAGCATCCGGAGCGTTTCGGCAAGGGCGAGATCGAGGGAGTCATGGCTCCGGAGATCGCGAACAATGCCGCGGGGACCGCGGCTATCCTGCCGATGCTCACGCTGGGAATTCCGGGCTCTCCTACGGCCGCGGTGATCATGGCCGGGCTGTTCCTATGGGGGATGATCCCGGGGCCGACGCTTTTCGAGGAGCAACCCGACGTTGTCTGGGGGTTCATCACCGGCCTCTACTTCTCGAACACGATCGCCTTCTTGTTGTGCTTGTTCGCGACTCCGTTGCTGGCAATGGTGCTGCGGGTCCCCTACGCAATACTCACGCCGATCATCGTCGTGTTCTGCGTTGCCGGCGCGTACAGCGTCAACAACTCCATGTTCGATGTCTGGCTCGTGTTCATCTTCGGATTGATCGGGTTCGTGCTCCGCCTGTTGAAGTACCCGCTCGCTCCTTTTGTCGTGGCACTGGTGCTCGGGTTCCCGACGGAGGCGGCGTTGCGACGAACATTGATTCTCGGTGACGGATCGCTGGGGATTGTGTTCGGCCGACCCATCGCGGCGGTTCTTACGGTAGTCGCCTTGCTATTGTTCATGCAGCCGCTGCTTTCGTGGGTCATAGGGCGCGTGCGCGGCCCGCGCCGCGCGGGGAAGGAGGAGGAAGAAGAAGAAGCGGTCGAGGTGGGGGTCAAGTAGTAGTCGCGGTGTAGCGCTGCGAAGGGGGGATAAGGATATGCACAGCATCAAAAAATGGCGAAGGGTTCTCTTCGCGACTTTCGTGGTCCTGTTGTTGGTGGCTGCGGCCTGCGCTGAAGAGGAGCCTGCCGGCGGGGGAACGGCCGCCGACGGCGAGGTCGAGGCGGAGGCACCGGGTCGGGCCGTCGAGTTCGTCGTGACCACGAGCCCCGGAGGCGGGTCGGACGTGTACGCGCGTCGTATGACAAGCATCGTCGAAAACTTGGACATATCGCCGGTGCCGTGGGTGGTAGTGAACCAGGAGGGCGGCTCGGGGGCGGTTGGTATGCAGTACCTGCACTCGAAGGTCGGGGAGAGCAACGCCGTCCTCATAACGCTTAACAGCGTGTTCACGACTCCCCAGCTACAGGACCTCCCGTTCGCGAGCATCTCCGAGGACTTCACGCCGATTGCGTCGATGGCGCTCGATACCTTTTTCTTGTGGGTGAACGCCGATACGTGGGAGACCTACGAGGAGTTCGAGGCCGAGGCGAAGCAGCGCTCTATGACCGCCGCGGGGACAGGCGCGAGGCAGGAGGACGAGGTGTTGATCAACCTGCTGACGCGCGCCGCCGGCCTGAAGAAGGTCAGGTACCTGCCCCAGGAGGGAGGCGGCGACGTCGCGGCCCAGTTGGCCGGTGGTCACGTCGACTTCAGCGTGAACAACCCGAGCGAGGGGCTGCCGCACTACCCCGACCGGTTGCGACCGTTGGTGGTGTTCACGCCGGAGCGCAATGATGAGTTGCCGGACGTTCCCACGTTCGAGGAGGCCGGCATCGATTGCCCCGAGTGCGACTACCGGCAGGTCCGCGGCATCGTGGGCGCACCGGGCATGCCGGAGGAGAACGTGCTGTGGTTCGAGGACATGTTTCGCCAGATATTCGAGAGCGACCAGTGGCAGGACGCCTTGGAGGAGGAGCTGCTGATCGGTGAGTATCTCGTGGGCGACGAGTTCGGCGACCTGCTGACCGAGTACGACGAGCTGCACACGGAGCTCATGACCGACATCGGCTGGGTGGAAGAAGAGTGACAGAAGCTCTCCAGGAAGGCAGCAGCGAGACCGGCGGTCTCGTCAACGCCGAGAAGGCCGAATTCGCGGTTGCTCTCTTGTTTGGGATCGTCGGCGGGATCGCGGTCTATCAGGGCATCGATCTGGGCCCGGGCTGGCGCGAGGGTGGCCCCCAGCCCGGGTTCCTGCCCTTCACGCTGGGAATCATCATGGGGGCCGCATCCGTTTTCATCCTGCTTCAGGCGAGGTTGGGAGCCACCGGCGGTACGATATTCGAGCGGAAAGAGGAGATCATCGAGTTGGTACGGGTCGGCTTGCCGATGCTGGCCGCGGTCTTCCTGGTCGAAACCGTCGGTTTCTACATGATGGTTACGGCCTATTCCGCCGGGTTCATCATCTGGTATGGCCGCTACCGCTGGTACCTGGTGATCCCGCTTGCAATCTTGTTTGCGTACGGTCTCTTTCAGGTACTGGAGAACTTCTTCCGCATATTCATGCCAAAGAGCATGTTCTATAGCGATTCCTTTCCCTTCTGAGCACCGTGGGTCGGGACGTAAATTCCGAGCCTGGAGGGTTGAACTAGGGAGAGGGAGAAGGCCCGGGATTCCGTTGGGCCTCTTTAGGCGAGCCTCGGTTCTCCTCGAGGAAAAACGCGGATCGCGTTGCCTCGGCGTGCCTTCGCATGGCTTCGGACGCTCGCTTCGGATCTCTTGCTGCGATGGCCTCGACTATCTCCAGGTGTTCCTTCCACGAGCTTGATCCTCGTGACTTGACGACCGGCGCGAAATACCA
>DASQUP010000038.1:0-2834 GCA_035641235.1 Actinomycetota bacterium
GTCCGGCATGGGTGTGAAGTCGTAGAAGTCACCGCCAACCTCGCGAGCCGAGCGGTAGTAGGCGGAGATAGACCATCCCGGTAAGTCCGGCAGTTCGCTGGGCAGGAACTGATCCTGTACGAGCCTTGCAACCTTCAGTTCCCGGGCAATCCGCTCTCCTTCGGCTTCGGCGCGCCGGATCCGCTCTGCCACTTCGGCCGTGTAGGCGCGCCGGCTGCGTACGGCCACACCCAAGAGGATTACCGCACCGAAAAATGCACCGTCCCGAACGGAATCGTTCAGCACTCTTAGGACGGGTTCGGGATCGACGAACAGCCTGTATATGAGGGGAAACCCAAACCACAACATGGCGACGCCAACCGGCCATCCGACGCCTCGACTCGAGGCGGCGAAGTAGAGGGGCGCCGCGAGCGGTATAGCGGGAAAGAACCCCGGATAACTCATGCTGTAGTACGCGTTGAGCAAAAACACCGTTCCCAGCAGAACTCCAACGGGCCAGCGCCTTCTCAGGTACAGGAGTAGGGCCATACCCACGCCGAGGGCGTAGGCAATGGTGTCGGGCTCGCGCGCGTCGGGCTCGGGGGCTACCGCTATCGAGATGCAGATCGCCGCGGCGACCACAACCACCAACGCAGTATCGAAGACCCACGGGGCCATTCCCCTCACTCTGCTCGGCATTTTCATCGCAGCGAGCATAAGCACGATCCTGAAATGGCAATCCACCCCAGTTTTTCGGTGGTCGATTGCCATCTCGGCGCGCGGCGTGCGCCGGCGCTCTCGGCGCGCGGCGTGATCAGCCCTTCACGGAGCCGGTAAGGAGTCCTCGCACGAAGAACCGCTGGAACGCCAGGAACACGACGAGCGGCACACCCATCGACACGAATGCGCCCGCGGTGAGGAGGTGCCACGACTCGCCCCTCGATCCGACAAGTTCATTTAGGCGCGCCGTCAGGATGGCCACCTCCGAGTCCGTGCCGAGGAACACTAGGGCGACCAGCAGATCGTTCCACACCCACAGGAACTGAAAGATCGCAAAGGCAACGAGGGCGGGCATTGAAAGTGGAAGAGCAAGTTTGATAAATGCGTCGAAGTGTGACGCTCCGTCCACGAACGCCGACTCGAACAAATCCCTCGGCAGCTGCGACATGTAGTTGTAGAACAGGTAGATGGCAAGCGGAAGCCCGAAGCCGGCATGGGCCAGCCACGTCCCGAGGAACGTTCCGGTCAGATCGAGGTCTGTGTACAGGCGGAGTAGCGGCACCAGGGTCATCTGAAGCGGCAGGACGAGCAGCCCTACGATCATCGCGAAGAGCACCGTTCGGCCCGGGAATTTCATCCACGCGAATGCATACGCGGCGAAGGCGGCCAGGGTTATCGGGATGATCGTCGAGGGAATCGTCACGATGAGGCTGTTGACGAAAGCATTGCTCAATCCTTCCGCCGTCAGCACATTCGAATAGTTGAGCAGGGTCAGCTGCGCGCCCTCGAACGGATGGAGGAAGATGTTCCACCACCCCGACGAGAGGACGTCGGTGGGATGCCTGACGGAACTGATGAGGAGCCCGGCCGTCGGGAGCGACCAAACGACGGCTATGAGAACGACCGCCATCCGAACAGCAGGGTGAGCGCGGAAGAGACCGCCGCGGCGACGCCGCTCAGCGAGCACTCCGACGTGCGCGCCCGCAGCCATCAGAGGCTCCTCTGCCGTCTCACGTGCCGGATGTTCATCACCATGAACGGCACCACTACGGCCATAAGAACAACGGCGAGCGCGCTGGCGCGCCCGAAATTACGGAACCTGAACATCTCGATGAACATTCGATTGGCCACGACTTCCGTGTCGAAGCGGCCACCAGTCATGACGAAGACGATGTCGAATACCTTGAGGATGACGATGAATATTGCCGTCGCCACGGTGATGATCGAGCCGCGGATACTCGGGAGGATCACCTTGAAAAAGAGCTGCGGCTCTGAAGCGCCGTCAATTCGCGCCGCCTCGATGAGTTCGACCGGAACACCCTTCAGGGCGGCCGACAGGACAACCATTGCGAAACCCGTCTGCAGCCACACCATGATGATGATCAGCGCAAGAGTGTTCACCGGCGGTGTCTGGAGCCACGGAATCGGGTCTGCTCCGAGCCCTGTAGCAACGGCATTGGCCAGGCCGATTTGCTCCTCGCCGGCCGGCCGCCACGTATAGATGAAACGCCAGATGACGCTCGCGCCGACCATCGAGATCGTCAGCGGCAGAAAGATAAAGGTCTTCGCGAGGGCCTCGCGTTTGACCCGGTCCACCAGAGTCGCAATGAGCAACCCGATAACCAGGCTCCCGCTCGTACCTAGAAACAACCACAACAAGTTGTTGCGGAACGCCACATGCATGGCGGGATCCGTCAATGCGAAGCGGAAGTTGGAGGCGGCCCCGCCGTCCTCGGTCAAACTCGTGATGAACGTGCTGACGGTTGGAAACAACAGGTACACACCGAGCATGGCCATTGCCGGGCCCAAGAAAAGCAGCGGTCGGACCCGCTCTCGCCACCTGTAGCCGAGGGAGTCGACGAGCGAGTTGCCCGCGACGAAGAGCAACCATGCACCACCGACACCGACGAGGAGGCCGGCGATTGTCGAGATGACCTTCTCGCTCAACGGGGTAAGGCCGAAGTCCCGTATCGAGGCCGCCATTCCCCCGAAACCGACGGTCTCGAAAATGCGGGCGAGCATCGGTCCCGGACCACGCGGGTCCCGCACCATGGCCAGCCCCACCCACACCAGCGCGCCGACTACCACGAGCATCCCCAGCGCCTTTACGATCTTGCGGACGCGGCCTGCGCCCG
>DASQUP010000039.1:0-4187 GCA_035641235.1 Actinomycetota bacterium
AGTACCCACTCGTTCGCCAGGCACGCGGTCTGCGGGCGGGCGGCGGCGGGCCATCCACCAGCCTCACTAGCGGAATCGATGGCAAGACGGTCGCATCGGCTGTCTGGGAAACTGGAGGCGTGGCCGACGAGTACGAACGGCGCAACGTGGCTGATGAGCGTGAGCGGCGCGACGAGCCCGTCGAGGGCGCTCCTCGCGGCGGCGACCCCGAGGTCCACCTGCACACCGAGCTCGGCGAAGAGGCGAAGCGTCTCGCCATCCACCCGCGTGAGGAGGCCCACCGGTTAAGCGAGGAGCTCAAAGCGGGCGAAGTCGAGACTACGCCGCTCATCGCGCTCACGGGTATCGGCATCGCGCTGGGCCTCTTCCTCGCGCTCGTCATCACGCTCGTCTTCGTTGTCGCCTATCTCATCTGACGAGGTGTCAACCAGCCCTTTGGTCTTGATGCGGTAGTCGAACGCCGCCCAGACGATGAACGTACCGCCGAAACCGCTCAACAGTGCCGTTCACGGCGAGTTTCTACCGCGATCTTCTACCTCGCGGCGCTCCTGGCGCTCGCACTCGCGTCCGAGGCCAGCGCATCGTGGCCGCTTCACCCGCGGCAGGGGCCGCATCCCGTCCGGGCGCGCAGGTGAATACACTCGTCGGATGGCGATGGAGTACGCCGTACAGCGGCTCGAGATGGGTGATGTCGTGCTGATCGACATGCCCGGGCAGGGAGGGGAAGTCGAGGCGATGGTGGTGCGGCCGATCGAGCGAACCGAGAGAACCGTCCGCGTTGCGCTGCGAGTGGAAGGGGGTGAGGACTTCGTCAAGGAGTGGTCTCTCGGCGAGATGGTCACCGTCGTGCGCGGTCCGTGATCCGCTGAGCCACTAAGCTGGCCGCTCCCGAACTTCCACTCCGGCCTCGACATAGTGACCGACGAGCGCACCTGCCACCCGCAGGCGCCCGCCGGCCGCTGCCAGCGCGTCCACGCCGTCGAATCAGGCCGGGTGTGGCCGAAGGCGAACCGTGCGCCGACCAGAACTGACTGAGCTCGCGCGGGCCGGCTAGTCCTCGTCGTCGGGCAGCGCCAAGAATGAGGGAACGCCGTCAACGTCACGCTGCTCGGGTGCTTCGAGGATCTGCTCGTTCCCGGGCTCGACCTTCTCGAAGCGGACCGGCGGGCCTCCCATCTGCTCACCGAGCCAACGGGCGAACGCCTCCCCGTACTGCTCGGGCTGGATGTTGTTCTTCTCGGCGTAACGGGTCGAAGTCGGCGAAGACCACCACGAAAACAGATCCTACTCGGCCGGCGGAATCGGGTCGGTGAAACCGCTTGCGCATCCTCGAGGCGGCTAGCCACGATGAACGCATGAGCACTTCCGAAACCTACAGGCCACTTCTCACCATCCGTGAGGTCGCGGAGCGCCTGAACGTTTCCCGCTCGACGGTGCGCCGCCGGGTCGACATGGGCGAGCTGCCCGCGGTCAAGCCGGCAGCGGCCCGCAGGCGCCCGTTCGCGTCGACCCCGACGAGCTCGACGCCTGGCTGTATGCGTTCCCGCCACGACCCGAGGGTGAGGCGGTCTCGTCGCGGCGGCCGTCTCGCCCCTCCGGGGAGGCATAGTGACCAGGGTTGTGGTCGACCCGGACGGCTCCAGGTGGCGCGAGCGCGACAAGGGCGGCGGGGTCGTCGAGCGGCGGCTGATAGACGGCGGCTCGACCATCTACCGCGCGACCGCCGAGCCGGTGCGAATGATCGAGCCGGAGAAGCGCCGCGAACGTCCGCTCGAGGAGGAGCTCGCGATCCGCGCTCGCCGCATGGAGGAGCTCAACGGCGCCCGTTTCGAGGTTTCGTTCTCGGATCGTACTCGCGACCGGATGCACGACGTGATCCGCTCGGCGGCGCCCTACCGTGTCGAGACCGGCGGCCTGCTCTACAGCCTCCATCAGCCAACGTGGCGCGCCGTGTCCGTCTGCTACGCGACGCCGCCGGGCCCGAACTCCCGCCACAGCCTCGACAGCGTCCATTTGAGCAGCCTCGCGGCAATCGAGCGCGAGATGCCCGACTTCCTGTCCCATCTCCCCTGGGTGCGCGACTGGCATACGCACTTCGGCCGCCACGAGCCGTCGAGGGCTGACCGCCAAAGCTGGGTCGACTGCCTGCGGCGGTCCCGCGTGCCGTACTTCGTCGGTCTGATCTGCACGAGAGACGACGAGGGGCACGGCTGGATGTTCCCGTTCGGCCACGCCTACGTCACCTTCAAAGAGGGCGGCCGCACCGTGTGCGAGCGCGTCCCGATCGTCGACCGCTAGAGAGAGGCGAGCAAATGCCACGACTGATTCCGAAGAAGGACGCGCAGCTCGTCGTCGCCGTCGAGGACGTTCCCGACTTGAGCCCCACCAGCCAGCGAACCGGCTTGCGGGTCCACCGCGGGCAGGTGCTCCGCGGGGACGACTCGCGGGTGAAGCATCCCTCCCCGTTCGAGCCGGCACCGACAGACGTCAGGCTCGGTCCCGAGCCGCGCCCCGATGAGTGCGCCGCGGTCGCCCAGGTGATGTTCACCGTTGACGGGAAGATGATCTTCCCGGGACGCGGGTTCTACGCGTACGACCAGGTTGTGCGGTGGAAGGAACAGAGAGATTGAGCGCTTTGACACGATGCAAGAACTGCCTTAACCTCCTGTTCCGCGGCAAGGAGGAGAAGAGGTTTGCGGCAGCAGGGCCCGGAGCGGGGGCGAGTTTGCGCCCAGGCGCGCAGACGGGCTCTCGCTCAGTTGGGGCATGCCCGTCGTCCGGCGCGAGCAGACTCGTCGCTGCCGGCGGAGCGACTGGTTCTCGGTGCGTCTGCTCCGAGGTCTCCACCGCTGCGGCCGGGACTCTTCTTGGACCGCTGCTAATGGAGGTGAGAAATGGACCGGGCAGAACTCGACCGCGCAGGGTTTCTCAAGACGGCGGGGGTTGGAACGGTCCTCGCCTCGTTTCCTCTGCTCACGGAAGTCGCGTGGGCGGACGACTCCGATGATGACGAGGGTCGGCGGAGGACGTTCTACTTCGTCGCCCTGAGCGGTGTTGAGGAATCGGTCACGGGTGGGGATTCAATCGCCATGGCCGGCTGCGGCCGCTTCAATCCTGCGGGCAGACGGGTACATGGCGGCGGGGACTTCGTGCACTTCGACGGTACCCAGTTTGGGACCCCTGACAACATCATCGCCACGGGGAAATGGAGGGCGGGTCCCCTGATCAGCTTCCAGGAGATCGGCACGTGGGGAGTGGGGGTAGCAGGAATCCTCGAGATGCGCGCCAGGCTGATCCCGTGCGACGGGCCCGAGATCCGTAGGGCGACGATCAAGGTCGTCTGCAACCTCGGTCCCGCTGGGATCATCACGAGCCCCTTCCAGCAGGAGGGCTACACGCTCACCCTTCCGACCGGCGTGATCTTCAGTCCCTTCACGCCGAACATCGGGCTGACGCTCTTCACGAGACCCTGCAGGGAGGTCGAGTAGCGAGGTTCGAGGGCAGATAGAAGGCGATTTCGGATGCAACGACCGCGGTGGCCTCCCATCGCGGTCGTTGCTTCGAGTGAGAGGTGGTTCGATGGCCAAGAGAAGAACGTTCAAGACGCTGCTCATCACGGTGGTGCTGCTTGGGGCGGCGCTCGTCTGGACCCTCTTCACGCCGGCAAACGCCAACCCTGGCAGTCGGAGTCAGAGCATACGGGGCGCGGGAACGACGATGGTGGAAGGCGGAACAGGACCACCGTCGTTTACTCCCCTGCTGACCAAGGTCGCGTTCCACTGGCGTGGAGGCGAAGGGCGCTTCGAGTGTCTGGCGCTCGCACCAAGCGCTCCTGCCGGCTCCCCAGAGAGCGGCAACTTCAACACAAACGTCATGTACGTGACCGGCGAGATCACGTCCGGCCGGACGAGCGGGCAAACAGCGGTCCTTCGAGGCACGGCCACCGTCACTGGGGTGGGCGCGGGTTCGAACGAGCCCTTCACCGTCACGCTCAGGCGAGGAGGTCCGGGGGCCACACTCGTGCTCGAGGTGTCGGGCCTCACATTCAAAGAGATCCTGCTCGAAGGCAGATTCCAGTTCTGAAGCAGACCAACGAGGGGAGCGCTCCTTCAGCGCTCCCCTCAATCAAGACACCCGACGAGGGCGCCGAGCGCGTGTTATTTCGTGGCGCGCGAGGGTACGTTCGA
>DASQUP010000040.1:0-9279 GCA_035641235.1 Actinomycetota bacterium
GGTGGATCCAACTCGTCCTCGATCTCCACCACGTCCTCCGGAGGGTGCAGCAACGCCGTCACCAAGCAGTCCTCACAGTGCTTCGAGCGGTACATCTCGCACTTCGTGCAGTCGATCAGCATGTTGTCCCTCCTCGGGCTGGACCGTCGGCCCACACCCTAGAGAGGGGGTGTGACAAGAAAAGCGCAGCCCGGCGCGCCGGATCAGCGGATCAGCGCCAGCAGCTGGTCGGACGTCGCAATCGTCCCCCCCAGAGCGGCCGCACGGTGCTGCAGGTCACGATCGTTGGTCACGACGATCACAGACCCGTCGGTGGCCTCCACCAGCGCAATGATGTGGTCGTCGGCACTCTCGGATGGCTTCGAGTACTCCACTGCAACCCCACCGTGCATCCGGCGCCCGGCTCCGGGCATCACCTCCGAGCCATCGAAAACGATCACGGTCGACACTCCGCCGCGCGCCACGAGAGTGCGGACCTCGTCGATCAACCGCTCGCGCTGCCGTTCGAGCGGCAGGTCGCCGTAGCCGCCCTCCGCCTTCGTCACGTTGTAGCCGTCGATGAGCAGTCGCACTCCGGGTGAGGCCATCCACTCGGCGAGCGTCTGCGGGTCCTCCGGCATCCGGCCCTTGGGCACGGTCAGCGGAGAGCGCCGGCGTGGTCCCGGCCGGGGTTCCTCGGCGGCTTCCTCGTGGGGCTGCGACTGGAGGCGATTCACCTCCGAACGCAGACGAACCATCTCGGCCCGCAGCCGCCCGACCTCCGCCTCGAGTTCCGCGCTCAGCCGCCTCGCCCGACCCAGTTCCTTCGACGCGTCGCGGAATCTTTTCCGGTCCGCGTCCGCCTGAGCCTCCGCCCTCTCGGCGGCACGCCCCGCCCTTCGTGCCGCTCGTTCGGCCGCGGTCACCCTATTCTCGGCGTCGCGCACCGCCCGGCTCGCCTCCGCCCTGGCCGCGTCGAGCCCGGCCGCCGCCGCCTCCAATTGGGCACCCAGCTCCTCGATCTTCCGAGCGTCCGCTTCCTCGCGGCGCTTCGAGGTTTCCTTTGTCCTCCGGGCTTCCGAGCGCGCCGCCCGTACCTTGTCGTGTTCACGGGCCAGCCGCGCCTCGAGCCGGCGCACTTCGGCATCCGGATCCGTGTCCTCAGTCCGGGCGTCCTCGGCCGGCCCAAGTTGCTCCCTCCACCCCTCTGGGCGTGCGGCAGCTAGGCGCAGGATCTCGACGTCGCCCTTGTTGAGCGGGACCTGACCATCGTCGAGCCATTCGAGAAGGGAGGCGCGCAGATCCTCGTCCTCCAAGGCCACGAGCAAGGCGTTCCGGTGACGGAGCAGGGTCTGCGGCCGGAACGAGCGGAGCCTCCGTAGCGGAGGGGTGAGCTTCTGCGTCTGCGCCACCCGGATGAAGGCGCCAAGACTGCGCACCAGCGAGGCCACTACCTCGTCGGAATACGCCGCCTCCAGGTCCCGCCGCGCCACGCTCAGACCACGCCGGTGGCCCTGAGGGCCTCGACATCCGCTGTAGTGAGACCGATCTCTGTCAGCACCTCGGCGGTGTGTTCGCCGAGGTCCGGTGGGGGCAGCCGGTTGGCGTCGGCAGGAGCGTCGGTCAGGCGGACCGCAGTGGCCACACCCTTTGCAGAGCCGCCACCCGACACCTTGTGTTCGACCACGAGTTCCCGCGCCAGGATCGGATCGTGGGTGAGCGCCTCACCGAGCTCGTTCACCGGGCCGACGCACACGTCTGCTCCGGCAAAGAACGACAGCCACTCGGCGCGTCGCTTTGTTACGAAGATGCCCTCGAGTTCAGCAATGACTTCATCTCGTCTTGCGCCCGTCGCAAAAGCATCGCCGGCAAGATCGCTCCGTCCGAGTGCATCGCATAGCCGTGACCAGAACTGCGGTTCCAACGCGCCGACGGTGATGTATCCGTCGGCGGCCGGATACACGCGATAGCAGGGCCACCCCCCGGTAAGCGGCGCGCCTCCTCGCTCCGCCGACACCCCTGCGCCGAGGTAGGCAGCGGCGTGAATGGTCAGCCACGAGACGACTCCGTCGGTCATCGAAACGTCACAGAAGTCGCCCGACGCGGTCTCGGCGCGCCGGTGGAGCGCGGCGAGGATGGCGATCACTGCGCTCATCCCACCGCCGCCGAGATCCCCGATCTGCAGTCCCGGCAGAACGGGAGGACCATCGGGAGTGCCCGTCATCGCCAGCGCGCCGGCATAGCCGATGTAGTTGATGTCGTGACCTGCGACGTCTGCGAGCGGACCGTCTTGTCCGTAGCCGGTGATCGCACAGTAGACGAGCCGAGGATTGGCCTCCCGGCATGCCGTCCATCCGACCTCAAGCCGATCCATCACCCCGGGCCGGAATGACTCGACGAGAACGTCGAAGGACTGAACGAGTTGGAGGAACACGTCACGACCTGCCGGCTCCTTCAGGTTCAGCGTCACGGACCTCTTGTTCCGGTTCAGCGCGACATGACCCGTCGATACATTTCCGACCATGGGTGGCATCCACCGGATGTAGTCGCCGCTGTCGGGCTCCTCGACCTTGACGACGTCTGCACCAAGATCGGCAAGCATCAACGTTGCGAAGCCGCCGGGAAGTAGACGACTGAGATCGAGGACGCGGACGCCGTCAAGCGGCCCCGAGCTCATGGCGGAGACTCCATCACGGCGACGTTCTCCGATCCACACCACCGGCACGAGACGCTTTCGACTTTGCGCTCGAGGATCTCCTCCTCGTCGATTGTGAGTTCACCGCCGAGCGTGAAGTGGTGAAACGCCCGAACCCGCTTGCTCTCGACAACGTCAAAGCGCGTTTTGTTGCCGCACGCCTCGCAGCGATAAGCAGCCATTACTCTCCCGTGGGATCGCGCAATACCACGAGCACGGCCGTGTCGTCGGCGACGTGGCCGAAGCGGCGCGCCTCCTCGAAGAGCGCCCGAGCGAGGCCCGCCGCACCACGTCCCGGGGCAAGCCGGGCCACCGCTCTGCGGGTGCGTTCGACTCCGAACAGGTCATCCTCGTGACGGGTCTCGATGAGTCCGTCCGTGTAAGCGACGAGCGCGTCGAGCGGATTGAGTTCGATCCGGACCTGATCGAACTGGATGTCGGGGAACGCTCCCAGAATGCTCCCCGAAAGGGGGATTTGCTCCACCTCGCCTGTGCGGCTGTGAAAGACGAGAGGGGGCGGATGCCCACCCAGAGCGATCTGACAGGTACTCGTCGTCGAGTCGAGAACGGCGTAGATAGCGGTCGCAAAGCGATCCTCCGTGAACCCCTTGGTGAGTGCGTTGTTCAGGTGAAACAGGACAGAGGAGGGAGCCTGATTCCGGGACGCAAAGGCCCGTAGGACGTACTTGACTTGAGCCGTCTGGGCCGCGGCCTCGGCTCCTTTACCTGAAACGTCCCCGACTACGATTCCGAAGGAGCCTTCTCCCAGATCGAAGACGTCGTAGAAATCGCCGCCGATGTCGACCTCGTCGCTCGCGGGCTCGAAGACGGTTCCGACCTGATAGCCGGGAAGGAGCGGCATGTCGATTGTGAGGAGTCCTTCCTGCAGACTTCTCGCCACTCGTCGTTGCCGTGCCATCCGCTGCGCCTTGTCGATGGCCATAGCCGATTGGGCTGCGAGGACGCGCAGGGCCTCCGTCTCTTCCGCGCTTAAGGTCAGCGATCGGTTGAAGAACACCGCCACCGCCCCATGAATAAGAGCGTTGGGGCCGATGATCGGGGTAGCCACGACTGCAACCGGCGTCGTCTTGTCAATCGGGAGTTCGGTACCGCTCGATGACAGCAGCACCGTTTCCCCCTCATGGAGACCACTCCACGGCTCGGCCGAGGCATCGATCCGTGCGTAGAGCTCGGGAGCAGGAGTAACCCCGTGGGTAGCCGCAGCGACGAGCTGGCTCGTTGCGGTCTCCATGAGATACAGCGCGGCACCGTCGCCCGATAGGAGCTCCGAGGCACCCTCCGCGGTCTCTCTTGCAACACCTTCCAACGAGATCCGGCCGCCGATGCGGAGGCCGAAATTGCGCAGCCCCTCCAGCAGGGTGAAGCGCCGAGCATTGACGAGTGCCACCGAGAGTTGGCGGACGATCCCCTGAGCAAGTGATTCATCTTTTGAAGTGAACCGCCGAGGTCTGTCGAACTCGACCTTCAATCCGCCGAACACCTCACCCAGTGGGAACAGGGGGATCGCGGCGATGGATTTGATCCCCCGCGCGGATGCCTCCAGAGGCTCAATTTTTGACTCGCTTGCCGTGTCCTCGACGAAGATGGGCCGGCGCTCGTCGAGCGCCTGCCGGAGGACGTGGAGAGAATCCGGGTCCTCGGCGAAGCTCTTCACTTCACGGAGTTCCTCATCCGTGTACCCGTAGTGCGCGTTAACGATCATGCTGCCCCGGTCGAGGGTTGCAGCGAAGCAGCGGTCGGCCCCCAAAAGCTCGGGCACGATGCGCACGGCCGTCTGCAGTGTCTCCTTCCAAGATCGGAACTCGGCCAGGGTGGAGGACAAACCCAGCAACACGTGCGCCACCTCCGCGTCCTCGCGCAAAGCCGCGAGCGTTTGCTCCAGCTCCTCGAGGCTCGGCTTTTCCCGGTCACGGGAGATATCGCGCACCATTTCCGCACTCTATCGGGGTTGCAGGGGGTCCTTGCATTGGCGAACATATGTTCGATAGCGTGCTGGGATCGTGTACGCACAGCGCTCGTTCGAGGACCTCGGCACTCCGTTGGCGGGAGTGACGTTCTGCGTCGTCGACCTCGAAACCACCGGCGGGTCGTCCGAGGACACGATCACCGAAATCGGCGCCATCAAGCTCCGCCGCGGTGAGACCCTCGGCACGTTCCAGACCCTCGTGAACCCCGGCCGGCCTGTCCCGGCGTTCATCCGGCTGCTAACCGGCATCAACGACGGGATGCTCGTCGAGGCGCCCGGTATCGAGTCGGTCCTCCCGTCGTTCCTCGAGTTTGTCGGCGGCACGGTGATAGTTGCTCACAACGCACGATTCGACGTGTCGTTCCTGAACGCCGCGCTCGTCTCCGCGTCCTATCCGCCGCTCGGCAATCGTGTAGTGGACACCGCAGGACTGGCCCGCAAGATCCTCTCGGGAGAGGTACCGAACAACAAGCTCGCTACACTGGCGAGCTATCTCCGTTGTGCACACCGTCCGTGCCACCGCGCCTTCGCAGATGTCCTCGCGACCGCGGACGTGCTCCACAATCTGATCGAGCGTGTTGCCGGGTTCGGCGTCACGACACTCGAGGAATTGCTTGCGATCTCGTCGACCCGCATGGACGGGACGTTCTCGAAGATCGAGATGACACACGACCTGCCGCGGCGACCCGGCATCTACCGATTCGTGGGCGCGACCGGCAAGACGCTGTACGTCGGGAAGGCCACGGACGTGCGGGCGCGCGTGCGTTCGTACTTCTACGGCGATCCCCGAAGCCGGATCCGCGATCTGCTGCGTGAGGCACAGGACGTGATGGCCGAACCCCACGCGAGCCTCCTCGAAGCAGAGGTTGCGGAGGCGCGCGCCATCGCGCGCGAGGCGCCTCCGTACAACCGATCGGGCCGGAGGCGCAGCAACTGGTACCTCAAGGCATCGTTGCGAACGCGCGTCCCCAAGCTTTCGCCGGCGCGCTCCCCTAAGGACGACGGCGCCATCTATTTCGGACCTTTCAACTCGCTGCGCGTCGTGCGTGCCCTGCTCGACGCGCTCCGAGATGCAGTTCCGCTCCACCGATGCAGCGATCCGGCGAGGTGTGTCAGTTGCCCTTTCGCCGACCTCGGACGCTGTCCGGGGAACGATAGCGATCTCCACCGATCGACCGTGCGGACCGCGGTTGCCGGCATCGTCTGCGATCCCTCAGGCCTGTTCCTGGCCCTCGAGCGACGGATGAGAACCCTCGCGGAGGCCCATCGCTTCGAGGAGGCTGCCGAAGTGCGGGAACGGGGGGCGCTGCTGGCCCGCGCTGCGTTGCGGTTTGCCGAGACCACCGCCCTCCTCGATGCGAAGGAGTTCGTCATCGCGCACGAAGGTCGCGCGTACCTGATCCGGGAAGGACAGCTGGCCGCCGCGGGCACGGCCGAGGGCGACGTCGTCGCGCGCCTCAGGGCGGCCGCGCGCTGGAATCCCGTCAGAGGGTTCTGGGCTCCCGAGATCCTTGCCGAGGCAAGGGTGATCCTTTCGTGGATCCGCCGCAATGCCTCGGCACTGCGCCTCGTCCATATGAGAGGTACGTGGGCACTGCCGGTCGCCGGGCGACCGTGCGAGCGGTTCCACGCCAGATGATGCGTCAGGCTGCGTTGGACGCCCGCACCAGACGCTCGAGCGCCGCCGTCGCCCCTCCCGAGTCAATTGCTTCGGCAGCTCTTGTCATCCCGGACGTCATTTCTGTGGCATGACCCGCCGCGACCAACCCGGCGGCCGCGTTCAAGACGACGATGTCCCGGCGCGCGCCGGTCTCGCCCCCGAGGACGCCCCGCAGCGCCGCAGCGTTCTCGTCCGCACTTCCACCCGAGATTGCGTCGAGCGGAGCCGGTCCTAAGCCGAAGTCCCCGGGGTCGAGCGTCCAGCGTCTGATCTCACCCCCTACCAGCTCTACAACCGCCGACGGACCCGAGGTCGCAAGCTCGTCCAGTCCGCCGTGCCCGTGGAACGCGATGACCCTTTTGCTGCCCAACCGTCCGAGCGCCTCGACCATGAGTTCGAGCATCCTGGGATCGGCTACACCCAGAGCTTGAAACCGGGCTCCCGCGGGGTTCGTCAGGGGGCCGAGGAAATTGAAGACCGTGGCGATCCCGAGCTCCCGCCGGGTTGTAGCGGTGTGCCGCATTGCGGGATGGAACACGGGAGCAAAGCAGAATCCGATGCCGGCCTCGGCGATGCACTCCTCCACTCCGGCGGGAGGGAGGTCGATCTTCACACCCAGGGCTTCGAGAACATCCGCAGATCCGCAGCGCGACGAGGCCGCTCGGTTGCCGTGTTTGGCGACCTTGGCTCCTGCGCCGGCGCAAACGAGCGCGGCAGCCGTAGAGACATTGAAGGTTCCTGCCCGATCGCCACCTGTCCCGCACGTATCGAGTACGTCCTCGCCGGCCTCGACCTTCCCGGCGTACGCACGCATGGTCCGCACAAGCCCGACGATCTCCTCGGCGGTTTCTCCGCGCGACCGCAAGGCAACCACAAACGCCGCAATCTGAGCGGGAGTCGCGGCCCCCTCCATGATCTCTGCCATGGCAGCGGCGGCGGCGCCCTCATCGAGCGGTTTCCCCGCGAGAATGCTCGACAGGGTATGGGGCCAGGAGAATGGCTCCGTCATGAATCCTCCCGAGGACCGAGCAGCCGAGCGAAAGATACCGCGTAGCCGAGCGCGGCCTGCTCCAGTTCGTGCAGATCGATCGTTTCGCGCGCAGTGTGCGCGAGCGTTATGTCTCCGGGGCCACACAAGATGACTTCGGCTCCCGCCTCAAACAGAAAACGCGCGTCGGATGCCCCGCGGAAGCCGACGAGTTCTGTCTCTCGCCCCGTCACCTCGGACATCGACTGCGCAACCGTGCGGACCACCGGCGAATCCTCACCAACCTCGAATGGATTGCTCTTGAAAAGAACCTCGACCTCGGCATCCATATCGGGGAATCTCTTGCGAGCCACCTCCACGGCTTCGTCGATTGTGGCGAGCACAGACTCCTCGGACTCGCCGGGGATCGTGCGGCGATCGACCTCAATCGTGCACGATGCCGGGATCACGTTGACCTTCTCACCGCCCCGTATGGTGCCGACGCTGACCGTCGGTCCACCAAGCACCGGATGAGTTATGTCGGGAAGCGTTTCTTCCAGCCGAAGGACCAGCTCCGCCATGTGGCGCACGGCACTGATCCCACGCTCCGGAGCAGAACCGTGGGCGGCAACCCCATTGGTTGTTATACGAATCCAGCATGCGCCTCGCTGAGCCCGGACGACACGCAAAGAAGTCGGCTCACCCACGATCGCGATGTCCGGCGCGACGATTCCCTGCTCCACCAGGTAGCCGGCACCCTTGAAACCCATGGTCTCCTCGTCCGCCACGAGCTCGAGTTCGAGGGTCCCATGCAGGTCGGCCCCGGCGCGCCGGAGGATCTCCACGGCCTCCAATGCCGCGGCGATCGGCCCCTTTGCGTCGGACGAACCCCGGCCGTGCATCCGGCCGTCGGAGATCGATGCCCCAAACGGGTCGACGGCCCACAGCCGCACGTCCCCGGCGGGGACCACGTCGTAGTGGGAGCAGTAGCCGAGGGTAGGCCCGGCCTCGCCGCTCCAGCGCGCCACGACGCTCGGTCTATCGGCCTCGGCCTCGTGCATGGCGACGTCCAGCCCCAGCGAACGGCAGTACCCCTCGACCAGGCGGGCGACGGCAAGTTCGTTGCCCGGCGGGTTCTCGGAGGCCGTTTGTACGAGTTCGCTGAGACGTCCGACGAGGCGGTCTCTGTCCAGGTGAGCCGCGAAATCCGCCACTGCGGGGGTCAAGGTCTGAGACACTTTCCGGTGTGACTCCCTATCAAGTGTTCCTTCTGATTGTGCTCATCACGTGGCCGTTTGCCATCGTCGGTCTGCTCTTCCTCATGACCCGCCTGGAGAACTACGTCGGACGAATGCACGCCGAAAATCCACGCGAGGCGGGCCTCGAACCGATCGAAGGCAGTCCGGAAGAACGAGAGGTCACGATCGTTTTCGGCGACCAGGTCGTGGGCGAGCCCTCCGTCAACGACGGAGCCGAGGCGGAATCCCGCGATCGGGTCGGCCGGTCCACCAGCTAGTCTCATCGGGGAATCGTATAAGCCGAACCGTCTGCGATGTGTCACGGTATGCGTGACTGGATGCAGACAGTTCGCTCTCCGTCAGACTCGGGCGATGCACTCAATTTCCACGCGTGCACCCAAAGGTAAAGCCGCGACTCCGACAGTTGCGCGCGCGGGGCGAGCGGCCCCGAGGACGTCGGCATATACCTCATTGAACGCCTTGAACTCGCTCATGTCGGTGAGGTAAGCGGTCACCTTGACGACGGAATCGAAGTTTGCCCCGGCGGCGGCAAGAACCGCACCGAGGTTTTGGAGCGCCCCGCGCGTCTGTTCCTCGACTCCCTCCCCGACCAATTCACCCGTTTTGGGATCAAGGGCGACCTGCCCCGAGCAAAAGATGTAGTCGTCGGACGCGACGGCCTGTGAATAGGCACCAACAGCAGCCGGTGCCGCGTCGGTGGCGATGGTCTTGGTGGCCACGTTTTCCCTCCTC